>CANJEJ010000046.1 GCA_947473325.1 Alphaproteobacteria bacterium | reverse complement strand
GGATCTGGCCTCGCGCGACGTCGTCTCGCGCGCCATGACCATCGAGATCCTCGAAGGCCGCGGCGTCGGCAAGAACAAGGATCACATCTATCTTCACCTCGATCATCTCGATCCGAAGATCCTGCATGAGCGCCTGCCCGGCATTTCGGAGAGCGCCAAGATCTTCGCCGGTGTCGACGTGACGCGCCAGCCGATCCCGGTGCTGCCGACGGTGCACTACAACATGGGCGGCATCCCCTGTAACTACAACGGCGAGGTGATGCGGCCGACCAAGGACAACCCGGACAACATCGTGCGCGGCCTGATGGCCGTGGGCGAAGCGGCCTGCGTGTCTGTCCATGGCGCCAACCGCCTCGGCTCCAACTCGCTGCTCGACCTGGTCGTCTTTGGCCGCGCCGCCGCCATCCATGCGGGCAAGGTCGTGGAAGCGGGCGCCAAGCACAAGGCAACACCGAAGGCCGCGATGGACGCGATCCTCGGCCGCTTCGACAAGGCCCGCCACGCCAATGGCAAGCTGCCCACCGCCGACATCCGCAACAACATGCAGCGCGTGATGCAGAACAACTGCGCGGTGTTCCGGACCGGCGACGTGCTCGAGGAAGGCAAGAAGCTGATCGAAGAGGTTCGCCAGAGCATGCCGGAGGTGAAGGTCACCGACCGGTCGCTGATCTGGAACTCGGATCTGGTGGAAACGCTGGAGCTGCAGAACCTGATGGACCAGGCCATCGTCACCATGCATGCCGCTGCCAACCGCAAGGAAAGCCGCGGCGCGCATGCGCGCGAGGATTTCCCCGAGCGCGACGACAAGCAGTGGATGAAGCACACGCTGACCTGGGTCGACGCCAACGGCACGGTCACGCTGGGCGACCGTCCGGTTCACCAATACACGCTGACCAATGAGATCGAGTACATCGCGCCCAAGGCGCGCGTGTATTGACGAACGACTGAGGCGAGAGGGACACGCCCATGGCTGAGTTCACGCTGCCGCGCAATTCCAAGGTCGGCACCGGCAAGACGGTAAAAGCCGCCAATGCCGCGAAGACCAAGACCTTCAAGGTCTATCGCTGGAACCCGGACGACGGGAAGAACCCGCAGGTCGACACGTTCGAGGTCGACATGAGCACCTGCGGCCCGATGGTCCTGGACGCGCTGATCAAGATCAAGAACGAGATGGATTCGACGCTCGCGTTCCGGCGCTCCTGCCGCGAAGGCGTGTGCGGCTCCTGCGCCATGAACATCGACGGCACCAACACGCTCGCCTGCACCAAGGCGATCGAGGACGTGAAGGGCGATGTAAAGATCTATCCGCTGCCGCACATGAAGGTCGTCAAGGACCTCGTGCCGGACATGAAGCATTTCTACGCGCAATACGCCTCGATCAAGCCCTGGCTGCAGACCGAATCGACTCCCCCTTCCCGGGAGAGGCTGCAGTCGCGCGAGGACCGCGCCAAGCTCGACGGGCTGTGGGAATGCATCCTGTGCGCCTCCTGCTCGACGAGCTGCCCGAGCTATTGGTGGAACAGCGACCGCTACCTCGGCCCCGCGGTGCTGCTGCAGGCCTATCGCTTCATCGCCGACAGCCGCGACGAGATGCAGGGCGAACGGCTTGATGCGCTGGAAGACCCGTTCCGGCTCTATCGCTGCCATACGATCATGAACTGCACCCAGACCTGCCCCAAGGGCCTGAACCCGGCCAAGGCGATCGCCGAGACCAAGAAGCTCCTGATGGAGCGCCGGTGATTCGGCGCGCCGACAGCACGGAACGGGGCCGCTCACGCGGCCCTTTTTCGTTGTGAGGCGCGCATGAGCATGCGGGACGACGCGCGCCTGCAGTCGGGCTACGACTCGCTGCCCTATCACGGCCAGGCGCGGCGCAAGACGCATCCCGATCGCCTCGCCGCCATCGCCACCGTGTTTGGCGCGCGGCCCGGCGACATGCGCAAGGCGCGCGTGCTGGAGCTGGGCTGCGGCACCGGCGACAACATCGCCGCCATCGCCGCCAGCCTGCCGGGCAGTGCTTGCGTCGGCATCGACCTGTCGCCAGCGCAAATTGCCATGGGTACGGCGCGCGCGGCCCGGGCAGGACTGACCAACCTGCGGCTGATCGCCGGCAACATTCGCGACCTTGACGGGACGCTGGGCGAGTTCGACACCGTCATCGCCCATGGCCTGCTGTCCTGGGTGCCGCCCGACATGCATGACACGATCTTCGCCGCCTGCCGCCGCCATCTGGCGCCGCAGGGGCTCTGCTATCTCAGCTACAACGCACTGCCGGGCTGGCATGTCCGCCAGGTGGTGCGCGACCTGATGCTGGCCGCCGCCGGTGATGCGACGTCGGAGGCTGAGCGTGTGGCGCGCGGCCGCGCCGCGCTGGACCAGGTGGCCGACGCGGTGGCGGACAGCGAATCGGGCTACGCCAAGGTGATCGCCGAGCAGCGCGACAATGTCCGCAAGCTCAGCGACTGGCATGTCGGCCATGACCTGATGGAGCCGTTCAACACCGCCTTTGCCTTTCGCGACGTGGTGCGACGCGGCGCGGCAGCAGGCCTGCGTTTCGTGGCCGAGGCGTCAGTCGATTCGATGTTCCCCGCCAACTACCCGGAAAAGGTGGCGGCGCTGCTGCGCGACATTCCCGACCTGATCGACCGCGAGGAGCGGCTCGACGTCCTGATCAACCGCACCTTCCGCGAATCGATCTTCATGCGCGCCGATACGGCGCTGGCTGCCGAGCCAGGTCCGGCCGGCGTGGTGCGGCTTGCCATTGCGTCGGGCTTGACCCCGGAAAGCCAGGCGGGCCCCGACGCGCCCGGCCCCCAGCCATTCCGCGCGCCCAACGGCGTGCAGATCGCGGTCGACGGCGCGCTCAACAAGGCGGCACTGTTTCACCTGCGCGCCGCCTGGCCCCGGGCGCTGCCCTTCGAGGAACTGCTGCTGATGACGGGCGCCAGCGTGCCTGCCGGCGGGTTGAGCCCCGACACGATCCGGGGCCTTGCTGCGCTTCTGTACAGCGCGTACACGAAGGGCCTGATCGAATTGCATGCCGCCCAGCCGCTGTTCGTGCGCGAGGCAGGCGAGCGTCCCGTGGCCAACCCCTGGGCGCGCGTGCAGGCCATGGAAGGGCCGGTTGTGACCAATCTGCTGCTCGACAATTTCCATCTCGACGACGACGCCGGGCGCACGCTGCTGCCGCTGCTCGACGGCACGCGCGACCGCGTCGCGCTGGCCGAGGCGCTGGGGCGTGGCACCGACAGCCGCCCGGCGCAGGAGCGTGTCGCCGTTGCGCTGCGCCAGCTGGGCGGCGCCGGCCTGCTGATCGCCTGACATGAACGCGAAACGGCTTCACGGGCCACTCGCGGCCTATCGCGCCCTGGTGGCAGCGGAGCAATGGGAACGCGATCCGGCGCAGGAACAAGTCGCCGTCCAACTCGACACGCTGCACGCGGAGCTCACACGCTATCATGCCCCCAGGGGCCTGAAGGAACGCCTGGGTCTCGCAAGGCCGCCCGAGGTGCCGCGCGGCCTGTATATCTGGGGCTCGGTTGGCCGCGGCAAGTCAGTGCTGATGGACCTGTTCTACGAGAACGCGCCATGGCCGTCGAAGAAGCGCGTGCATTTCCACGCCTTCATGCTCGATGTGCATGCACGCATCTTCAAGTTCCGCCAGACCGTGCAGAAATCCGGCAAGGACGCCGATCCGATCAAGCCGCTGGCCAAGGACCTGGCCGCCGAGGCGCAACTTCTGTGCTTCGACGAATTCCAGGTCACCGACACGGCCGATGCGATGATCCTGCAACGGCTGTTCAAGAAGATGTTCGAGCGCGGTGTCGTGGTCGTCGCCACGTCGAACCGTCCGCCGGACGACCTCTACAAGGGCGGCCTCAACCGCGAGCTGTTCCTGCCCTTCATTGCTTTGCTGAAGGAGAAATGCCGGGTCCTTCATCTCGACGCGCCGCGCGACTATCGGCTGGAGCGCCTGCGCACCATGCCCGTCTATCACGTCGGCATCGATGGCAGCGGCACGGCGCTGAACGAGTCCTTCCGCCGCCTCGCCGGGGTCGATCATGCCGAACCGGTGACGCTGGAAGTGCAGGGCCGCCACCTGACGATCACCAAGGCCTCCAACGGTGTCGGCCAGGCGACTTTCCATGAGCTGTGCGCCCAGCCGTTGGGGCCCGCCGACTATCTCGCCATTGCCGAGACGTTCAACACCTTCGTGCTCTCTGGCGTGCCGATCCTGGGACCGGAGAAGCGCAACGAGGCGAAGCGCTTCGTCAGCCTGATCGACGCGCTGTATGAGCACAAGGTCAAGCTGGTGGTCTCGGCCGCTGCGTCACCGCAGGAAATCTACCAGCGGGGTGACGGCAGCTTCGAATTCGCGCGCTGCGAATCGCGGCTGATGGAAATGCAGTCCGAAGACTATATGGCGCTGCCGCACATCCCTTGAGTCACCAGCGAAACGCCGGCATCACGAAGGTGGGCTGCACACGGGCTATCTTGCAGGCCGCTTCCAGTTTTGCCGCATCGGGGCGGCCATCGGGATCGATGCCCAGTTCCGCCGCATGGATGCCGCCCGGCACCAGGATCGAATCGAGGTTCATGCGGTCGGCCCCTGCAATGTCGGTGCGCAGCGAATCGCCGATGCAGACAATGCGCGGACGCTCCATGCCCGGCAGCAGCGAGAAGCAGGCCTGATAGGCGGGGGGATACGGCTTGCCGAACCATTCCACCTGGCCGCCCGCTTGTTCATAGGCGAGCGCGATGGCGCCAGCGCAGACGATCTCGCGCTCCTGCCGCATGACCGTGAGGTCGGGATTGGCACAGAGGAACGGCAGCTTGCGGGCGACGCCCTCGGCGATCTCCGCGGTGAAATCTGCCGCCGTCTGGACTTCGTCATTGGTCGGGCCGGTGCACAGGATCCAGGCAGCCTCCGCCAGGCGCGACACGCGCACATAGCCAAGGTCGTCGAGCAGCGCCTCGTCACGCGCCGGGCCGATATGGAAAATCTCGCGCCGCGTCTTCGCATCGCGAGACCGATCCGCCATCGTGCGATGGGCGATCTCGCCCGAGGTCAGAATGTCGAAATAGGCGTCGCGGGCGATGCCCATGCGCTCCAGCATGGCGACAACGCGCGAGGACCGGCGTGGCGCGTTCGACAGCAGGATGACCCGGATGCCGGCCGCCTTGAGCCGCTTGAGGGCATCGGGCACCGCCGGGTAGGGGTGCACACCATCGTGGATGACGCCCCAGAGATCGACAATGGCGGCGTCATAGCGGCCGAGGAAAACGGCAACGCCGGGCATGGAGGTGATGGACATGGTCTTCCCCCGGCAGGTGCCGGGTCAGCTGGGGTTAGCGCGAGTCGCGGGCGAGCCGCGGTTCCCCAAACAGGTACCCTTGTCCGAACGGAAGGTCAAAGCGGGCGGCGAGCGTCGCCATGGCTTCGGTCTCGATCTTGTCGACGATCAGGCTGACGCCGGCCCGCTTCATCGCCTCCTGCAGGTCGATGACGGGGATGTCGAGCCCCTTGCGGCTGCCATGGCCGGCGACGCGGTCGGCTTCCACCTTCACATATTTGATGCCGGCCTTGGCGAGAGTGCGGAAGTCGATATCGAGCGCCGCCCGGTCGATCGAGAAGCCGAAGCCCAGGCGATGCAAGGGCGCCAGCGCGTCGAGCACGCCCGGTACGGCGAGGTCGGCCTGCGGCAGTTCGAAAATCAGCGACTTCGCCAGTTCCTTGTTCATTTCCATGTATTCGAGGAACTGGTCGAAGAAGTCCCTGTCGGTCAGGCTGTGCGCCGACAGGTTGCAGAAGAAGCCGACATCGGAGCGTTCGCGCATCGCCCGGCGCAGCAGCTGGACGCAGCGGAACAGCAGCAGGTTGTCGACAGTGGAGACAAGCCCCGCCTCGACCGCCACCGGGATGTAGTCTTCCGGCAGCAGGATGCTGCCCTGCTCGTCGCGCAGGCGCGAGAAGCTTTCGTAGAAGCGCACCTTGCGGTCGGGCAGCGTGACGACCGGCTGGATGTAGAGATCGATGCGGTTGGCGGCGAGCGCCTTCTTGGTCGTCTCCAGCAATTCGGCCGCGCGGCGGCTATGTGATGGCGGCACCGGGGTACGGCGGGCGCCCGGGTGGTCGGCGAGCGGTTCGCCCGCGATCAGTTCGCTCCGGCGCGGCGACGCAGCCCCGCCATAGGCGGCGACGGCAGCGGCAGGAAGCGCGCGGGCGACCGGCGCCGGCTTCTCCAGCCGGTCGACCAGGCCCTGCAAAACGCGGATTTCGGCGACGAGTTCACGGTTGACGCCGACGGCGGCGCGCAGGCGGCCGATCTCGTTGTGGGCGTTGTTGAGCTTGGTCTCGGCGTCTGCGAGCTGGGCGCGCATGTCGGCCATGTCGTCGCGCAAACCGCCATGGGAGACGCGGCGGGCGACGAATTCATGCAGGAAGGCCAGCAGCAGGAAGCCGGCGCCGCCGAGAACCGCGGCCCGCGTCTCGTCCAGGTCGGGAAAGAAGTCCGGCAGGCCGACGGCGAGCGCGCCGGCGGCCATGGCATAGGCGGCAAGGAAAGCGATATGCGCGAGCAGCGGCACGCTCTGCGTTCCCTCTTCGCGATGATCAATGGCACTCATGCCGCCCATACTGGAGCTGCATGGTTGACGGAAGGTTAACAGGCTCCGAACGCCTCCGCGCGCAGTTCCGCATCAACCCCGCTTCCTCCGGCGGCACCGCCGGCCGGCTATCTGAATGCCTGACAGCCTGTCACAATGCCCCGGCGGAAGTGCCGCGATGCCGGACTTGTTGGAGCACCAAAGGAATGCCGGCCATCGATCCTCTTGTGCTGAACCTAGCCGTCGCCCTTGGCATTGGACTTCTGATCGGAGTCGAGCGCGAGCGACGCAAGAGCGAAGACGATTCGCGATCCCCGGCCGGGCTCCGGACATTTGCGATCACCGCACTTGCCGGCGGCATCGCCTTCGCCATGGGTGGCGTGGTGCTGTTCGCGACCGTGACAGCCGGCACCGTCGCGCTGGCAGCCCTGGCCTACTGGCGTGCCCCACAGGATGATCCCGGCCTGACCACCGAGATCGCTCTGGTGCTGACAACCCTTCTCGGCGGGCTGGCTATCACTCGGCCGGCTCTTGCCGCGGGCCTGGCGGTTGCCGTCGCGGTTCTTCTAGCCGCCCGATCACCGCTGCACCGCTTTGTTCGCTCGGTGCTGACAGAAGATGAGGTCCGCGACGCACTCATCTTCGCCGTGGCGACACTTGTCATACTTCCTCTTCTGCCCGATCGCCCCGTCGGACCGTTCGCGGCCGTCAATCCGCGCACCACGTGGATTGTCGTCATCCTGGTCATGGCGATCGGTGCCGGCGGTTATGTCGCCGTACGCATACTGGGCGCCCGCTTCGGACTGCCGCTGGCGGGTCTCGCCGGCGGGTTTATTTCCAGCACGGCAACCATTGGCGCGATGGGCGCTCGGGCGCGGAAGGAGCCAGAGCTTCTCGCCCCGGCCGTCGCGGGCGCCGTGCTGTCCACGGTGGCGACGATAGCCCTGTTGACTTCCGTCCTTGCCGTCATCAGCCCGGTCACGCTCCGGGCGATGGCAGGGCCGTTGGCTGGAGCAGCCCTGGCCGCCATGGCGTATGGGGCGGCCTTCACACTGCATGCGCTGCGCCAGGACGGCGACGAGAAAAGCCCCGCCGGACACGCCTTCAGCTTGCGCACGGCGCTGCTGTTTGCCGCCATCCTGGCCCTCATGATGGTGGCAGCGACGGGCCTGACCGAGCGCTATGGCGAAACCGGCATCCTGCTGGTCGCGGCGCTGGCCGGATTTGTCGATACCCATGCCGCGGCGATCTCCGTCGCCTCGCTGGTCGCAGCGGATCGCGTGGACAGTGCAGCCGCCGTTCTCCCCATCCTGGCCGCCTTCTGGGCCAACACGGTGAGCAAGATGATTCTCGCGGTATCATCCGGCGGGTGGCCCTTCGCCATTCGGGTGATTCCCGGTCTTGTCCTGGTGGCATTGGGAGCCGGAGCCGGAGCATGGCTCTAGATCGCAGCCGCAGACCGTTCCCTGTCTGCTCAGGAAGAGCCAGTCCCGACAGCGTCTGACACCCGCGCGAAGCCATCGGCGCGCAGCCGGGCGGCAAGGTCCGTCAGGATTCGGGCAACCAGCGCCGGGCCCGCAAACACCAGGGCGCTGTAGAGCTGCAGCACCGAGGCCCCCGCCCGGATCTTGGCATAGGCATCCGCGCCACTGGCGATGCCGCCGACGCCCACGAGGGGCATGCGGCCTTGCGTCAGGCGGTAGAATTCCGCGAGCGCGGCGGTGGCGGGCGCCATCAGCGGCGCGCCGCTGAGGCCACCAGCTTCGCCCCGGTGGCGACTTTGCAGGCCTGGACGGGCGATCGTGGTGTTGCTGACGATCAGCCCGTCGATGCCGTGATGGAGAGCAAGTTCGGCGATGTCGGCCTTGTCATCGGCCGCGAGGTCAGGCGCGACCTTCAGCAGCAGCGGCACCCGCCCCACGCCATCGCGCGCGGGCAGCACGCGGGCGAGCAGCGCGTCGAGCCGCGCCCGCCCCTGCAGGTCGCGCAGACCCGGCGTGTTCGGCGACGAGATATTGATGACGAGATAGTCGGCGAGCGGGGCGAAGACACGGATGCCAGTCTCGTAATCGGCGATGGGGTCCTGGCTGTCCTTGTTGGCGCCCAGGTTGACTCCCAGCACGCCCTGGCGACGGCGACGCTGCAGCCGCTTCGCCAACGCTGCATGACCCTCGTTGTTGAAACCCATGCGGTTGATGACAGCGCGGTCTTCGGCAAGACGGAACAGGCGTGGGCGCGGATTGCCCGCCTGCGGCCGTGGCGTGACGCTGCCGACCTCAACCAGGCCGAAGCCGAAGCGGCGCATCTGGTTCGGCACCTCGCCATTCTTGTCGAAGCCGGCGGCCAGACCGAGCGGGTTGGCGAGGCGCAGGCCAAAGACATGCATTTCGAGGATCGGGTCGGACTTGATGGTCGGCGCGGGCACGAGCCCGGTCTTCAGCGCCAGCAGGGTGAAGCGATGCGCGTCTTCCGCATCGTGGATCCGGGCCAGCACCGGCCCGGCCAGGGAAAAAAGATCGAGCGCCATCAGGAGCCTGCGCTGGTGGGCGCGGGCGCGGCGGCCGGTAGCTTGCGCGCCGTGCGCCGCCCCGTCATGGCGAAGATGTTGCCGACGAGGACGATGACCGCGCCGACGGCGGAGAGCGGCGTCCATGTGAAATCTTCGAACAGCGTCGACAGCACCATGGCGGAGAGCGGATAGACGATCATGACATAGCCGGCGCGGTCGGGCCCGATGCGGGCGATCAGCGCAAAATACAGGAAGAAGCCGAGCAGCGTGGCGATCGGGATCAGATAGAGGCTGGATATCACCAGGCCCCAGGACCATTGAATGGCCCAGGGGGCGCCACGCACCAGCGCGACGATGGTGACGATGCCCGTGCCGTAGAGCATGGCCCAGGCATTCTGGCTGAGAATGGGAAGGCCGGCGCGCTGGTTGCGTGCGCCGACGATGGACGCCATCGACGCCGTTGCCGAGCCGAGCAGCGACAAACCGAGGCCCTTCAGCGCATCGCCATTCAGATCGAATTTCACCAGGTCAGGCCAGAACATCAGCGCGATGCCGCTGAGGCCCAGAACCGCCCCGAACACGACATTGAGGTGGATGCGGTCGCCAAGGAAGATCGCCGCGAACAGGATGTTGAACAGGACCATGGTTGAGAAGGTGATGGCGACGACGCCGCTCACCAGATAGACCTGCGAGTGATAGAGCAGGATGTAGTTGATCGAAAAGAAGAAGGCGCCGAGCAGCGCGAACCAGGCATGGTCCTGCAGGCGGAAGCGCAAAGGCTGGCCACGCAGCGCGACAAAACCAAACATCAGCAGCGCACACAGGCCATAGCGATAGACGATGGCAGGCTCCGGCGCCGCGGCGGCGATTTGCCATTCGATCGCGAAGTTGGTGCCGCCCCAGGCAATGACCGTGAGCAAGAACAGCGGCCCGGCGCCGATTTTCGACAGCATGATGCGGGCCCCTTAGAACAGGCTGCCCTGCACGGGCCGCGGCGCCGGCGGCGCCACGGGCTCGAGCACGGACAGGTCGGTGTTGCGCACGCTGTTCACCGCCGTGCTGACCGGTGTGATGGTGACGGCGAGTGGCGCCGGCTGGAACAGCGCCTGGAAGGCAGCGGCATTGGCGCCCGGCCCGTCGAGCCAGAGGTCGAACGTGTCGGGGGCGAGGATCACCGGCATGCGGTCATGCGTGTTTTCGATCGCGGCGCTCGCGGCCGTTGTCAGGATGGTGAAGGTTTCAATCACCTCGCCCTTCGGGCCCTGGTCGCGCGTGCTGCCGGTTGTCACGTCCACGGGCCGCATCCAGCGTTCCCACAGGCCGGCGAAGGTGACAAGACCGCCCGCAGCGGGTTCCAGCTTGACCGGCCGGCTTTTCTTGCCGTCGGGGATCCATTCGTACCAGCCATCGGCGGGGACGAGGCAGCGACGCTGGCGATAGGCATCGCGGAAGCTCGGTTTCTCATGCGCGCTTTCGGACCGCGCATTGATCGTGCGCGAGCCGATGGATATGTCTTTCGCCCAGGCAGGTACAAGGCCCCAGCGCAACAACACAAGTTCGCGCGCGCCGGCAGCATTCCGCCGCACGACCGGCATGCGATCGGTCGGCGCCACGTTGGTCGATGCCGGCCAGTTGGGCAACGAACCCGTGCGTTGCAGGGCATAGAGCACCGCAAGCGCCTCGGCCGGGGAAAGCAGAAAATAGCGTCCGCACATGCATCCCATCCTATCGACCTTGCGTTGTGTATACAGCGACGAAACGACGCGCGCTGGAATTGTCCCGCCGCCGCGCGAGGGCAATTGACCGGGCGTCAAAGCTGCAAGAAACTGTTCCCATGGTTAATCACCGCGATATCTGGCGCGCCATCGACGCGCTTGCCGCCCGGCATGGCTTTTCGCCATCGGGCCTTGCCATCCGAGCCGGGCTGGACGCCACCTCCTTCAACAAGAGCAAGCGCTTCGGACCGCAGGGGCGAGAGCGCTGGCCGAGCACGGAAAGCATCGCGAAGATCCTGAAGGCGACGGGGAGCACCTTCTCGGAATTCGTGCGCCTGGTCGAAGGCGAATCCAAGCGCGCCAATTCCACCAAGGTGCCCGTGCTGGGCATGGCCCAGGCCGGCCAGCACGGTTTCTTCGACGACGCGGGCTATCCCGCCGGTACCGGTTGGGACGAGGTGGAGTTCCCTGGCGTCACGCCACAGGAAGCCTATGCGCTGAAGATCGCCGGCGACAGCATGATGCCGGTCTACCGCGACGGCGACATCATTGTCTGCGTGCCCGGCGCCGGCGTGCGCAAGGGCGACCGCGCCGTCATCAAGCTCGACAGCGGCGAAGTGATGGCCAAGGAAGTGTCGAAGCGCACGCGCGACAAGCTGCACCTCACCTCGCTCAACCCGCGTCATCCCGACCTGATCGTGCCGCTGAAGCAGGTGGTGTGGCTGGTGCGGATCGCCTGGGCCAGCCAGTAGCGCGGCGATAAGCGCCCGCCGGCTTCCCGCCAGGGGCCGGTTCTGGGCCTACGGGCGCTGGCACACCGAAAACCCGCCGGTTGTCGGCCCCGGCAGCTATGCCTTCTGGATGGCCTCGGTGGTGTTCGATGGCGCGCGTTCGATCCGGTGGTGGAACGCGTGGTAACCTGGGACGATGTGCTGGAGGCCGATGAAGTCTTCTCGACCGGCAACTACGGCAAGGTGGTGCCGGTCATCCGCGTCAAGGACCGCCACCTGCAGCCCGGCCCGCTGACGCGCAGCGCGCGCGACCTCTACATGGACTACGCCAGGGGCTTCAGCCTGTTCTAGCGGAGCCCACCCGGATCAGATTGCCGCTCGGATCGAGCACATGGAACTCGCGCTGGCCCCAGGCCTTGTCCTCCGGCATCGACAGGCGCGGAATGTCGCGGTTGCGCCATTCGCGCCAGAGGACGTCGGCATCGTCGACATGCAGGTAGCAGCCGGAGTTTTCCGCGACATGGCGGTCCTGCGTCAGCCACAGGTGCAGCTCTGCCCCGTCGCGATAGACGATGGCGTAGTTTTCGGTGTCATAGCGGGCGGCGAGCGTGAAGCCGAGCGCCTGGTAGAAAAGGATCGAAACGTCGAGGTCGAGCGAGGGAAGCGCCGGCGCCGCCCACATCGCCATGACTGTCAGCCCTGGCCCTTCGCCAGCGCGCCATCGAGCCCGGCGCGAATCAGGCCGATGAAATTGGCGATGCCATAGAGCGCGACGAAGGAGCCCATGCGCGGGCCCTGACTCTGGCCGAACAGCACTTCGTAATGCGCGCCGAACCAGTCGCGCAGGTTGGCGAAGGCGTGACGCTTGCCCACGGCATAGATTTCATTCTGGATCGCCTCGGCATCCGCTTCGGCCGGCAGTGTCTCCAGCGCCGCAACCAGGTCGGCAAAGGCCGCCCTTTCCAGGTCGCTGGGCGCGCGGAATTTCTTTTCCGGCTTCACGAAGTCGCGGTAGTAGGCCAGCGCATAGCCAACCAGCCGGTCGAGGATCGGATGGTTGGCCGGTACGGCGCCCGGCACATAGCGGCTGATGAAGCCCCACAGTACCGCCTTGTCTTCCGTGTTGCAGACACTGGCGAGGTTGAGAAGGATGCCAAAGGAAATCGGCACGTCCTCATGCGGCGGTTCGCCCGAATGGATATGCCAGACGGGATTTTCCATCTTCGCCGCTGCGTCTTCTGCACGGTACTTGGCGAGGAAGCCGAGATATTCGTCGACCGCCTTGGGGATGACGTCGAAATAAAGCCGCTTCGCCTTGCGCGGCGCCTGGAACATGTAGAGCGACAGGCTTTCCGGCGTGGCGTAGGTAAGCCATTCCTCGATCGTCAGGCCGTTGCCCCGCGACTTCGAAATCTTCTCGCCCTTGTCGTCCAGGAAGAGTTCGTAGATGAAACCTTCCGGCGCGGTGCCGCCGAGAACGCGGCAGATCTGGGTGGAGAGCCGGACCGAATCCGTCAGGTCCTTGCCGGCCATCTCGTAGTCGACGTCCAGCGCCGTCCAGCGCAGTGCCCAGTCGGCCTTCCACTGGCACTTCACATGACCGCCCGTCACCGGAAGCTCGACCTTTTCCTTCGTCTCGGGATCAATGTAGACGATCGTGCCCCTGCTGGTGTTGCGTTCGACCGTGGGTACCTGCAGCACGCGGCCCGTGCGCGGGCAGATCGGCAGGAAGGGGCTGTAGGTGGCGCGACGGTCCGGTCCCAGCGTCGGCAGGATGACGTTCTTTACCTGATCATAGGTCTCGAGCATGCGCAGCAGCGTGGCGTCGAAGCGGCCGGACGTGTAGGCATCGGTCGCGCTCATGAAGCTGTAGTCGAAGCCGAAGGCATCGAGAAAGGCGCGCAGCCGTGCGTTGTTGGCGGCGCCGAAGGAAATCTCCGCGTTCGAAAACGGGTCGGGCACGCGGGTGAGCGGCTTGCCGATATGCGTCTGCATCATCTCGCGGTTCGGCACGTTCTCCGGCACCTTGCGCAAGCCATCCATGTCGTCGGAAAAGCACACAAGCCGGGTCGGAATCCTGTCGTCGGTCAGCAGGCGGAAGGCATGGCGCACCATGGTGGTGCGCGCCACTTCGCCGAAGGTGCCGATATGGGGCAGCCCCGACGGGCCATAGCCAGTCTCGAACAGGACATAGCCCTTGGCCGGCACCGTGCCGCCAAGGCGCGCAAGCAGGCGCTGCGCTTCCTGGAAGGGCCAGGCGCGGGCGGCGGCGGCAAGTTCGGCGGGCGTGGACATGGGCAAAGACCGTAGCAGAGAACGGGGAAACTAGGCACCGCGCCCGGGTGGGTCAATGGCGTGAAGCCGCCTGCGCGACGCCATGGGTTCGGCCGCGCATGGTCCCTATACTGCGCGCCATGCCTGCCGACGCCCTGACCCTTCGCCTGCCCCGTGCGCCGGCGCTGATCGCCGATTCCCGTGGCGCCGTCTGGCTGACGCCAGATGGCGAGGTCGAGGACGTGCCGGTGCCCGAGGCGATCGACCGCGCCAGGGCCGCGATCCCCTACGTTTGCCACCTGCCCGCGGTGCTGCGGGCGCTCGACACCCCGCCCTTCGCCACCTTCGATCTGCTGGAACTGTTCGCCTTCGTGCGGCCGGCGCGCTTCTGTCTGCCCACCGTGCGTGGGCTGGCTTCGGCGATGGGCGTAGCGCCCCCCGAGGGACAGGAAGAGGCGGCAAGCCTGCTGCCCGTGCTGGCGGCGCGGCTGCTCGCTGAACTGCAGGCACAGGACGCCAAGGATGCCCGCGCCGCCATCGGCATCGCCCGGGTGATGGAGGCCGGCGACTGGCCCTGGGCACCCTTCGTGCTGCATGCGCTGTCCCACGTCGATCCCGGCCGGCGCCCGCCCGGCCTCGACGTCTGGTCGCGCCTGCCGGAATGGCGCGAATCGAGCCCGGACTGGCCCGAAGACGACGTTGCTGTTTCCGGCGACGACGCGCGCGAGCGGCTTGCCACGCTGGTGCGCGGCCGCGAACCGCGCCCGGCCCAGTCGGACTACGCCGCCGCCGTGGCCGAGGCCTTCGCGCCGCGCGATCCCGCCGGCCTGCCGCATGTCGTGCTGGCCGAGGCCGGCACGGGGATCGGCAAGACGCTCGGCTATCTCGCGCCCGCCAGCCTGTGGTCGGAACGCAATGACGCGCCGGTGTGGATCAGCACCTATACCCGCAACCTGCAGCGCCAGATCGACGGTGAACTGCGCGAGCTGTTCGGCGAGGCCGCTGACCGCGCCCAGGCGGTCACCCTGCGCAAGGGACGCGAG
Source organism: Alphaproteobacteria bacterium (assembly GCA_947473325.1). Lineage (GTDB taxonomy): Bacteria > Pseudomonadota > Alphaproteobacteria > SHVP01 > SHVP01 > CANJEJ01. The sequence goes on along the minus strand of CANJEJ010000046.1, from coordinate 4,114 downwards.
AACTACCTGTGCCTGCTGAACTACGAAGAAGCGGTGTCGCGCCACGCCATCGGCAGCAGCAACGCCGTGGCGCTGGGGCTCGTGGCGCGCTGGGCGCTGGCAAGCCGCGACGGTGACCTGCAGGGCGGCGACTTTCCCGCCTGGCTCGCCGGCATCATCGGCCGCCAGCGCACGGCGAGCCTGACCGACCGGCGCGGCGAATGCGTGCGCAGCGCCTGCCCGCACTACACACGCTGCTTCGCCGAACGTGCGATCCGCCGCGCCCGCCGCGCCCGCATCGTCGTCGCCAACCACGCCCTGGTGATGGCGGAGGCGGCGTCGGGCCGCGACGGCGACCGCCGGCCGCGCCGCTTCGTCTTCGACGAGGCGCATCACCTGTTCGATGCCGCCGACAGCGCCTTTTCCTGGCACCTGACCGGCTTCGAGGCCTCGTTGCTGCGGCGCTGGATTCGCGGCACGACAGGCGGGCGCCGACGTCTGGGTGGCGGACTGTTGCGCCGCTTCGCCGATCTCGCCGAGGGCGACGGCGAGCTGCAGGAGCTGCTCGAGAAGATCGTCCGCGCCGCGCGCAACCTGCCGCGCGAGGGATGGCTGGGACGCAGCGAGGGCGAGGAAGTAACCGGCAGCGCCCCCGCCATCGAACGCTTCCTTGCCGCCGCCGCGCGCCATGTCAATGCGCAGGCCGGCGACAGCGACCCGGCCTATGGACTTGAAGCCCCGCTCGACAAGGCCGAGGTCGACTTGCTGGACGCTGCAGCGGCGCTGCGCGAAGACCTGCTGGCGCTCATCACGCCGATGGAGCGCACCATGGAGCTCGCGCAGCAGCGCCTGGACGCGGAAGATGCCCCGGAACTGCCAATACTCCTGCGCCTCGAATCGCTGCGCCGCGCCTTGCTGCAGCGGCTGACCACGACTCTGTTCCCCTGGGTGGCGATGCTGACCGCCGTGGCGGAAGGAACACCCAACGGTTTTGTCGACTGGCTGACGGTGGATCGCACGGCCGGCGAATCCCGCGACATCGGACTGCACCGCCATTTCATCGACCCGACCAAGCCGCTGACCGGCAGCGTGATCGCCCCGCTGCATGGTGCGGTGCTGACATCGGCCACGCTGCGCGACGCCGCCACCTCGCCCGACGCCAACTGGATGGTGGCCGAGGTGCGCACCGGGGCGCAGCACCTGCCGATGCCGCCGAAGCGAGTCAGCATCCCCTCCCCCTTCGACTACGCGCGGCAGACGCGCATCTTCGTCGTGACCGACGTGCCCAAGGCCGATGCTGGCCGTGTCGCGCATGCCCTGGCGCAGCTGTTTGATGCAGCGGGCGGCGGCGCGCTGGGCCTGTTCACCTCAATCGCCCGCCTGCGCGCGGTGCATGCGCGCCTGCGCGGGCCGCTGGCGGCCGTGGGCCTGCCGCTGCTCGCCCAGCATGTTGATCGCATGGACACCGGCACGCTGGTCGACATCTTCCGTGCCGAGGAAGACTCATGCCTGCTGGGCACCGATGCGACCCGCGACGGCATCGACGTGCCGGGCCGCTCGCTGCGCCTCGTCGTCTTCGACCGCGTGCCCTGGCCGCGCCGGACGTTGCTGCACGACGCACGGCGCAAGGCGTTTGGCGGCGCAGCCTATGACGACGTGCTGATCCGGCTGAGACTGAAGCAGGCCTTCGGCAGGCTGATCCGCCGCGCCGGCGACCAGGGCGTCTTCGTCCTGCTCGACCCGGCCCTGCCGAGCCGCCTGCATGGCGCCTTCCCGCCCGGTGTGGCGGTGACGCGTCTGCCGCTGGCCGAGGCGGTGCTGCAGACACGGGCCTTCCTGCAGGGCAGCCTTCTCGCCAATGCGGTGGACGAGGCAGAGGCGAATCCCTAGAGTCCCGCCAACTTTTCAAGCGAGCCCTGTACGATGGAACAAACTGCGCTGATCTATGTGATGGTCCTGATGTCGGCCGCCGACGGCACGATGAGCGACCGCGAGTTGTTCACCATGCACGAACTCGTCCGCATCATGCCGGTGTTCAAGGGCTACAACCCCGACAAGCTGCCCGACACGGCCAATGACTGCGCCGAATTGCTCAAGGGCGCCAGTGGTGCCGACGGCGTGATCGACCAGGTGGTGAAGTGGCTGCCCGACCGGCTGCACGAGACCGCCTATTCGCTCGCCTGCGACATCGCCGCCGCCGAAGGCCGGCTGCGTCAGGAGGAGATCAAGCTGCTGGAGTTCCTGCGCCAGAGCCTGAAGATCGGCCGCCTGCCCGCCGCCGCCATCGAACGCGCCGCCAAGGCGCGCTGGCAGACGCTCTAGCCTTTCAGCGTTGAAATGAATTGCGCCGCGGCGGCGACAGCTGCCGCCAGCGCCTCCGCATGCGTGCGGCCCGAGGCCTTGCGCGGCTTCAGGTCGTGATCGCCGTCTTCGGACCAGTACAGGTGTATTTTCTTCGATAGCGCATAGGCGGCGACGTCGTCCTTCGTGCCGAAGGGATCGCGCGTGCCCTGCACGATGAGCGCCGGCGTGCGGAGTTTCTCAAGATGCGCGGTGCGCAACTTGTCCGGCTTGCCGGGTGGGTGGAACGGATAGCCAAGGCAGAGCAGGCCGGCGACGTCCGATTCGTCGGCGACCAGGCTTGCCATACGGCCGCCCATGCTCTTGCCGCCGATGACAAGTTTGCCCGGCTTGCCCAGCGCAGCGATGGCGGCACGCCAGGTGTCGATCAGCACCGGCTCGCGGTCGGGCGGCTTGCGCCGGCCACTCCTGCGCCGCTCAGCCATGTATGGAAATTCGAAGCGGGCGACGCGCAAGCCTTCGGCGGCCAGCCCTGCCGCGATCGCCGCCATGAAAGGCGTGTCCATCGGCGCGCCGGCCCCATGCGCCAGGATCACGATGCACTTGCCGCGCGCCGGACCGTCGAAGAGAAAGTCCGGCGCCGGCAGCACGTCAGATGTTGCGGCCGGTGACGGTCGCGAGCAGGTTGGCGATCAGCTTGTGGCCGGCATCGCCGCGCATCGACAGGATCGATTCCGGGTGGAACTGCACGGCCTGGATCGGCTTCGTCCTGTGCTTGATGCCCATCACGAGCCCGTCCGACGTCCAGGCGGTGACTTCCAGCTCCGCCGGGAAGGTGGCGCGATCGGCCACCAGCGAGTGATAGGCGCCGACCTCGCAGGGATCCGGCAGTTCGCGGTAGAGGCCGTGGCCGTCATGCAGCACCGACCAGCGCTTGCCGTGGCGTGGCACGTCGAGCACGTTCAGCGTGCCGCCGAAGGCCTCGACGATGCCCTGCAGGCCGAGGCAGACACCGAACTGCGGCACGTCGCGGTCGGCCAACGCGCGCACGAGGTTGGGCACGCCGAACTGTTCCGGCCGGCCCGGCCCGGGCGAATGGACGACAAGATTCGGTGCGTCGGCCAGCAGGCGGTCGATCGATGTGCCGGCGCGATAGGTCTTCACGCTGGCGCCGGTCTGGCGGAAATAGTCGGCCAGCGTGTGGACGAAGCTGTCCTCGTTGTCGACCATCACGATCTTCAGCCCGGCAAAGGGCTTGTTCTCGAAATTCGATGCTGCCTTTGGCGCCGCCTTGCCTTCGAGGATGCGGAAGAAGGCGGTGGCCTTGGTCTTCGTTTCCTCGGCTTCTTCCATGCCGTTCGAATCCCACACCAGCGTGGCACCGGCGCGATAGCGCGCCTTGCCGTCCTTCAGGTGCACGGTGCGGATGGTGATGCCGGTGTTGACGTCGCCGTTGAGCAGGAGCGCGCCGACGGCGCCGCCATACCAGGTGCGGGCGCTCGACTCGAGTTCCTCGACGATCTGCACGGCCCATTTCTTCGGCGCACCGGTCAGCGTGACGGCCCACATATGCGACAGGAAGGCGTCGATGCCGCCAAAGCCCGCGCGCATGATGCCTTCGACATGGTCGACGGTGTGGAAGAGGCCGGCATAGCGTTCGACCATGCGGCGGCCCAGGAGCTTGATGCTGCCCGGTTCGCAGATGCGCGACTTGTCGTTGCGGTCGACGTCGGTGCACATCGTCAGCTCGACCTCGTCCTTTTCCGAGTTGAACAGGGCGCGGATGTTGTCCGCGTCCTCCATCGGATTGGCGCCGCGCCGCACGGTGCCGGAG
>CANJEJ010000045.1 GCA_947473325.1 Alphaproteobacteria bacterium | reverse complement strand
GGCAGGGCAGGGCTCGAATCCATCAGCCTGACGCCTGTCGACCTCATCATCTCCGACTTCAACATGCCGGAGATGGACGGATTGCAGTTCTTGCAAGCCGTTCGCGCCCATCCGACCGCCCGGCGCACCCCCTTCATCATGCTGACGGGACGCGGCGACAAGGAACTTGTGTCGAAGGCGGCGCAGGCCGGCGTGAATAACTACGTGATCAAGCCGTTCACGGTGGAAATGCTCAAGAAGAAAATCGAAGCCGTCGTCGGCAAGCTTGAGTAGCATCGTGTCCGCGGAAATCGACAACCAGCTTCGTCTGCACCGGCTCTGGCTCGAGTCGCGGACGGGCACGCGTGCCGATTTCAGCGACCAGGACTTGTCGGGCCACTTCTTCGGTGCGGCCGACCTGTCGGAGGCCGTTTTTCGCGGTGCACGCCTGGCGGGCTGCTCGTTCGTGGGAGCGACCTTGCAGCGGGCGGATTTCTTCAAGGCCGACCTTTCGGAGGCGGATCTGAGCTATGCCGACCTGCAGGGGGCCGACGTGCGCGGCGCCCGCTTCACCAATGCCACGATGCGCAGCACGATCCTCCGTGGCGTCAGTTTGCGCCGCGGCCTCCGGCTCAAGGCCGATGGCTCGGGGGCCCCGGAATTCATTCGCCAGGATCTTTCCGGCGCCATTCTTGACGGCGCCGATCTGCGCGGCGTCGATGCGAGCGCCGCCAATCTTTCCCAGGCATCGCTCCGCAACGTACAGCTCGAGGACGCCGATTTGCCGGACGCCGATCTTTCCGGCGCCAACCTGTCGGGCTCCAACCTGAGTAACTGTGACCTTGCCGGTGTCAACCTGACCGGCGCGAACCTGAGCCGCGCCGAGTTGAACGGGGCGTTTCTCGAGAACGCCGTGCTGGCTGGGGCCCTCCTCTCTGGCGCGGACCTTTCGAACGCGCGCATCAGTTCTGACCAGATGCGCGTGGCCGTCACCGGCCCCGCCACTCCCACGCGGAAGCAGCAGATCGCCCTGGCGCTGGAGGCGGTTGCCGGCCATGAGCAGTGGCTCAACCAGAAAGGCGGCGCGCGCGCCAACCTTGGTGGCGCGCTCCTTGACGGCATCGACCTGCGCAAGCGCGACCTTCGGGGCATCTCGCTGAAGGGTGCCAGCCTGCGGAACGCGAAGCTCGCCGGGGCGCTTTTACAGCAGGCAGACCTCGCTGGCGCCGATCTGTCGGCAAGCGACCTTTCATTCTGCGACATGCGCGGCGCGCTGCTGAACGGTGCCAACCTCACGGGCGTGCTGTTCTCTGACGCCAACCTTGATGCCGCCCGCATCCGCGCTGCCGGCGGCACCACCATCGAGCAGGAGATCAAGACCGATCTGACCGATGCCGTACTCTATCGCGCCTCCTTCCGGCGCGCGCGGGTTAGGGATGTGATTGCCAATTGGCCCGGCGGACTTCCGGATGCGACACAGACAGGAGACGCCACGTGAGCGTGCCGACGGAGAGCGGCCACCCACGCTTTTTTGACGCCAGCAAGAAGCAATGGTTCGTCCGGGTTACCCAGGGAAACTATTACATCTCAGGTGAGGAGGATGTTGTCCTCGACACCATTCTTGGTTCCTGCGTTGCAGCCTGTATCCGCGACCCGGTTCTAGGGATCGGCGGGATGAACCACTTTTTGCTGCCAGATGCCGAGAATCTCGACTTGAATGTGGGCGGCGCTCAGGCTCATCTTGCGATGCGCTACGGCAACTATGCGATGGAACTGCTCGTCAACGAGTTGCTCAAACGCGGCGCCCGGCGCAACCGCCTGGAAGTGAAGCTGTTTGGCGGGGCGAATGTCGTCAAGGGAATCCGTGGGATCGGCCACAAGAACGCCGATTTCGTCGAGAAATACGCAAAGGCGGAGTCATTGAACGTGGTGTCGCAGCATTTGCGTGGCTTCGAGGCGCGCAAGGTTCACTTCCTGCCCAAGTCGGGAAAGGCACGCATGATGCTGATCACGGACGACCGGCAGGCCGTGGTGTTCCGCCAGGAAGCCGCCAAGGCCATCCGTGTCGAGGCGACGCCGAGCGGTGACGTCGAGCTGTTCGACTAGCCATGGCAGAGCAGAAATCCGAATCGATGGGGACAACGGATCCCTGGGCCCGCCTTGAGCGACTGCTTTCCATTCTGGCACAGGAGATCTCGAGCGTGCGCGAGCGCCAGATCGCGATCGCCAACCGCATCAGCGAAAAGATCGCCGAGGCGGGATCGCCGCTCCTGGGCGATGCAGGTTTCATGGGCGCCCTGCAGGATTTCGACCTGATGAGCCAGGAACTCGAGCATACCGCGTCGCTGCTTGCGGCGGTGAGCGAGTCGCTGTCTGATCAGGAAACGGTGGAAGTTGCGATCAACCAGGGTATCGAAGCCGTCAAGCTGTCGTCGATGCGAAGCCGGTTGCGCGCGGTTGTCGACGGCACGCCCATGCACGACTCCTCGGCCAGCGGCGAGTCTGAGATCTGGTAGATCAACCGTTCACGCAGTAGCGCCGGGCGAGCCAAAGAACAAAATACTCCTCCCGGCTTTTGGGGCGGATCGCGGCAATGCCATCGAGAGCAGTGCGCTCCCAGCTGTTCAGCGGCGCCGATGCCAGCAGTTGCCGGCGCAGCCGCTCGGATGGCAGCGTGCGGGAGGGCGCAGCGGCACCGAGCTGCTGCCGCAGCGCCGCAACCTCGGCCTGCAGGCGTTGGATGCGCGCCTCAAGCTTGGGGGATGATCCGGTACCGGGCCGGCTTCGCTCGGACGCGAGATGCTCGAAGAAGAGGGTGCTGTAGGTCAGACCGGCACGCTCGATCAGGCTGGCGGCCTTGCGGGCGGCGGCGAGTGCCTCGCCCTCCGAGCTCGACGTTGTGAGCGCCAGGATCTTGGTCAGCTTCTCGAGGTCGAGCGAATGTCCCATGACGCTCTCCAGCCGATCCCCCCGCGGGCCAGGGACCCAAAGTTCACGTTCCTTTCCCTAAATATACCAAACTGGCCTGGTCGACCAACAAGATATTGTGTGGCTTTTCGAGGCGCGGGTGTTAGCCGGCCATCGAAGTAACGAGAGCCCCGTCGGATCGTCCCGGCAATCTTGGATACGCGGTCCCGACTAGTAGACGAGCTCGCCGTCGCCCCCGCCGTCGGAGATGACGATCTCGCCCTTGTCGGCGAGCTGCTTGGCGAGAGAGATGATCTCGCTCTGGGCCGCGTCCACGTCGCTGAGCCGCACAGGCCCCATCGCCTCCATGTCCTCGCGCAGGATCTTGCCGGCGCGTTCCGACATGTTGCTGAGGAACAGGTCGCGCACGGGCTCCGACGCGCCCTTGAGCGCCACCGCGAGCTTGGCCTTGTCGACGCCGCGCAGGAGGGTCTGCACGCCGTTCGGGTCGACCTTGACGAGGTCCTCGAAAGTGAACATCAGCGACTTGATCTTGTCCGCCGCCTCGCGGTTGCGCTCTTCCAGCGCCGACATGAAGCGGCCCTCGGTCGAACGGTCGAAGTTGTTGAAGATCTCGGCCATCATTTCGTGGCTGTCGCGCTTGCTGGTGCGGGCGAGGTTGGCCATGAACTCGTTCCGCAGCGTCTGTTCGAGGTTGACGAGCACCTCTTTCCGCACCGGTTCCGCCTGGAGCATGCGCATGACGCATTCCACGGCCATCTCTTCCGGCAGCACGCCCAGCACGCGGGCAGCATGGTCCGGCTTGATCTTGCTCAGCACCACGGCGACGGTCTGTGGATATTCGTTCTTGAGATAGGCGGCCAGCGTCGCCTCGTTCACATTGGCGAGTTTTTCCCACATGGTGCGGCCGGCGGGGCCGCGGATGTCCTCCATGATTTCCGACACACGATCGGCTGGCATCGCCTTCATCAGCAGCCGCTCGGTGCTGTCGAAGGAGCCGATCAGCGACCCGCCGCCGGTGAACTTCTGGGCAAAGTCGCGGAACAGCTCTTCCACGACGTCGGACTTCACCGTTCCCAGCGTGGCCATGGACTGGGAAACTTCGCGGATTTCCTCATTGTCCATCTTGGTGAACAGCTTGGTCGCGCGCTCTTCGCCGATGGCCATGATCACGGCAGCCACCTTCTGCGCGCCCGTAAGCTGGCGCAGTTCCAGGCGCGCCTGTGTCTTGGTTCGGCCCTTGCCGCTATCTACTTCCGCGTCGGTCATCGCTCGTCCGGTGCTTCCCAGTCGTTCTACCTGCCTCCCGACGATGCCCCATCAGCGTCAAGAATCCTGAAATCAGTAGCCTGAAATGGTTAACCATTCGTCAAAGGTGACGGACCTGGCCACCGCGACCCCTGCCTGGATCGGCGGCATTTCCTCTCGGGTCACAAGGGCACGTGGAGCCCCTGGCCCAGGTCCCGCGTGTCGAGAATGGTGGTTCGCGCAAGCAGCAGCAGCCCGGCCTTCTGCGGGACAAACTCGTCCTGGTATCGACCGCAGGCCAGAACGGTGGTCTCGCCGGTCTCCGTCGTGCGCAGGGCCGTGAAGGTGCTCCTGGCCTGGATGTGTCCCGATCGCGGCACGCGGACGATCCGCGGCGTGCTGACGTGCCGCAGGATGCGAATTGGGAGGCGCACCTGCTCGGGCAACATGCCCATCAGCCCTGTCATGTCGCTCTTGCTCTGGCAGAACCAGACCATGTTGCGGCGCAGTTCCGGGCTGAAGGCATGGATTTCGTACTGGAAGTCACCATGGCAATGCGCCAGAAACGCCGGAAAATCTTCGTTGTCGAGCAATTCGCACAGTTCGGAGACCAGCCCCCGCACTGCCTCGTGATTGATCCTGGGCGCCGTGCTAGCCATTGATCGTTTCCCCCGACGAGGGGTTGATGCCGGTGTGGCGGCTCCATTCGGCATAGAAGTTCCTGAGCAGGGCGTCGTCCTGTCCCGTGGCGTTTTCCTCGCGTCCGATGAGCTGGGAACGGGCCTGGCCTGTGCCGAGGTTCATCTCGCAATTTTCAGCGGCAAATGTGTCCTCGGGCAGGTTCCGGCTGAACGGGCCCCAATGCTGGTTGTGATGCTTGATGCGGATGGCCCGATCCGCCGCGGACTCGCCGGCAATGCCAATGCCGCGGCATTCGAGGATGGTCATATGGGGAGACACCGGGATGGCGATGTCGATTCGCATCACGGTGCCCCGGGCGATCACGGAGCTGTTGGGGAAGAGATCGACGAAGCGAAAATCGGTGGGTGCGAGCCCGGGGAGGGGCGGGACTTCACCGCGGACCGACCAGCTCTTCACGTTGCCATAGTTGCCCTTCAGCCCGCCGACCCCGGCATGCCCGTTGGGGAACAGGTCGACCTTGCGGTCCTGCATCGGGGCGGCGGTCATCTGGGTCCGGCGCAGAACGACATGCATGAACTCGTGGTAAAGGTCGAGATTGGTTTCCATCCAGGCTTTCCAGTTCGCTTTCAGAACGGAGCGATGGAAGTGGAACACCTCAAGCTTCCGGCCCGCATTCAGGACGCTCTCGAGCGCGTGCAGGGATTGCCCGAGGAAGCTGTCCAGGTCAGGGCCGTCGGGGGCCAGCGAGACAAACACAAGCCCGCCCCGAACCTCCACACGGAACTGGTTCAGGTTGCAGTCTGCGGGCGCGACGCCGACGCTTTCATATCCCTCACCACGCGGGATATCGATGCAGCGGCCATCCGTGTCATAGGACCAGAGGTGGTAGAAGCAAGTGAACTTCCGCGTGTTGCCGGATGCGTTGTTGGCAATGCGGGCGCCGCGATGCGCACAGACATTCAGCAGCGCGCGGACCTTGCCGCCCTCCGAGCGGACAAGAATGATCGGCGTGCCCGCGATCTCGGTGGTGCGATAGTCGCCGATCTCGGGAATCTCGCTCTCATGGCACACGAGCAGCCACAGCTTCTGGAAGATATGCGTCTTTTCCGCCGCAAAAACGCGCTCCGAGGCATAGATGCCGCCATCGACGACGTGTGTCGCCGGGATGTTGCGCCGCTTCTGCCATCCTGCCTGCTGGAACACGCTTGGCCCCCTGTATCACTAGATGGACAACTTATTATCATATGTTACGATGCCAGCCACGTAGGCGGAAAACAAGACTTCGGGACCTCATGGGCAGGCAGCACACAGAATTTGTTCAGAGCCAGTGGCTCCCGTGGACATCGACCGTATTGTCTGACCACCTTGGCGGCACGACCTGCCGCCTCCTGAGCCTCGACGCGGACGGCCGTTCTGCCACGTTGCTGGTGCGCTTTCCGCCGGGCTGGATTCTGCGGAACCGGGGCGCTCAGCTTGACGAGGAGATTTATGTTCTCGACGGCGAACTGAGCATCAATGAACGGGTATTCCCGGTCGATTTTCACGCCCATCTTCCCGCAGGCTATCCGCGCACCACGGCAGAGTCGCCAAACGGCGCCGTCGCGCTCGTCTTCCTGACGGTGCCGCCGTCCGACACAAAGCCGACCCCCCAGTATGGCTTCGAACATGCAGCCTGGTTCGGCAGGACCGATGTGTTTGCCGCCATCTGGCCGGCGATTCCGGCAGCGTGGAGCTACATGTCGGCGGCGCGAAGCTTTGCGCGCTTGCGGGTGCTGCGTGAGCGCCAGGGCGCGGGGCAGACGTTCATTCTTGGCTATCCCCCCAACTGGTCGGCGCCCTTTGCCGAGAAACAGTTGGTCGATGCCGAATTTTACCTTTTGGCGGGTGAGGTGACGCTGTCCGGCATCGGCCTCATGCAGCCCGGTGCCTACATCTGGCGCCCGGCCGGCCAGATGCTGCCGGCGATGTCTGGCCGCGATGGCGCGGTCCTGCTGGTCCGTTCGCATGGCGGAAACTTTGCCACGGCACCCGGCGCCCAGGTGGCCATCGATCGGCCCGACGCGTTGCGCTGCATTCTTCCCGATGGTTTGCGGCGGCGTTTCGTCGCCGGGCCCTACGCCGCCTAACTCTTTTCAGCAGGCCTCCGATGCGACCCCATGTCGAGTTCGTCCACACGCACGAGATGCCGTTCGAGAGCGCCGGGCTTGTTCCGAGCCGGGCGGAGATCGGCAGCAAACTCCTGAGCCGGGCGCCGGGCGATGGCGCGCTGAGCGCGATCCTGCACTATCCCGCGGGCTGGAAAGGGCAGGCAAACGAACTGATCGCCGCGGACGAGGAGTTCTTCGTCCTGAGCGGCACGCTTTTGATCGGCAACCTTTCCTACGGCGAAGGGTGCTACGCCCATCTGCCGTCGGGCTATGCGAAGACCCTGTCGGCAGGTCCGGCCGGCGCCGAGGTGCTGACCTTCTTCTCGCAACATCCGGCGCCCATGTCCCATGCGGCGGCCTTCGACCGCAGCCGGCTTGTGGAACGCCTGTCCCTGTATGAGGACGGCTGGGATGTCGATTATTCCGGTGTGAACAGCCCGGAAATCGCCGCATCGGGTTCGCGCAAGAAGCTGCTGCGGACAGACCCGCTGTCGGGCGACCAGACATGGATCATGGGCGTGATCCCGTCCTATCGCGAGAAGAAGGTCGAGAGCCACCCGGTGGTGCAGGAGTGCTACATCGTCTCAGGCGAACTCGCCGGCAATTATGGTCTGATGACGGCAGGCTCCTATTTCTGGCGGCCGCCCCAGATTCTGCATGGGCCCTATGGCACCAAGACCGGCTCGATCATCCTGAGCCGAACCATCGGCGGAAAGCTCATCGTCGATTACTACGATCTGGTGGACCCCTTCAGCTATTCGCCGGTTCACCGTGTGAGGGTGCCGGAAGAGCTGCGGGTCTATGCCCAGGAACGCAAGCCCGCGCCGCGTTACTGAGCGGGCGAGGCCGCTGCACCGACGGCCGGCCGCGTACCTGCCGATTGACGCCAACATTTCCGGCCGGCGCCGGTGATGTCTCCACGCCGCTTCCAGGCAATGGCTTGAGGAGGATGGGCTATCTTGCGAAAGTCGAACCGCAATGACGTCCAGAAACGCTTCGGGAAAAAGCTCTTCAGCCAGGTTGCGCTTCCCTTTGGCAAAGGGAGTTCCGCTCTATAAGGCGCTGTTCGAGTCGCTGAAGAAGCGGATCGGCGAAGGAGAATTCTCGCCGCCATCGCATTTTCCCAGCGAGCGCGAGCTCAAGGCGGCCTATCGAATTTCCGAAGTCACGATCAAGCGCGCCATCGCGGATCTTGCGTCCGAAGGTCTGGTGGAGACATCGCGCGGACGCCGCACCCGCGTGGTTTCCCGGGTGGCCACCACGCAGTATGGCGCGACGGTTCAGGGCATCATCGAGGGCATATTCCAGCATTCCTGGAACACCGAGACGACAATCCTCCACACGGGTGTCGAAGAGGCGGATCCGGATATTGCCCGGGCCATGAACCTCCGCCCGGACGCCCCTGTCCACAAGACGATCAATGTGGCGAAGCGCGACGGTGAGCTCTTCGCCTACGCCACCACCTATCTTCCCGCGGCGCTGGCCGACCGTCTTTTGGCGAACGGGCTTTCAGCCCTGCCCTATGTCTTGCAATACGAACGGGCGGGATTCAAGCCACGCAGCGGCCGCCAGTTGCTCAGTGCCTGCCCCGCGCCGAGGGAGGCCGCGGCGGCGCTGGAAACGGACGTCAGCGCGCCGATGCTGAAGCTCGTCCGGACCCTGGTCGATGAACACGACATCACGGTCGAGCATGTTGTCGCGTACTTTCCCTGGAATCGGTTTGAGTACTTCATAAGCCTGTCGGACAACAGGTAGCCAACCGGCACGGGTCTTTCGAAAGAATCCGGGCCCAGGTTCCAGTCGTCGTCATTTGCCCCGGCTAGTAGCCGCGGGCACGGTCCACCCGGTTCAGCAACGGCTGCCCGGCCACCAGGCGGCGATAGTTTTCCAGCATCTGCGGTGCCACCGATTCGGGGCTGGAATCGGCGGCGTTATGCGGCGTGATCGTGACGCGGGGATGCGTCCAGAAGCGATGCGACGGCGGCAGCGGCTCGGTCGTGAAGACATCGAGCGTCGCGCTTGCCAGCCGGCCGGAATCCAGCGCGGCCAGCAGGTCGGCATCGACCACATGGCTGCCGCGGCCACCGTTGATGAAATGGGCGCCCGGCGGCAGGCTGGCGAGCAGGGCCGCGTCCACGATGCCGGCCGTCTCCGGCGTTTGCGGCAGCAGGCAGACAAGATAGTCGCAGCCCGCCAGGAACGCGGGCAGCATGTCCCGGCCGTGAAAGACTTCGACGCCGTCAACATGGCGCGGCGCGCGCGTCCATCCGCGCACCTGGAAGCCCAACGCCTGGACCTGTGCCGCCGCGTGCCGACCAAGGGTCCCGAGCCCAAGGAAGCCCACCGTGGTGCGCGCCGTGTCGCGCGTCGGGAAGCGAAGCCAAGTGCCGGCACGTTGCTGTGTCTCGATCCGCGCGAGATCGCGGTGCTGGCGCAGGATGTGCAGCACGACATATTCCGTCATCTTGCCGGTCAGGTTGGCATCGATGATCCGCAACAGCGGCACATCGGTGGGGATGTCCGGGTTGGCGAGCAGCACCTCGACCCCGGCACCAAGCGAGCTGACGGCGCCCAGGTTCGGCAATCGGGGGAACAGGCCCACAGGCGGCTGCCACGTGACCACGAAGCGCACGGCATCAAGTTCGCCGCCGTCGGGCCAGGCCCGCACGGGAATTTCGGGATCGAGGGTCTGGAAGGCCAGCAGCCATGGCCGCGCGTCGCGAACGGTGCAGGCGAAAAGGATGGTCATCGGGGCCGTCAAAGGGGATGCGCCGGGGCGGCAAAGGGTGACAATGCTGCCGGAGTCGCTGGACCGCGACCAGCGCCATCAACGGGCGGTTTCCGCCGCGACAGTCTGGGACGGCGGAGCGCGTCGTGCCATGCTTGTGACCGGCGCGGGCGCCCGGGGGGTGACATGAACGAGACGATCATTCAGACAGGCGACGGTTTCTGGAACCTGCGGGGTTCGTTCCGCATCATGGGGGTGCTGGATGTCGGCACCCAGACATCCCTGGTGCGCCGCCGCAGCGGCGGATTCGTGTTTCTCGACTCCTACACGCTCGACGGCGAGATGAAACGCCGCGTGATGGAAATGACCGGCAACGGCACGAAAGTCGAGGCCATCCTCAACCTGCATCCCTTCCACACAGTGCATGTCGCCCGTATGCACCAGGATTTCCCTGCGGCGAAGCTCTACGGCACCCGCCGTCACGTCGAGCGCGCACCCGACCTGCCGTGGGAAAACCAGCGCACCGACAGCGCCGCGCTGCACGCGCTTTTTGCGGATGACCTGCAATTCAGCGTGCCGCGCGGCGTCGATTTCATCTCCGCCAACGAGAACGTGCATTTCTCGTCCGTGCTCGCCTATCACCCGGCGTCGAAGACGATCCATGCCGACGACACGCTGACCTACCTGAAGGCGCCGGGCCTGTTGCGGCTCCTCATCCCGCAGCGGCTTGGCTTCCATCCGACGCTGGCGAAGGCCCTGGAGAAGAGAAAGGGCGCGGCGGCCGATTTCCGTGCCTGGGCGAAGGAACTGAGCAGCGGCTGGCAGCAGGCCGAAAATCTATGCGCCGCGCACAACCATGTCCTGCGGACGGGAAGCCCGTCGTTGTCCCGGCAGATCGATGCCGCGCTGGATCGCGTGGCACCCAAACTGGACGCCCATCAGAAAGCTTATGGCTGATAGCCGCAGACCCATATCGCCCGTGACAAACCGGGGGCGATGCGGCAGGAATCTGGAAACCGCGACACCATGCGCCGCCGCAGCCGCGGCCGTGTCGCCCAAGAAGGACATCGGGACATGAGTGACAATTGGGACGTGATCGTCGTCGGCGCCGGCACCGCCGGCATGATGGCCAGCATCTTCGCGGCACGCCGCGGGGCGAAAGTCCTGGCGCTGGAAGTCGCGCCGGAAGCCGGCGGCACGCTGCACATCTCGACCGGGCAGATGAGTGCCGCCGGCACGAAGCTGCAGAAGAAGCTCGGCATCGCCGACACACCGGACGACCACTATGCCGACGTCATGCGTATCAGCAAGAACACCGCTGACCCGAAGCTTGTCCGTTTCGCCGTCGACAACGCGGCCGACACCTTCGAATGGTTGGTCGAGAACGGCCTGGAGGTCCTTGACGATCATCCGGTCAAGGGCTCGGGCCACGAGTTCTACAAGGAACGCCGTTACTACTGGGGCGCCGATGGCGGCCGTTCGGTGCTCCAAACCATCCGTCCGGTCTTTCTCAAGGAAGTGGCCGCCGGCACGATCACGCTGAAGCTCGACACCGAGGCGACGGCGCTGGATCAGGATGCAACCGGCCGTGTCGTCGGCGTCACCGCGACGACCAGGGGCGAAGGGCCGAAGACCTGGCGCGGCAAGAACGTGGTGCTCACCACTGGCGGTTATGCCTCCAATGCCGCGTTGTTCAAGGAACTGAACGGCTATCCGCAATATGCCAATGCGGCCTATCCCTATTCCCAGGGCGCGGGCATCAAGATGGCGCGCGCGATTGGTGGCTGGACGCGCGGGGCGGAAAATTACCTGTGTTCCTTCGGCTCGATACTGGAAAGCGACCAATATCCCGCGAAGATTCTCGCCCGGCCGATCCACAACCCGGCGCTGCGCCAGCCCTGGGAAATCCTCGTCAACAAGGCGGGCCAGCGCTTCGTCGCCGAGGACAACCCGAGCGTTGATGCGCGCGAGCATGCGCTGCTGAAGCAGCCGGAACTGCGCATGTGGATGATCTTCGACGAGGTCATCGCGCAGGAAGCCCCGCCAATCACCGCCGAATGGGGCAGGGCGGAGCAGATGGCGAAGTTCGGCCAGCATCCCATGTTCCTGAAGGCCGACACGCTCGACGAGCTGGCGAAGATCGCCGGCGTGGATGCCAGGGGCTTGGCCGCGACGGTCGCGCAATACAATGCGAATCTCACCGGCGCCGATCCGCTCGGCCGCCAGCATCGGCCGCGGCCGATCGTCAAGGCGCCGTTCTATGCCGTGCGCCTGCATGGCGCCTCGATTTCGAGCACGGTGGGGCTTGCCGTCGATGACCAGCTGCGGCTCCTCGACAAGAACAACAAGCCGATCCCGGGCCTGCATATCGCAGGCGAGTTGCTGGGTGCGGGCCAGACCATGGGCCACTCCTTCGTCGGCGGCATGATGGTGACGCCGGCGATGACCTTCGGCCGCTTGCTCGGCAGCCGCATCCTGCATTGGGGCAGCGAGAAGCTGCGCGCCGCGGGCTGACCCGGCGATGCGTAATGTGATTGCGGAACTGGCGCCCACCGGCACGCTGCGCGTGGGCATCAACCTGGCGAATACCCTGCTGGTCAGCGGCCGCACGCCGGCGGGTGAACCCGTCGGCGTCGCACCGGACATGGGGCGCGAGGTGGCGGACCGCCTTGGCGTGCCCGTCGCCTATGTATCCTTTACGACGCCAGGCGAGCTGGCCGATGCGGTCGCCACCAACGCGTGGGACATCGGCCTGATCGCGGTCGAGCCCACGCGGGCCGAGACGATCGACTTCAGCCCTGCCTACGTCGAGATCGAAGCGACCTACATGGTGCCCGAGGCGTCATCGCTGCGAGTCCTCGCCGATGTCGACCAGCCGGGCACGCGCATCGGCGTGATGGCGCGCAGCGCCTATGACCTCTGGCTCACGCGCAACCTCAAACACGCCACGCTGGTGCGCGGCGCCTCGCATGCCGAGGTTCAGCAGCGGTTTCGCGCGGGTGAGTTTCTAGTGCTCGCCGGGCTGCGCGCCTGGCACCTCGCCGACGCGAAGAAGATAACGGGGTTCCGCGTGCTGGATGGCCGCTTCACCGCCGTGCAGCAGGCCATCGGCACGCGGCCGGCCAACGCCGCTGGCGCCGCCTTCCTGCGCGACTTCGTGCAGGAAGCGAAGGCGTCCGGGCTGGTCGCCCGCCGCATCGCCTATCACGGCGTCGAAGGCTTGCTCGTCCCGAAGGATTGAGGCGGCGGCTCCCAGCCGAAAACGCTGCGTCCGCCCAGCGCGTGGGACTGGGCGAATTCCCCCGCGATGATCGCCTCGGTCGAAGGTCCCTGGACGATATGTTCCAGCTGCCGCGCCTGCTCGTCCAGTCGCCTGATCGCACCCAGCTCCTCGTCGCGGCCGAGCTTGGCCTGCCGCACCGCCGATTTCAGCACGCGGATGGTCTCGTCATAGACCTTGAGCGGGACAGGGAAGGGGTGACGGTCCTTGCCGCCATGCGCGAAGGCAAAACGCGCGGGGTCGCTGAAGCGGCAGGGCGCGCCGTGCACCACTTCGGCCACCATGGCCAGCGACTGGATGGTGCGGGCGCCGACGCCCGGCGTCATCAGCAGGTCGGGGAAGTCCGTGGGCCCGCGATCCACCGCGACTGCGAGTGCGGACTGCAGGCGCCGGCTCACCACATTCTCAGGCCCTACGTCATGGTGCATCGGCATGGTCAGGTGTGGCAGCAGCGGCTGGTCGGGCTCGGCACCGGGCCGGTTTTCAGCCGGTGAAAGCTTCGCCACCTCCTGCGCGATGCGATCCGGCGACCAGGTCGCCAGCAGGTCGAGCTGCGCCTGGCGCGAGGCGGACGCCCGCCGGTCGGCCAGGTTGACGATGGTGCCCTGCGAGGCGCCTTCGATGGCGCTGTGCGGGCTGTCGATGAAGCTGGTCAGTCCTTCCGACAGCCAGTGGTAGCGGCGGGCGAGTCCGCGCTCGCCGTCCATGCCCTGCTGCACCACGGTCCACTTGCCGTCGTCGGTGATTATGAAGCCGTGCAGGTAAAGGTCGAAGCCGTCCTGCACCGCCGCGCTGTCCACCTTGGCGACAAGGCGGCTGGTCTGTGCAAGCCCGGCGCCGTCGAGGCTTAGCCGGTCGCCCAGCGCTGTCAGTTCCGCGGGTGTCTGGCGCGAATGCCTGCCGCGTCCACCGCAGACATGGATGCCGAGTTCGTACTGCAGCGGCGCGAGGCCGCGCTTCAGGGCGCCCAGCACGCTGGTGGTGATGCCGGAGGAATGCCAGTCCATCCCCATGACGGCGCCGAAGGACTGGAACCAGAAGGGATTGGCCAGGCGGCGGACGAATTCGTCGCGGCCATAGTGATGCACGATGGCCTGCGTTGTGACGGTGCCAAGCCTCGCCATGCGCGTGGCCAGCCAGGGCGGCACGCGTCCGCCATGCAGCGGCAGGTCGGCGGTCCCGGCTTTGCGCGTCATCTCGCTTTTTTAAAGCGGCAGAAGGAACACAACAAGAACAAATTATTGTATACCTCGCGCCGTTCTTCATTGATCTGCATGCAGGATTGGCGAAACTGGCACCGCAGTGCTTGCCAATGGAGTTTTCAGAATGGACCGTCGCGCAATTCAATCCCTGCACCCCATGCTGGTGCCGGCGCAGACCGGCGATTACGCGCGCGAGCTGTTCTGGGATTCGGTGACGATGTATCTCGAGTCCGAGGTGCGTCCCGGCCTGCGCTCGGTCTACGAGAAAGAAATCCAGCCCGACCTGAAGCAGGCGCTGGGCCGCGAGCCCGACCGCAAGGAGATCGCCGCGGCGATGCGCCAGCACGATGCCGGGCGCTGGTGGTATCTGCAGCGCACCGAATCGCAGCGCGAAGGATCGGACGCCACGCGTGCGGTGGTGGAACGCCAGCTGCCGCTGCTGATCGAGCGCGCGAAGGCGAGCGGAAACGGGCCCGGCTCCCTCACGCTCAATCCCGATCTGGTCCTGCCAGCCTATCTCGATATCGATATCCACCTGCAGAAGGGCGGCTACTACGGTACGGCTGATTCGCGCGACACACTGCTCACTGGCGCGGTCTATGACCGCGGCCTGACGCTCGGCCGTATGGGCGCGCAGGGCTGGCTCAACGACGACGCCGGCCTCAGCCTGGCCGCGTGGGTGAAGGAGATTTATCCCGACCTGAAGCCGAAGCGCATCCTGGAAATGGGCTGCACCATCGGCCACACCCTGACCGCCTTCAAGCAGGCCTTCCCCGACGCCGAGGTGCATGGCATCGACGTAGCCGCGCCGGCGCTGCGCTATGGCTTCGCCCGGGCCGCATCCATGGGTGTCGAGGTGCATTTCTCGCAGCAGAATGCCGAACACACCAATTTCGCCGACGGCTCCTTCGACCTCGTCTTCTCGCGCATCCTGCTGCACGAAACATCGGCCGAGGCCGTGCCGAAGATCTTTGCCGAATGCCATCGCCTGTTGCGGCCGGGCGGGGTGATGTTCCATTCCGACGCGCCGCAGTTCGACGAGCTCGACCCCTATGCGCAATCGCTGCGCGACTGGGACGCCACCGTGAACAACGAACCCTTCATGGACGGCTATTATGCGATGCCGCTGGAACAGGCCTTCGTCGCCGCGGGCTTTGCCGCCGACAAGACCTTCCGCGCCAAGCCGGTCAGCCGGCGCCTGGTCGAGGCCGGCATCGACCCCAAACGGTCGCGCACAACCGGGGGCCGCTACTTCCTGGCCGGCGCGGTGAAGGCATGAAAGCCGCACCGGACGCGGGCACCCCGCGCTTCTTCCAGGACCCGGCGATCGATCGCCTCGCCGCCTCGGTGCTGCAACTCGCCAGCGAGGTCTGGGTGCTCAACGAACGCTTCGCCGCGATGCAGGCCGTCGCCGACGAGAAGGGTGTCATCACCGCCGCCGAACTCGCCCAGTTCCAGTTTGCCGGTCCGGAAGACGCCGCGATGAGCGAGGCCCGCGTCGCCTTCATCCGCCGCGTCCTCGGGCCGCTCAACGCGCCCGATTGAGGGCGGTCTCAACCCTTCACGGCATCGCCTGGCCGCTTGATTGTTCCTTATTTGTTCTTTATTGTGGCCGCCCAAAGTGGGAGGGCGGATATGGCCAGCAGCCAGCGCAGGGACCTTGGAACGGCAGCAGGGCCTTTGATTTCAAAGGATAAAATTAGGTTCGTTTTGGCGCCTCCGCGTCCGGGCCGGGCACCAGCCGTGACCTTGCGCCAGGCTTTGGCCTGGTCGCGCTTCTTCACCGAATCCACCCGGCGAAATCCCTTCCGTCGCACGGGCTGGCTCGGTCTCCATCCTTGATGGCCTGGCCGGCGTGCCGCCGGACGGGGACAAAGAAGCGGGCGCCAATTGTCAGTGCATGCCCCCGGATGTAGGGTCGCCTCGCCGCTTCGTGCGGTATTAAGGGGAAATGACCATGCGTGTGCTGATTGCTGCCCTGCTGTTCGCCATCGGTATCGCCGCCGTCACCGTCGCCGTGGGGACGCCGCAGGCTTTTGCGGAACCGACCGGAAAGAAGTGCACGGAACCGTGCTGATGCCGGCGCGTCAGACCAGACCGGTCTGACGCCTCAGAGGGCGCCGGTGGCGCCCTCGATTGCCTTCGCCACACTTTGCCAGCGGCGGTTGTCGGGATCCCTTGTCCGCAAGGATTCGACAATCGCGGCGGCCTCCGCAAGGGCGCGCCGGGCCGCCGCCGCATCGCCCGCCTGCTTGAGCACCGCCGCCATTTCTTGGCGCACCGCGGCGCGATCCAGTTGCCATGCGGTGTTTGACGGGATCGATGCCGCCAGCCCTTCGACAATCGCCAGCGCCTCGCGTTGCAGCCCCAGCGCCGCAACGGCGTCGCCCCGCGCAACCGCAACATCGGACAGCCGCCGCAGGCTCACGGCGCGATAGCGCTGCCAGGGTCCATTGGCTGGCGCCGTCGCCAGCAATTGCTGGCGGAGTTCGAGCGCCCGGCGAAAGGCGGCATCGGCCTCATCGAGTTTCCGTTCGCGCAGGTGGATCAGGCCGACCTTGTCCGCGTTCACCGACAGGTGGAAGGCGAGCCCGGTGTTGCCGGTGTCCTGGCGCAGCAGGTCGGCAACTAGTGCGCGGTCGCGGTCAAAGGCGGCGAGCGCCTCGCTGAATTTCTCCTGGGCAAGCAGAATGGTGCCTTCGAGATGGTGGCACACCGCCAGTTCCCGCTTCTGGCCAATGCTGGCGGGTTCGGCCTGCACAAGTTCGGCACGGATCGCCGTCGCCGCACTCACTTCGATCAGGGCCGCGGGATAGTCGCCAAGGTCGTGCAGCGCATTGGCGAGCCGCATATGCGCCTTGGACACGGCCGCACGGGCCGTCGCGCTGCCGGCCTCGCGCGCGGCAAGACGTTGAGCAATGGCCAGGCTGTCGCGGAACAGGTCGCGTGCGCGGGCCTGTTCGTCGCGGTCGATCAGCATTTCGCCGATCTTCACCGCAACGGCGGCGTGGCTGCGCTGCCAGGGCGCGAAGTCGGCGCGCTTACTCTCCAGCATGCGCCAGCCTGTCTCGGCCTCCGTGTACAGGGCCAGCGCGCCGACGAGATCGCCGAGCCGAGCCCGCGCATCGCCGACTTTCTCCAGTGCCAGGAACCGGTCGGCCAGCAGGTCGATGTCGTCGCCGTTCTGCGCGACCAGCGCGGTCATGATCGTGAGGCTCTGCTCGGCGGCGCGCGCCTGTGAGTCATCAAGGCCGAGCGTGCCATAGGAATCGGCGAAACTCGCCAGCAGCATGGCCTGGCGGTGGCGCATCCGGTCCGAGCCGCCGCCCTGGGCGAGAAGCTGTTCAAAGGTTCCCTGCGCCGTGGTCAGGATGTCGCCCACGCGCTGCGCCGAGACGCCCTGCACATCCTTGAGCTCGCCGGCGACTTGGGTCACCACCGCGTCGGCCGCGGACACGGCGATCTCGAAGTTGCGGTTCGCATCACTACGCCCCACGAAGCCGAAGACGGCGCCCGCCACCGCGCCGGTGCTGAGCAGCAGCAGCACGGCGGCGGCGATCTGCAGGCGGCGCATGCCGCGTCGCGCTTGCTGCCGGGCAACGCTGGCTGATTCAGCAATGAACCGGACCACCATGTCATCAAGCTCGTCGCGCCGGCGGTCGGCGAAGTCTTCCGCTTCCGACAGTGGCAGGCCGGGGCGCAGCAGCAGGCTGTCGCGCTCACCCTTCGTACGCGACCACAGCGTGGCGGCCTGTTCCAGGCGGGCCCGGATCTGCAGGTCGCTGCGGTCGGCCGCGATCTGGCGTCGGGCGCGTTCCCAATGCGTGAGCAGCGCCTCATGCGCGACGCGCAGTTGCGCGTTCTCGCCGTCGCCCTCGACGATGAGCAGGCGTGATGCGGGCGCGAGCAGCGTGTCGACCAGCGTCCGCCGCGGCGTGCCGGGTGGGAACAGCGACAGCGGCGCGAGCCGCGCCGTCGCCGCCGCTTCGCTGCCCTGGCCCACGGTCACCAGCGCGCGCAGGACCGACGGCAGTTCTGCCTGCACGGCGGGGGGCAGGGCCATGAAGACATCTTCCGCGCGGCGCCCCAGCGCGCCTTCCAGCCCGCCCATCTGTTCATAGGCGGCGAAGGTCAGCATGCCGTTCGGGCTACGCGCCTGCCACAACTGGTCGAGCAGAAATTCGAGAAGCGGCAGGGTGCCGGGGTTGCGCCCGGCGGCGCGCCGGATCACCTCGTCGAGCGAAAGGCCGGACTTGCTGTCGAATTCAAAGCGCAGTCCGGCCGCGAGGACCGGCTGCACGACGATCTGGCCGATCTCGGCATCGTCGGGCGGCGTCAGCAGATAGCGTCCGTTCGCCGACAGGCGGGCGAGGGCGGGCAGCGTCTCGAGCCGGTCGAAGAAGTCGCTGCGCATCGTCACGATGACCCAGACCTGGCCCGCCGCCGCCAGCGCGGCGAGCACCGCGACGAAGCGCTCGCGCCGGTCCTGCGTCAGCGTTTCCGCGGTGAACAATTCCTCCAGCTGGTCGACCACGATGGCAAGGCGGACCTCGGCTTCCGGCAGCAGGCCGGCGGCCGCGCGGGCAGCATTCAGGCCCTGGTTGATCGGCATCAGGGCTTGGGCCGGCGCATCGCGCAGCAGTCCCGCCAGTGCCGCGGGTGTCACATTGAGGGCGGCGAGTTCCGGCAGGCTGGTGTCGGCGCACAGCGCCGCCGCCAGTTCGTCGATCGGGTCATCCGCGCCGCCGCCCGCGCGCATCGTGGCATAGCGGCAGAGCGCGACCTTGCCCACCATGCCGGGCAGCGCGAGGTCGGGCAGCAGGCCGGCCTTGACCAGCGACGACTTGCCGACGCCGCTCGCGCCCATGACCATGACGAAGCCGCTGCCGGATTC
>CANJEJ010000044.1 GCA_947473325.1 Alphaproteobacteria bacterium | reverse complement strand
TGGGCGCGGGTTTGTTCGGAAGTGGTTTGGACTATTCGGCGGCGCGGGCGGCGCGCTTGCGCTCGTGCGGCTCGAGGAAGCGTTTGCGCAGGCGGATCGCGTTGGGCGTCACTTCGACCAGCTCGTCATCGCCGATATAGGCGATGGCCTGTTCGAGCGTCAGCTTGCGCGGCGGCGTCAGGCGGATCGCTTCGTCCTTCGACGTCGTGCGGATGTTGGTGAGCTGCTTCGTCTTCAGCGGATTGACGTCAAGGTCGGCGTCGCGGCTGTTCTCGCCGATGATCATGCCCTTGTACACGTCCATGCCGGGATCGATGAAGATCACGCCGCGCTCCTCGATGTACCAGAGCGCATAGGCGACGGCCTTGCCGGGCTCTGTCGAGATCAGCACGCCATTGCGGCGGCGGCCGATCTCGCCGCGGTGCGGGCCATAGGAGTGATAGACGCGGTTCATGATGCCGGTGCCGCGCGTGTCGGTAAGGAATTCGCCGTGATAGCCGATCAGGCCGCGCGACGGCGCGAGGAAGCGCAGGCGCTCCTTGCCACCGCCCGAGGGGCGCATCTCGACGAGTTCGGCCTTGCGCTGGCTCATCTTCTCGATGACCGAGCCGGAATAGGGCGCGTCGACGTCGATGACGACTTCCTCGATCGGTTCCAGCAGCTGCTTGGTGGTCTCGTCGTGGCGGAACAGCACGCGGGGGCGGCTGATCTGCAGTTCATAGCCCTCGCGGCGCATCTGCTCGATGAGCACGCCAAGCTGGAGTTCGCCGCGGCCGGCGACTTCGAAGGAGTCCTTGCGGTCGGTCTCCTTGACCGAGATCGCGACATTGCCTTCGCCTTCGCGCAGCAGGCGCGCGCGCAGCATGCGCGAGGTGACCTTGTCGCCGTCGAGCCCGGCGAGCGGCGAATCGTTGACCGAGAAGGTGACGGCGAGAGTCGGCGGATCGACCGGGTTGGCCTTGAGCGGCTCCATCACCAGCGGATCGCAGATCGTGTGTGCGACGGTGCTTTCGGCGAGGCCCGCGACGGCGACGATGTCGCCGGCTTCGGCCTCGTCCACCGGCACGCGGTCAAGGCCACGGAAGGCGAGCAGCTTGGTCAGTCGGCCCTGCTCGACAATGTTGCCGTCGCGGTCGAGCGTCTTGATCGGCATGCCGGGCTTCATGCGGCCCTGCTGCACACGGCCGGTGAGGATGCGGCCGAGATAGTTGTCGTATTCGAGAATGGTGGCGAGCATCGCGGCCGGCCCGTCGCTGACGACAGTCGGCGGCGGCACATGTTTGACGATGAGCTGGAAGAGCGGGTTCATGTCCTTCCGCTCGTCGGTCAGTTCCTGCGCCGCCCAGCCCTGCTTGGCCGAGGCATAGAGCGTCGGGAAGTTGAGCTGTTCCTCGTTCGCGTCCATGGCGGCAAAGAGGTCGAAGATCTCGAGATGAACCTCTTCCGCCCGGGCGTCGGGGCGGTCGACCTTGTTGATGACGACGATGGGCTTCAGGCCCTTGGCCAGCGCCTTGCCGAGCACGAACTTGGTCTGGGGCAGGGGGCCTTCGGCCGCGTCGACCAGCATCAGCACGCCGTCGACCATGCCCAGGATGCGCTCAACCTCGCCGCCGAAGTCGGCATGGCCCGGGGTATCGACGATGTTGATCCGCGTGCCCTCCCAGACAATGGAGGTGCACTTGGCCAGGATGGTGATACCGCGTTCGCGCTCCAGGTCGTTCGAATCCATCGCCCGTTCGGCGACGGCCTGGTTGGTACGGAAGGTGCCGCTCTGGCGGAGCAGCACGTCGATGAGGGTTGTCTTGCCGTGGTCGACATGGGCGATCACAGCGATATTGCGCAAATTCATATGGGTAACCTCGAGAGCGATATGCTCCGGCCGGCCCGCAGGGCCCGGCTCGCGCAAAAAACTGCGTGAGCCTTAAAAAATCTTTAGAGCCTGTAGCCGCAATCAGGACCCCCTCCGGCAGGGCTCATTGCGGCTACCTGCTCTAACGGCGGGCGCGCGGAATATAGGGACGCGACCGCGGAAGCACAAGCTTTGGTAGCCAGGGCCCTGTTGTTACCGATTGTCGCGTCCCCCCGCATTGACGTGGGTCAACGGCCATTATGACGCTACCGTGACAGCCGATGTCGTCAGTTCCAGTCCAAAAAGCCCCGCCGTCTGTCTTGTTCCTGATGACCGTGACGGTCATCAACGTCCTAGCGGTCAACCTTTATGTTCCGACCCTGCCGGACATCGCCCGTTCCCTGCAGGCGACTGAGGCGCAGGCCCAGTTCACCCTGACCGCCTTCATGCTCGCCTATGCCGGGGCGCAGCTGGTCTATGGGCCGATCGCCGACCGCCTGGGCCGGCGGCGCGTCATGCTGGCTGGCCTGCTCTTGTTCCTCGCCGGCACGCTGCTAGCGGCCGTTGCGCCGACGATCGGCTGGCTCACCGGCGCGCGGGTGCTGCAGGCGCTGGGCGCGGCGGGCAGCACGATCCTCGCCCGCGCCATGGTCCGCGACCTCTATGAGCGGGCGGACGCCGCGCGGATCATGTCCTATCTCGGCATTGGGTCGGGCCTCGCCGGCGCGATCGGCCCGTTCTTTGGCGGCTGGTTGCTGGTGGCGACCGGCACCTGGCGTGGCGGTTTTCTCGCCATTGCCGCCTTTACGATCGTCCCGCTCATCGTGGTCTGGCTGATCGTGCGCGAGACGCTGAAGGCCCCCGCACCATCGCGCGGACTGTTTGGTTTTCTGGCCAACTACGCTGCGCTGCTGCGCCTGCCCGGCTACACGCTCTATGCCCTGGGCGGCGCGCTGCTCAACGCGGCCTTCTTTGCCTTTCTGGTCGCCGTGCCCTTTGTGCTGGAGCGCGTCTATGACCTGACCGCGGCCGAGGTCGGCCTGGTGCTGGTCAACACCACCATTGGCTACATGGCTGGCAACCTGATCGCGGCCCGCATTGGGGCAAGGCTCGGGCTTGAGCGCCTGGTGCTGCTCGGTGCGCTGCTTTGCGCCGGACCGGCGCTCGCGATGGTCCTGCTGAGTGGCTGGGAGGCGATCGGTCTCGCCGCCATCATCGGGCCGATGCTGGTCTATGGCGTTGGGGCCGGCTTTTCCATCCCGCCTTCCGGCGTGATTGCCGTCAGCGTCAATCCGCAGATCGCGGCCACCGCCTCGGGCCTCTACGGCTTCCTCAGCTTTTCGATCGGCGCGCTGGGGACGGTGCTCGCCGGGCAGGTCGGCTATGACAGCATCGTGCCAAGCGCGCTTCTGTTGATGGTGCTGGCGACCGCTTCGGCGGGCTGCTATGTCGCCGGCCTCTGGCTGGCCCGGCCGAAGCGCTAGACCGTCAGGCTGCTGCCGAGGCCGCTGAACAGGAAGCTCGAATTGGAGCTGCCGCCCGACGTGGCGGCGCTGAGGCGGTCCAGTGCCGACTGCATCTCGGCGATCTTGTTGGTGAGGTATTCTGGCGCTACGCCCTGCTGCTTGCTGAAGTCCGGATCCGCACCCTGTGTCTTCAGGCGGTAAGCCTTCTTCACCGTGAGTTCGGCATTGTCGAGCAGCGTCACTGCGTCGAGGGCGCCTTTCTCATTCTTCACGTTGATATCTGCCGTGAAGCCAAGGCCGAATTCGGTCTCGACGTAATTCTTGTCCTCTTCCTCCTTCTTGGTCGGGCCACCGAACAAGCGGCCGGCGATCAGGCCAAGGGCGGGCAGGGCATTGCGGTCGTCGCGGCCGGCGATGATCTCGATCGTGTGGCCGGCATTGGCCGTGATCTCGAGGAATCGGCCATCGATCGCGTCCTTGGCGAATCGCGCGGCACCTGCGGTGGTGCCGATCGCGGCGCGCATGCGGAAGGCAAGGAAGCCGAAGCTCGAATCCTCTTCGATCTCGACGCGTTTCTGCGGGCCGCCGTCGACCGTGATGTAGAAATACTGGCCGGGCCGCGCGGTGGTGGCCGAGGTGATGCTTTCCGACACGTCCGGCATCACTTCGCCATTGGGGAGGCCAAACCGCGTCAGCAGGTTGGTGCCTGCGGCGGCGAAGGCGATGCCGGTGCCGCGCTGGTCGAAACCGCCGCCGAACTGGTGGCGCCAGCTTTCTGCGCCCGTGGCGTCGAGCTTGACGACGAAGCCGTCGGTGACGCCGGTACTGGTTTCACCCGCCAGCGTGCCGGCAGTCTCACCCGTAAGGTAGACCTCCTGCGAGGCGGGGTCGATGGAGAGTGAGAAGCCCTGGTCGCCAGCGGCGGTGCCGACATAGGTGCCATAGGTGACGCTGCCGTCGGTGCCGGACAGCTTGGCGACGAAGGCATCGGTGCCGCCCTGGTAGGCGTTGACCGGTGTGCCGAACAGGGCGCCATTTGTGGTGGTGCCTGTGACATAGACATCGCCGCTCGCATCGACGTCGATTCCGGTGACGCCGCCGTCGGCATCGACGGTGAAGGTGGTTTCCCAGTCCTGCGCCGTCGCATCACCATCGGCATAGCGGCGGACAAAGCCGACACCGTCATCCATTCCGGCGAGGTAGACGTTGCCATTCAAAACCTTGATAGCGCTGTGCTGCTCGTCGCCGGCGTCGCCGAACTGGCGGTTGTAGACAAGGTTGCCATCAGCATCGAGCTTGGTCAGCGTGGCGTCGATGCCGCCACCATAGGTCTGATTGCCATCGAGTGCGCTGCGGGCGTAGCCGCCCACGAAGACATTGCCGCTCTCGTCCACGGAAACCGTCAGCCCCGCGTCGTCGGCAAAGGGGCCAGCCTGGCGGGTCCACATTTCCTGGCCGTTGGCAGCGAACTTGCTGACAAAGGTGTCGAGGTTGCCGCCGGTTGCCGTCGTGGTCAGGTTGCCGCGCACCTGGCCGGTGACGACGACATTGCCATCCGCATCGACGGCGACGGCAAAGCCGCCGCCATCGCTCGGCACGCCAAGGCGCTCCGTCCAGACGAGGTTGCCCGCGGGGTCGTATTTGGTCAGGAAGACGTCGTTCGCCTTCGGATCGACGCCCTGCTTGCCAAGGTCGCCCGCCGTGGTGCCGACGACATAGGTGCTGCCGTCGGCGGCCACTGCAATGCCGTTGGCCGTGTCCGCCGAATTGGTCGAATCGATCTGCTTGTAGAAGGTCTGGGTCGGATCGGTGCCGAGGTCGCCCAGCTTGGCGACGAAGCCGCTGCCAAGTGCGCCGGTGCCGCGGCGGCCGGCGAGGAAGACAGCGCTTTCCTCGGTCGAGGCGTCGGCCGACAGGTTCACCGTCTCGTTGAAGCCGAGAGCGATCTGGAAGCCGTATTGCGTCTCGCTGGTGCGCTGCACCCGCAGCTGGGAGGAGATGCCGGCGCTCAGCAGCTGCGCGTTCACATAGGTCGCGATGTTGTCAAGCGTGTAGTCGGCCGGGTCGGCGCTGATGTCGCTGAGTGTGATGGTGACGGTGCGTTCCACGCCGTCGCCGCCCACGGCATCGATCGTGAAGCTGTCGGTCGCGCTCAAGCCGCCAATGGGGGTGACGCGGCTATCCAGAATGGTGGCGCCGGTGAAAGTCGGCGCGACGCTGGCGATGGGCAGCTTGACGGTGGACTGCATCGTGTCCTGCAGTTCACCCAGCGTCAGCGCCAGCGTGTCGAGCTTGGTGGTTGCGAGGAAACTCTTCAGTTCCTGCACGCCCTTCTGGAACACCTTGTCGAGCAGGGTCGACTGGGCCTGGCCCTGGCGCGTCTGGGCATAGGTCGCGATTTCGCTTAGCCGGCGGATCGCCTTGTAGGCGGCGAACAACGCCTTCGAGTCGTTGTCGAGGTCGTCGCGGCGGAACAACTCATCGTTTGCGTTGACAAAGGGCGTGTTGGCGAAGACGCGCTGCTGGATCGAGCTGTCCGGCTCCGCCTCCTTCATCTGCCAGGGGGCGGTGGCGACCTTGTTCTCGCGCTGGGCCAGCAGGTCCTTGAGCTCGCCCGTGCGCAGGGCCGCCGCGCGCTGGGAGATCGAGGCCGACCCGCCCTGGGCGTAGTAGGAGGCAAGGCCAGCGTAGTTGAATGCGGGAAGGGTGATGGCCATGGAAAGACTGTGACCCCGGAACGGTTAACCAAAGATAAGCAAGTTCCACGCCACCTTTGTTGGCACGAGTCCTGCCTCTGTACCGGGACAACTTTGGTTAACGGAGGCGCAGAATGCGCAGCACGTTTGGTCCCGGTTGCCCCGAAGAACGGGGCACCTTCGGCGAGAAAAGCACAGTTTTCTGCGGATTGGCCCCGTTAACCGGTCGTCAACCATACCGGGGTGATTCTACCGGCATCACGGGCCGGATTTCCCGGCTCGGCATTTTGTTCCCCATGGGGGAGGCAAATTTGACCGGTACGACCAGGCAGAAATTGCCGATCCGGATGGCCCAGGCGGTACGGGCATGACCCCCGCGACCGCCGCCGTCCTGCCCTTTGCCCCGTCCGCGACGCCGGAAACGGCGCGCGCCAAGGTGAAGACCATTGCCGAACTCGCCATCCTCGCCGAACAGGCGCGGTCCCGCGGCCAGCGCGTGGCGCTCGCGCATGGCGTGTTCGACCTCGTCCACATGGGCCATGTCCGTCACCTCGAAGAGGCACATCGGCATGGCGACCTGCTCTTCGTCACCATCACGCCCGACCGTTTCGTCAACAAGGGTCCGGGCCGGCCGGTCTTCACCGCTGAGCTGCGCGCTGAAATGCTCGCGGCGCTAGAGACCGTGGATTATGTCGGCGTCAACGAACACCCGAGCGCCGAACTGCTGATCGCTACGATCAAGCCCGACTCCTACGTGAAGGGTCCGGACTATTCCAACGAAGGCGAGGACCTGACCGGCAAGATCGCCGCCGAGCGCGAGGCCGTGGAGCAGGGCGGCGGCAAGCTTGTCATCACCGACGACATCACCTTTTCGTCCTCGGCGTTGATCAACCGCCACCTCAACGTCTTCGAGCCCGAGGTTGCCGGCTACCTGAAGGGCATCGACCGCGACGCCTTCCTGAAGCAGGCGCTGGGCGCTATCGACTCGATCAAGGACAAGCGCGTCCTGCTGATCGGCGAGGCAATCATTGACGAGTATCAGTACGTCAAGCCGATGGGCAAGGCGGCCAAGGAAAACATCATCGCCTCGCGCTATGCCGGCCGTGAGGTGTTTGCCGGCGGCGTCATTGCTGCGGCCAACCACGTCGCCGACTTCGTGAAGTCGGTCGAGGTCATCACGGTGCTGGGCGAGCGCGACAGCTACGCCGATCTCATCCGCGACACGATCCGCCCCAACGTGACGGTGCACAGCCTGTCACGCCCCGGCGTGCCGACCATCCGCAAGACACGCTTCGTCGATCCCGGCCACATGCGCAAGCTGTTCGAGGTCTATCACTTCGAGGACGCGCCGCTGACCGGCTCGCTGGAGAGCCAGCTCTGCGACCTCATCGCGCGCCGCGCGGGTGAGTTCGACACCGTGATCGTGACTGACTTCGGGCACGGCATGATGACCTGGAACGCCATCGACACGGTGCTGCAGAAGGCGCCCTTCCTGGCCGTCAACTCGCAGAGCAACAGCGCCAACCTCGGCTACAACCTGGTCACGCGCTATCCGCATGCCGACTACATCTGCATCGACGCGCCGGAAGCGCAGCTCGCCATGGGCGACCGCTTCACCGATATCGGTGAGCTGGTGTCGAAGCGCATGACGCGGTCGATCGACTGCGAGAAGTTCATCGTCACCCACGGCCAGCACGGCTGCATTGCCTGGGCGCCGGATCAGGGCATCCGCCGTGTGCCTGCCTTCACCCGCCAGGTGGCTGACACGATGGGCGCGGGCGATGCCTTCCTCAGTGTGACCTCGCCCATCGTGGCGGCGGGCGCGTCGATGGAAGTCGCGGCCTTCATCGGCAACGCCGTCGGCGCCATCAAGGTCGGCATCGTCGGCCACCGCCAGTCGGTCGAGAAAATTCCGGTCCAGAAATACATCACCACGCTTCTGAAGTAGGGGCAGAACCCATGTTGCAATCCAGCATCAACGCCTATTTCGCCACGCTCGGCTCCATGGCCGACCGCATGCTCGCGACCGACTCCGACGGGCTTCCAATCGCGATGGAACGCGTGTTCGAAGACATGATCGCCAAGGCCCGTCTGACGCATGACGCCGGCAACAAGCTGATGTTCATCGGCAACGGCGGCTCGTCGACGATCTGCAGCCACATGGCGGAAGACTTCACCAAGGCCGCGAACATCCGCGCCATGGCCTTCAACGACTCGGCCTTCCTCACCTGCCTCGGCAACGACCTCGGCTATGACCAGGTCTTCTCGAAGCAGATCGAGATGTTTGCAATGCCGGGGGACGTGCTGTTCGCCATCTCCAGTTCGGGCAACTCCGCCAACATCCTGAACGGCGTGGCGGCGGCGCGGAAGCGCGGCTGCACCGTGGTGACGCTGTCGGGCTTCGGCCCGGACAACAAGTTGCGCGGACTCGGCGACGTCAACGTCTACGTCCCGTCGGGCGAATACGGCTTCGTGGAGATCACTCACCTCGCCATCATCCACGCCATGCTCGACATGGCCCTTGGCTGGCGCGCCCAGCCCGTTGCCGCACCGCTGCGCGTGCACGCTTGAGCTGCAAGGACACAACCATGACCCAGAAGACCTGGAACGTTCTCGTCACCGGCGGCGCCGGCTATGTCGGCTCCATGCTGGTGCCGAAGCTGCTCGCGGCCGGCCACAAGGTGTCAGTGCTCGACCTCTACATGTATGGCGACGACATCTTCGCCGACCTGCATGCCAACCCGAATCTTCGCGAAGTGAAGGGCGACCTGCGTGATCCGAAGGCAGTGGCCCGCGCCCTGCAGGGCTGCGACGCGGTCATTCACCTCGCCTGCATTTCCAACGATCCGTCCTTCGAGCTGAACCCGGACCTCGGCAAGTCGATCAATTTCGACTGCTTCCGCCCGCTGGTGCAGGCGGCGAAGAAAGAGGGCGTGCGCCGCTTCATCTACGCCTCGTCCTCGAGCGTCTACGGCATCAAGGACGAGCCCGAGGTGACGGAAGACCTGCCGCTCATCCCGCTGACCGACTACTCCAAGTACAAGGCGCTGTGCGAACAGGTGCTGGCGGAAGAACGCGCGCCGG
This sequence comes from Alphaproteobacteria bacterium, assembly GCA_947473325.1. Lineage (GTDB taxonomy): Bacteria > Pseudomonadota > Alphaproteobacteria > SHVP01 > SHVP01 > CANJEJ01. The sequence goes on along the minus strand of CANJEJ010000044.1, from coordinate 10,461 downwards.
GCTTCGCCACGCTGATCCTGCGTCCGGCCACCGTGTGCGGCTATGCCAGGCGGCTGCGCCTCGATCTCACGGTCAACATCCTGACCAACCACGCGGTCAACAACGGCAGGATCACGGTGTTCGGTGGCAGCCAGAAGCGCCCCAACATCAACATCGAGGACATGACCGACCTTTATGTCCAGTGCCTGCAGTATGACGACCGCCTGATCGACGGGAAGACTTTCAACGCCGGCTTCGAGAACCACAAGGTGGGCGAGATCGCCGAGATCGTGCGCGGCAAGGTCGGCCAGGGGGTGGAGATCGTCACGCAGACGACTGACGACCTGCGCTCCTACCATGTCTCGTCGCAGAAGATCGCCGACGAGCTTGGCTTCAAGCCGGTCCACACAATTGACGACGCGGTGCAGAGCCTGGTGGCGGCCTTCTCGGCCGGCCGAGTGCCGAACTCGATGACGGACCCGACCTACTACAACATCAAGACGATGCAGGCCTTGAACCTGCAGTAACGAACGGAACGGTGGGCAGAATGCCCCTGCGGATAGGCATCGACTTCGACAACACCATCGCCTGCTATGACCGGCTGTTCGCCGGCCTGGCGGCGGAGATGGGTGTGGTCGCCACGGCTAAGCAGGCGGTGCGCGACGCCGTGCGGGCGCTGCCGCGGGGCGAGACGCGCTGGCGTGAGATGCAGGCCCTGGCCTATGGCCCGCGCATGGGCGAAGCCACACTGTTCGCCGGCTTCACCGACTTCGTCCGGGCGGCGAAGGGGCAGGGCGCGACGCTTTATATCGTCAGCCACAAGACCGAACGTTCGAACCTTACCAACGCCGGCCCGTCCTTCCGCACCGCGGCGCGCGACTGGATGACGGGGCTGGGCTTCTTCTCCGTGATGGGCTTTGCCCGCAATGCCGTGTTCTTCGAATCGACCCGGGAAGAGAAGGTGGCGCGAATCGCCACACTGAAACTAACCCATTTCATCGACGACCTGCCCGAAGTCTTCGCCGAACCCGCCTTCCCGGCGGCAACGACAGCCGTTGCCTTTGGCGGCGGGCCGGAAGACTGGCCGGCGCTGGCGGCGCACCTGTTCCCTCAGGCCGCCCGGGAGTTTGCCGCATGAGCGATCTCGGTGAACTCCTCCCGATTGCCCGCAAGCTGTGCGGCGGCGATGCCGGCCCGCTGGTGCAGGTGCATGGTGGCGGCAACAACCGCGTGTACCGCGTCCAGGGAGGCAATGGCCGCGCTTATGCGCTCAAGACCTATTACGCCGGCAGTGGCGACGGCCTGCGCCGGCTCGAAGCCGAATATGGCGGCTTGCAGTTCCTGTGGAACCAGGGTGTCCGCTGTGTCCCGGAACCGGTTGCGATCGCGGCTTCCGAACGTTGCGCGCTCTTCGCCTGGGTCGATGGCGGTCGGGCTGTCGCGGCCGAGGATGCCGACATCGAATCGGCGCTGCTGTTCCTGCGCACCCTGCATGACCTGTCGCGCCGACCCTCGGCGCGTGAGCTGCTCTCGGCCCGCGAGGCTTGCCTGTCTGTCGAGGAGCTGATGCAGCAGCTGCACCTGCGCCGTGGCCGGCTCATGGCGCGGGCGCCGTTCCATGGCGGCCTTGCCGAGTTCCTGCGCACCGAATTCGACCCCACCCTGATCCAGGTCTCGCTCGACGTGCAGCGGGCCCACGAAAAGGCCGACATACCCCTCGGACGCGAGTTGCCGGCAGAAGACTGCACGCTGTCGCCGTCCGACTTCGGTTTCCATAACGCCGTACGGCGGCCCGACGGCACGCTCACCTTCGTCGACTTCGAATATTTCGGCTGGGACGATCCGGTGAAGCTGGTGGCGGATTTCCTGCTGCACCCCGGCATGATTCTCAGCGACAGCCAGCGCCGGCGGTTTGCTGCGGGCACCCACAGCGTCTTTGGCGGCGAGCCGTCATATGCCGCGCGCCTGCGCCAGCTCTATCCGGTCTATGCACTGCGCTGGGCCATGATCGTTCTTAACGAATTCCTGCCCGACCAGTGGCGCCGCCGCGCCTTTGCCAAGGGCGAGCAGGAGCGCAACCAGATCCTCGGGCTGCAACTCGAGAAAGCGCGGCGCTTCGTCCGCATCGCCCGTGAAAGGGAATTCGCCTATGGGACCCCAAGCTATGCTTCGTGAAGCAGCCGTCGCGAGCCGGCCCTGGCTTGTGTCGCCGCCGCTCGACAGCCGTTCGCTGGCGCTGCGCCGCCTGATCGTGCGCGGACTGGAAGGCGGCGGGCGCGGACATCTCGGTTCGGCCTTCTCGCTCGTCGAGATGCTGCGCGTGCTTTACGACGACATCCTGCGCTATGACCCGCAGCAGCCGAAATGGGCGCAGCGCGACCGATTCATCCTGAGTAAGGGCCATGGCTGCCTCGGGCTCTACGCCATCCTGGCAGACAAGGGCTTCTTCGGCGCCGAACATCTCGACAAATTCTGCCACTTCGACGGCATGCTGGGCGGCCACCCCGAAGCGTCCAAGATCCCCGGCGTCGAAGCGTCAACGGGCGCGCTCGGCCATGGCCTGTCCATCGGCCTCGGCCAGGCGCTCGCGGCCCGCATCCAGAAGCGCGACAGCCGCGTCGTCGTCATCATGGGGGACGGCGAGATCAACGAAGGCTCGGTCTGGGAAGCGGCGCTATGCGCGGGCAAGCACAAGCTCGGCAACCTGACGGCTATCGTCGACTACAACAAGCTGCAGTCCTATGACCGCACCTCGATCGTGCAGGATCTGGAGCCACTCACCGACAAGTGGCGCAGCTTCGGCTTCGCCGTGCATGAGGTGGATGGCCATGATGTGCTCGCGCTGCGGGCGCTGCTCAAGTCGCTGCCCTTCGAGAGCAACAAGCCATCCTGCATCATCAGCCACACGGTGAAGGGCAAGGGCATCGCGGTTGCCGAAGGCAATCCCGAGTGGCACCACAAGTCGAAGATCTCGGCGAAGGAACTCGCCGACCTGTATGCCGAGCTGGAGGGCTGACCAATGCGCAAGACAAGCCTCGACATGGTCTATGAGCTCGCCAGGCAGGATGAGCGCGTCGTCTTCATCGGCTCGGACCTTGGCGCCGGCACGCTGGACGAGTTCCGCGACGAGATGCCGGACCGCTTCTTCATGGAAGGCGTGACCGAACAGAACATCATCGGCATGGCCGCCGGCCTGGCGATGGAGGGGTTCATCCCCTATGTCAACACGATCGCGACCTTCCTGACGCGGCGCTGCTACGAGCAGGTCGCCGTCGATCTCTGCCTCCACAATCTGCCGGTCCGCCTGATCGCCAACGGCGGTGGGCTCGTCTACGCACCGCTCGGTCCGACGCATCTCGCCATCGAAGACCTCGCCATCATGCGTGCGCTGCCGAACATGACGGTGGTCGCGCCCTCGGACAAAGAGGAAATGGCCCGCTTCATCCCGCAAACGCTCGACTTGCCGGGGCCGGTTTATATTCGCCTCGCCAAGGGCGGAGATCCGGTGGTGTCGCAGGCCGAACTCGGCTTCGCCGTCGGCAAGGCAATCCTGATGCGCCCAGTGGGACGCGTCCTGCTGCTGGCCACCGGAGTCATGACCAACCGGGCGCTGATCGCAGCCGAATCCCTGGCCAAGGCCGGCATCGATTGCGGCGTGTTGCATGCACACACGGTGAAGCCGCTTGATGAGGCACAGATCCTCGACCTCGCAGGCAAGGTGGACGGCATTGTCACGCTCGAGGAGCACACGCTGGTCGGTGGCCTCGGCAGCGCGGTCAATGACTTGCTCAACGACAAGATCGGCCGCTCCGCGCCCTCGCTGCTGCGCCTCGGCATCCCCGACCGCTTCCCGGACAAGTACGGCTCGCAGGATGACCTCCTTGGCTATTACGGCCTGCAGCCCGAGGCGATCACCGAGTCAGTACGCGACTTCGTCGGAAGGATCGGCTGACCATGTGCACGGCGACGGCAAAACTCGACGATCCGATCGACGGTTTCCTGTCGGCGGACGAGGCGGCGCTGGGCCGCCGCTTCATTGCCGATGGGCATGTCATTCGGTCGGTCGAGGACACGGCCGCGCTCGACCGCATCCGGTCGGCCGCCGCCGGTCACGCCGCCCGCCATCTGGGGATTGCCGCGCCGAATGACGTCGGTGGCTTCCTCAACCGCATTCACGAACAGCTGCCGGTCGCCAAGCTGAACGATCTGCGTCTTGCGGTCTTCAACGGAATGAACGCCGAGCCCTGGTTCCGCCGTTCCTATTTCGCCCTGGCGCGCGGCGCCATCGAGACGCTGGTCGGCAACGAACTTGCCATGCAGCGGCGCATCAACCTCAGCATCCAGATGCCGGACGATGATTCGTCACTGCTCCCGGTCCATGCCGATGTGTGGAGCGGCGATTCGCCCTTCGAGGTGGTGGCCTGGCTCCCGCTGGTCGATTGCCGCAAGACGAAGTCGATGTTCCTGCTGCCGCCGGCCGCAAACGCCCGCCACGCGGCGCAATTCGGCACCTATTCCAAGGGGACTGCGGAAGACCTGTTCCGCGTAATCGAGCCGGAGCTCACCTGGCTCGACATCAAGTATGGCGAGATCCTGCTCTTTACGCAGAACCTCATGCACGGCAATCGTCTCAACCGCGAGGGCGAGACCCGCTGGTCGATGAACTGTCGCTTCAAGAGCCTGTTCTCGCCCTATTGCGACAAGCGGCTGGGGGAGTTCTTCGAACCCATCACCATCCGCGCCGCCAGCCGGCTTGGCATGGACTATCGCCACCCGACCGGGTTCGAGGCCTGAGATGACTCCGCTCGGCTACCGTGGCTACATTGCCAGCCGGCCCGTTCGCGGGTCGAGTAGCCCCCAGCATGTCCAGAACCTGGTCATTCGTGACTTCGCCCAGCGTAACGGCTTGCTCTTCAAGCTGTCGGCGACCGAATACGCCATGGCTGGCAGTTTCATGATGCTTGACGCGGTGCTGGACGAACTGCCCCAGCTCGACGGCATCATCCTCTACAGCCAGTTCATGTTGCCCGACCGTCCCGAACGCCGCCGTGCCATTTATGACCGCGTGCTGGCGGAAGGGAAAGTGCTGGCCGGGGCGGTCGAGAACCTGACATTGCGGACCCCGGCGGACGCCCGGCGCTGGGAGGACATCCTGTTGACCGACCGCTTTGCCGCGCGTGAGATGCCGGTGTTCTGATGGCCTATGTCGACTTCATCGGACAGGTTCACACGTCCACCAGGCGCAACTACCTGGAACGGGTTGTCGAGCACGACAAGGCAGAGTGCGCTGCCGTCGCCGGTCAGTTCGGCCAGGACTATTGGGACGGAGACCGGCGCTACGGCTTCGGCGGCTATAGATATGACGGCCGCTGGCGCAAGGTGGCGGAAGCTATGGTCGCCCACTACGGGTTGAAGCCGGGCGCCCGGATCCTCGACGTCGGCTGCGGGAAGGCTTTCCTGCTCTATGAATTTACCCAGGTCCTGCCCGGCTGCGAAGTACGGGGCATCGACATCTCGGCCTATGGCATCGAGAACGCGAAGCCAGAAGTGAAGCCTTGGCTCACCGTCGGCAACGCCACGGACCTGCCTTATGACAGTTCACATTTTGATTTAGTATATTCCATCAATACATTGCATAACCTACATAATTTTGAAGTTCACAAAGCTGCTGCGGAGATGCAGCGCGTCGGCCGAGGGGCCCGTCACATCACCATCGAGAGCTACCGTAACGAGCGTGAGAAGGTGAACCTGATGTACTGGCAACTCACCTGCCGTGCCTTCCAGACGCCCGACGAATGGCAATGGACGTTCGACCGCGCCGGCTATACCGGTGACTATGGTTGCATCTTCTTTGAGTGAACGCGCCGCCATGACAGCCCGCACCCGAGAACCGCACTACGATGCCGCCGTCGCCATCGCCGAACAGGGCGTGACCCGCCTCGGCGTCATGACCAACCAGGTCTGGCACGACGACCCACGCCGGCTGGCCATCGTGCTCGCCCGCTACAAGTTCGTGTCTAAGATGCTGTCCGGCGCCAACCGCGCGCTCGAGATCGGCTGCGCCGACGCCTTCGGCACCCGCATCGTCCAGCAGGAGGTTAAGCAGGTCACCGCGCTGGACTTCGACCCCTTGTTCATCGCCGACGTGGAAGCCCGCAAGGACCCCAAATGGCCGCTGACGGTCGCTGTTCACGACATGCTGTCCGGCCCCTTCGGCCAGGATTTCGATGCCGCCTACAGCCTCGACGTGCTGGAGCATATCGAGCCGAAGGACGAGCAGCGCTTCCTGGCCAACATTGTCCGCTCGCTCGCGCCCCACGGCACGCTGGTACTGGGCTCGCCCAGCCTGTCGTCCCAGGCTCATGCCTCCCCGGCAAGCAGGGAAGGCCATATCAACTGCAAGACGGCGCCCGACCTGAAGGCGCTGATGCAGCGCTTCTTCACCAATGTCTTCATCTTCTCGATGAATGACGAGGTGGTGCACACGGGCTTTTACCCGATGGCGCACTACTATTTCGCGCTGTGCTGCGGCCCGAAGCCGGTGTGAGCGGCCCCAGGACCCTGATTGTCGGCGCGGATGGCGAGATCGCCACCGCGCTCTGCCAAAGCCTGACGGCGCGTGGCTGGCCGGTGGTGACCACCAGCCGGCGCGGAACTCCAGGCGCCTTGCCACTCGATCTGTCCGCCGACCCTGTCACCTGGCCGGCGTTGCCCGCTGCCGATGCCGCAGTAGTCTGCGCGGGCTTCTCCAACATCGCGGCCTGCATGCGCGACCCGGCGGGCAGCGCGCGGGTCAACGTGACGGCGACCGCCGCGCTGGCCGAACGGCTGGCGGGGCAGGGGACAAGGGTGCTGTTCCTGTCCAGCAACCAGGTGTTCGACGGCGCGCTGCCGCGACGGGCTCGCAGCGATGCGCCCTGTCCAGTGTCGGAATACGGTCGGCAGAAGGTTCGCACGGAAGAGACGGTGTTGGGCCTCGGGGCGCGTGGCACGGTGCTGCGGCTGACCAAGGTTCTCACCCCGGCCTTGAAGTTGCTGCGCGACTGGCGGGCGGCGCTGGCGCGTGGCGGGGCCGTGACACCCTTCCCCAATTTCCCGCTTGCGCCGGTGCCCTTGTCGCTGGTGGTCGAAACGGCGACCGCGATCCTGCGCGATGGCGCGTCTGGCCTGTTTCACTGCTCGTCGGCCGACGACGTCACGTATGTCGCCCTGGCTGAGTCCCTGGCACGCCGGTTCGGTTTTGATGCTGGCTTGGTTCGTCCAACCGACGTGCAGGCAGCGACACTCGGCTTTGACTGGCTGCCGGCCTACTCCAGCCTGGAGATGGTGCGGGAAAGCACGTCGCTGGGGATCAAGCCGCCCATGGCGGCGCAGGTGATCGACGGGGTTGTCGCGGCGCTCTAGCCGCGCGCGAGGTCGGGCACTTCGATCATCCTTGGCGGATTGCCCGCGGCGTAGTTCTCCCACATCAGCTCGAATGCCTTTTCGAGGTGGCGTACGAGGCGCGGCGTGTCGAACAGGGCAGTGATGTCGCGGTTGGCGCGCAGCTTGGCCTTGAGTGCCAGAATCTTTTCCGGATGCGTGGCGTAGTCGAAGGCCGCCGCCTCGTAGTCTTTCAATGAGTGGGTGATGAGCTCCGGTGCGCCGATTGCGCTGATCAACGTGGCGCCGTTGCGAGCCGGCGGGGCGTCGCCCGCCAGCGTCAGGACGGGCACACCCATGTAGAGCGCGTCAGTCGTGGTCACCCCACCGCCGTGATACAGGTTGTCGAGACAGAGGTCGGCGTTGACCAGCCGCGTGAGATGCAGCGGATGGGCGACGGTATCGGAAAAGATGAGACGGGCAGGGTCGATGCCCCGGGCCTCTGCTGCGGCGCGCAGGTTCTTGCGGCTGGTCTTGGTGCCCGACAGCAGCCACAGGACCGAACCCGGCACCTGGCGCAACAGGCGCATCCAGGTCGAGAACAGCGTCGGGTAGAATTTATAATGCGAGTTGAAGTTGGCGAAGACAAAGCCGGTCTCGGGCAAGCCGCATTGGGCCCGCATGACCGTATCGGGCGACACGGTCGGCCGCGAAGTCGCCATGAAGGTGTCCGGCAAATAGACGAGCTTCTCGCTGCAAAGCGCCTGCTCGTCCGGGGGAATTTGGTGCCGGTCAGTGACCAGGTAGTCGAGAAAATCCGCACCGATGGTGGACGAGAAGCCAAGCCAGTGCGCCTGAATTGGCGCTGGCCGCAGCGCGAAGATCTCCAGCCTGCCGCCGCGTGTGTGCCCGGCGAGATCGATCAGGATATCGACACCGTCGGTGTTAATCAGCCGGGCAGCGTCGGCGTAACTCAGGTTGGTGACATCCTGGAAACTGTCGAAAGCCGACATGAAATAGCGTGTCATGTCGTCCTGGCCGTAGGTCGTCACGGCGTAGCCGTAGTAGTCGAACTTCTCCCGGTCGCGATGCTGCAGGATCTCGCGGAAGGCGACCGCAACGCTGTGAAAGCGGAAGTCGGGAGAAATGAAGCCTACGCGAATCTTCCGGCCCGTCGCGGCCGGGGCATAGGAGAAAGCGCCCAGCGCTTCCCGGATCGGCCGCATGCGTTCGCTGATGCGACGTGACACATAGCGGGCGGTGCGGCAGCGCAGTTCATGAGAAGCCGGCAGGCTCTGCAGGCCGAAGGGTGAAATGGTGAGGTCTGTGTCGGCTTCGAGCTGGCGCCTGGTGGTCTGCAGTACCTCTTCGATCAGCGGTCCAAGGTCCTCCCAGCTGCATTGCTGCATCAGCCCATGGACGAGATAGGGCGTGATCGTCGCGTTATGTGGCGCCTCCTCGCGAGCCTTGCGGAAGGCGGTTACTGCCTCGTCATGCTTGCTCAACACCTGCAGCAGGCTGCCCATGTTGAAGTAGACCTGCGACATGTGCGGATTGTGGTCGATGACCTGCAGGTAGCAGCTGACGGCCTCGCTGTAGCGCCCCTGATCCTGATAGGAAATGGCAAGGTTGTTGAGCGCTTCCGGGTAGCCGGGATTGATCTCGATCGCCTGCTTGTAGGCGGCGATGGCATCGTCGTGGCGGTTGTAGGCCTGCAAGGTCAGGCCATAGCCGTTGAAGGCGGTGTGCAGCTCGGGATGCGTCGCGATCACTGCTTCGAAGCAGGTGAGAGCCTCGTCAAGGTCGCCGCGCGTCCGCAGGGCGTTGCCGAGATTCACCCGCGCCGTGCCGAGCATGGGATCGCAGGTGACGGCGCGGCGGTAGCAGGCAAGAGCTTCAGCGGGGTTGCCGGTGGCGGCGAGCGAGTTGCCGCGGTTGTTGAGTGCGTTGGCGAAGTCCGGGTTGATGGCGAGCGCAAGGTCGAACTGGCGCAGCGCATCGGCATGCCGGCCCATCTGCTGCAGTGCGTGGCCAAGATTGTTGTGCGCCTCCGGCACGCCGCCGGTGCTGGCCACGGCACGCTCTAGGTGCTGGACGGCGCGGTCCATGTCGCCGCGGGCAATATAGAGACTGCCAAGATGGAATTCGGTCTCGGGGTGGTTCGGTTCGGCCTGGGCAGCGGCGAGCAGGATGGTTTCGGCCTCGGCCAGTTCGCTGCGGTCGATCAGGACGGCGGCCAGGCTGCGCTGGGCGTCGCGGGCATCCGGCTCGACCGCGAGCGCGCGGCGATAGGCGGCCACGGCCTCTTCGTCCCGGTTCTGGCGCCTCAGTGCAGCCGCCAGATTGACATGGGCGCGGCCCCAGCCGGGAGAGAGCGCCACGGCCTGGGTATAATGTTCCTCAGCCTTGGCGAAGTCGCGGCGGCGGAACTGCACGCCGCCCAGGGTGAAGTGCAAGGTGGCGTCGCGGTGGCCCAGCGCTTCGGCGATGGCGAGTTCGCGGGCGGCTTCATCGTCCTGGCCCATGGCGACAAGGGCCGCGCCCAGGTTGGCATGGGCCTGACCAATCATCGGGTTGATATCAAGGCCGGCGCGGAAGCAGGCAGCCGCGTCTTCGGCGCGGTCCTGCTTAAAGTAGAGGTTGCCGAGATTGACATGGGCCTCGGCGAGGTCGGGCTTCACCGCCAGTGCGGCGCGATAGCCGCGCTCGGCTTCCTCCAGGTTGCCGCGCAGCTGGTTGAGATTGCCGAGGTTGACGAGGATCGTGGCGTTGCCGGGATCGCGAGCCCGTGCCTGCTCGAACAAAACCAGTGCTTCGTCATATTGCTGTTCGCCCATGCGCAGCACGGCGAGGTTCAGCAGCGCGCCGATGAAGCCTGGGTCGGTCTTGAGCGCCTTGAGGTAATAACGTGCGGCTTCGGCTAGGCGGCCGGCCCGATGATGGGACAAGCCCAAGGTGAAACTGTCGGCGGCTGCGGTCATTGCGGTGTTTCTAGGGTTAACACGGTTAAGCCGCCGTTAAGCCGGCCGCAACTGTCACATTTTGCCGCCCCGGCAGGGACGCTTCTGCCGATGCGCAAGGGCTCCCCGGCAAAGTTTGCGAACCCGGAATCATTTCACC
>CANJEJ010000043.1 GCA_947473325.1 Alphaproteobacteria bacterium | reverse complement strand
GGTGTGAGGAACAGCGTGCAGGAAATGTCCGTGCGCACACGGTGGGGCGTGCCCGGCACCGCGCGGATTGCATTGTCGACATGGTTGCCGAAGTTCTGTCCTCCGGCATAGCGATTGAACAGCGGCGGGAAGATCTTGAGCGGCAGTCCTGCCGACAGCACCATCGGATTGCGATCCAGCGCCGCAAGCACGATGGCGCCGGCCTGGCGCGCCGCCGGATGCCCTTCGGGCACCTGCATGTTGTGCTTGACCTTTTCCGACTGGAACCCGGCCGTGACCCGGCCATCGACCCATTGGGCCGAATCGATCAGGCGGCGGCATTCGGCCACCTGGTCGGGGGTCAGAACATCGGGGACTTGCACCAGCATCGCGTTCGTTCCTGAAATGCGGAAGGTCCGCACCCGTTACACGGGCGCGGACCCTGCCGTCCGTCTCGATCCCCCCAGGAAATCTAGAACTGGAAGCTCGTTGTCAGCACCGCATAGCGGCTCGGCCCCGGGATCGCGTGGGAGCCCCCGGAATGGGCACGTTCGATGTAAAACTCGTCCATCAGGTTGTAGATGTTGAGCCGCAGCGTGACCGCTTCCGTCACCTTGTAGCCAACCATCGCGTCATAGACGATGTAGCCTTCCTGGATGCCCGTGTTGGTGTTGTTGGTAAAGCGGTCGGACAGATATTGCGCACCCGCGCCAACCTCGAAATTGCGCGGCAGGTCATAGGTCGTCCACAGCGTGAAGGAGTGTTCCGGTGTCTGGGCGATCTGCTTGCCGACTTCGGCGGCCGTGTTCGACTTGACGATCTTGCCGTCTGTGTAGACGTAGCCACCAAATATCTTCCACTTGCCGGTGATGTTGCCGGCAAAGCCGAGCTCGACGCCTTCGGCGCGCTGCTCGCCGTTCAGCACCATCGCCGGCTCGCCCGCCAGACCCGGCGTTCGGGCGTTGGTCTTCTCGGTGCGGTAGATCGCGGCCGTCAGCGCGAGACGCTCATTGAGCACGTCCCACTTGGTACCGATTTCGTAATTGTTTGTTTTCTCCGGCTCGACATTGACCAGGTTGTTGTTCAGCGTCACGCTTTCCGCCGACGGATTGAAGGAAGAGCCGTAGGCGACATAGACGCTGCCGAAGGGCAGCGGCTTGTAGTTCAGGCCCGCGCGATAGCTTGGCATCGTGTCGCGGTGAGTGGTGGCAGCCGCAGTCGGCGGTTGCGATTCAAACTCGAAACGGTCGAATCGAAGCCCTCCCTGCGCCTCCCACTTCGGGCTGAGCGTGACAGCGTCCTGGACGTAGATGCCAATATTGTCACCGGTGTTCTCCGTGACGGCGCTGCGGGTATAGGACCCGGGAAACGGCGTGTTCGGGTTGGGGTTGAAGAGGTTGTCGGCGATCGAGCCCGCGAAGGTCAGCGTCCGGCGGTCGATTTCCTCGCGTGAGAGTTCGAGCCCGGTGACCAGCGCATGGGTCACGCTGCCGGTGTTGAAGCGGTAGTTGAGGTCGGTCTGGTTGGCGTAAAGGCGCGTGACTTCATCACGGCCGTTCGGGTTGCGGCTGACCGTGTTCGCCGCAATGTTGGGACTGCGTGGCGGTGAGGTGATCTGGAAGAAATCGACTTCGCTGAAGCGCAGCTTGCTGCTGAGCGTCAGGTTGCTGTTGATGTCGCGTTCGAAGCCGCCGGTGATCTGGTCGAGCTGCGCCTGCTCGGTGTTGAAATCACGGTAGCCGTAGAAGTTGCTGCGCCGCACCGGCGAGGGCTGGCCGGCCACGGACGGCAGGCCATAGTCGGGGATGCCGTCCTGATCGACGTGAACGTAGGAAAGGTTGAAGCGCGTCGGTGTGCCGAGACCCAGGGCAAGCGAGGGCGCGAAGCCCCAGCGTTGCGTTTCGGTGACATCGCGGCCAGCCACTTCCGCGTCATGACCCATGGCGTTCAGGCGGATCGCCGCACCTTCCAGGCCCATGCCTGTGATCGGCGCGTTCAGATCCGCCGTGCCGCGGATCAGTGCGTTGGTGCCGAGGCTGAGATCGCCGTTGTAGAAGGTGTCGAGGCGTGGCGTCTTGGTGACGAGGTTGACCGAGCCGCCGGTGGTGCCGCGGCCGCCATAGGCCGATGACGGACCCTTCGTTACCTCGATCTGTTCGAGATAGAAGCTCTCGCGGAAATACTGGCCGATGTCGCGGAAGCCATCCTGGTAGATGTCGGTGCTGGACCCGAAGCCGCGGATGCGGATCTGGTCGCCGCGCACGCCACCTTCGCCGGCCAGCGCGGTGACGCCCGGCACATAGCGCAGCGCATCGCGCAAGGACGTGACGCCCTGTTCTTCCATGACCTCCCTGGGCACCACCACAATCGACTGCGGCGTGTCGCGGAGCGGCTCGGAATATTTCTGCGAGGACATGGCCTCGGGCTTGTAGGTCTCTTCCTGCTCCGGCGTCGGACCCGTGCCCTGCACGGTCACCGGCGGCAGCTGCGTCGCGCCGCCCGAGGCCTGCTGGGCGAGGGCCGGTGCGCCAACAGCGCAGGCGAGGACGAGACCGATGGCGGACCCGGTCAGAAGTTGGCGTCTCAGCGGTGCCGAAACGGGCCCGCGCTTGGTTGTCGGCAACATGGCATCCCCAGTTATGCTCAATAACGATAATGATAATGATAATGATTCTTATTATCGTTATTTTGGAACATCAACAGGAAAATGCGACTCGTTATCAATTTCTTGCGGAGAGAGGGCAAGAGTCCGCCGCGGCAGACAACAAAAAAGGCGCCCGAAGGCGCCTTTTCCGTAAATCGAGAGATTCAGAACTACTGCTGCTTCTTCCAGGCGTCGAGGATTTCGGCCCCCGTCGCCTGCCAGACGCCCTTGTGCTTCATGATCGGGGCCAGCGCCTCCTCAAGGAACTTGATGCGATGCGGCTGGCCCGACATCCAGGGATGGATGGTGATGGCCAGGATGCGCCCGCCCTGGGTGCCGGCTTCGTTGTACAGCACCTCGAACTGGTCGTTGATCTGGTCGATGAAGTCCTGACCCGACTGCTTGTAGTGCAGCATGATCGTCGAATCCGACAGCCAGTGCTGGTGCGGCATGGCGATGATCGGCCCGGACTTGGTCTTGAAGGGGAACGGCATGTCGTCGTTCACCCAGTCGCAGAAATACTCGATGCCGGCTTCGGCGATGAGATCGGGCGTGTTGTAGGACTCCGACTTCGCCGGCGACAGCCAGCCGCGCACCTTCTGGCCCGACAGCTTGCGCAAGCTTTCGAGCGACTGCTTCACCAGCGCACGCTCTTCGTCGACGGACTGGCCGCCATAGTGCAGCTTGCCCATGTCGACGCCATGGCCCATCACTTCCCAGCCAAGTCGGTTCGCCTCTTCGATCAGGAACGGGTTGCGTTCGGCGACCGACGAGTTGATCGCCGCCGTCACCTTCCGGATGCCGAGCTTGTCGAACACTTCCATGACGCGGAAGACGCCGACGCGGTTGCCGTATTCGCGCAGCGTGTAGTGGCGCAGGTCGGGATAGGTGGTGACGGTGCCGCCCGGCGCCTTGAACGGCTTGCCCGGCATGTCGAGCGGGAAATATTCGAGCGCCACGTTGATCCACAGCGCGACTCGCGCGTCATTCGGCCACGTCACCGGCTTGCGGCGGACGAGCAGCGACCAGTCATAGCGGTCGTGGTCCATGCCGTATTTGCGCTTCGGGTACTCGAAATAGCTGTCGGGAAGACCATCCTTCACGGGGATCCCCTTGTCTTCGATCGGATTGCGCATCGCTCGCTCCTCAAGCCTTTGGGGGATGCTTCTTCTTGAAGCGCTTAATGGCCTCGACATATTCGTCGTAGTAGTTCGCCAGGTAGTAGTCGGCGATCTCGCGGCCGGTGGTCACCCACACGTCGTCATGGCCGGTGATGTACTTCAGCGCATCGTCGAAGGCCTGGAGGCGATGACCCTGGGCCACCGCATAGGCATGCAGCGGGATGCACATCACGGTGCCGGTGCGGGCGCCATCTTCGCGCAGGCGGTCGAAATTCGCCTTCAGCATGTCGGCGTAGCGGCGCGGCGCGATGTTGTGGGTGTTGTAGACGATGATGTCGTTCATCTCGAGCGAGTAGGGAATCGAGATGAAGCGGCCCTTCTTCACGTTGACCGGGAACGGCTGGTCGTCGATGAAAAGGTCGCAGGTGTACTTCAGGCCCATGTCGGCGGCGATGTCCATCGTCCGCTCGGTGTGGGTGAGCGCGGGCGCGAGATAGCCGGCAATCATCTGGCCCGTGTGCTTCTTCACGCTGTCGATGGAGTCCTGCAGGATCTTGCGTTCCTGCGCTTCCGTCGCCGCGTAGGAGTAACGGGTGTTGTAGATGCCGTGGGAGAAGAACTCCCAGTTGCGTTGCTTGCAGGCCTCGACGATTTCCGGGTGATGGTCCAGCAGCGCGACCGACAGCGAGATCGACCCGCGGACGCCGTACTTGTCCATCACTTCCATCATGCGCCAGTGGCCGACGCGGTTGCCGTGGTCGCGCTCGGCATAGCCGAGCACGTCCGGAATTGGCCGGCCCCACGAGGTGCGCAGCGGATTGGCCGGTGGCTCGATCTCGTAATATTCGATGTTGGGGGCGACCCAGAAGGCCACCTTGGCGTTGTTGGGCCAGCGGATCTGAGGCCGCTCGCTCCAGGGCAGGTAATCGTAAAGTCCAAGATCGGGTTTCACGGCGTGTCGCCCCCGTGGCTATGGTCTGAAAAGACGACGGGCCGCAAAGGGCGGCCCGTCGGTGCGATGGCGCGGATCAATCGTTCCGCGGCGTGTAGTCGTTGAGATACTTCTTCACGGTCGAGACCGATTCGACATCGGCATATTTCAGCAGCATGTCGCACAGGTTGGCGTAGTGCGGGATCTCGTGCTTGTCGGCGACGCCCTCTTCCACCACGACCGTGCGATAGCCGCGCGACAGAGAATCGACGCAGGAGGCGCGCACGCAGCCCGAGGTCGAGCCGCCGGTGAGCAGCACCGTGTCGATGCGATGGAAGGTGAGCAGCGACTGGAGCGGCGTCTCGAAGAAGGCCGACGGCATCAGCTTGTTGTAGATGACGTCGCGCTTGAAATCGATGTTGAGTCGCTGGTCGAACTCGGCGCGTTCCGAGCCGTGCTTGATGTTCTGCAGCGAATCCGGAGTGTTGGTGCGCGTGCCCCAGACGCCACAGTCTTCACCCGAATCCATGTATTCGACATGGGTCCAGACCACCGGCAGGCCCTTGGAGCGGCACAGTTCGGCGAGCTCGTTGACATAGTCGAGCTGCTTCGGGTCGGTCTCATAGGCCGTCTTGAACAGATCGGTGCGCGTGTAGGCCTTCTGCAGGTCGATGTTGACCAGCGCCGGCTTGCGGCCAAAGCCGAACTTGGCCCGGGCCGGGTTGGCCCGGATCTGGGCGTAATATTCGCGCGGCGTCAGATTCGACGATTCCATGGGCCAATGCCCTCCCAACGGTTATCTGGATTTGAGGCGCAGGATCGGAAACGGCCCCGCCGATGTCAAGCAGCGGGGCCGTCTCTGCGACGTTTTCGGCCGGGGTGCCCGGCCCGTGATGCAGCTAGCTTCGCGTCCAGGTGTAGCCGGCGCGCAGGAGGCCGTTGAGCTGTGGATTCGGCGCCTTGGCCTTGGCCGCATCGACTTGGGCCATGACGCCGGTCTCATAGCTCGGGGCGGGGTCGCAATAGATGACCCCGAGCGCCACCGGCATCGGCGGCTCGAGCGCCGCCAGCAGCGTGGCGAGCACGCGGTTCTTCTCGTCGTGGACGATGACATCGGCTTCGGTCACGCCGTTCTCGCCCACCGTCACGGTTTCGAGCGACAGGGTCTGCGTGTTCATGCGCAGGCCCTTGTTCTTGTCCTTGCCGAACAACAGCGGCTTGCCGTGCTCGCACTGGAGCTGCCGGTCGGAGGCGATGCTGCGCTCGGTGATGTCGGCGAAGACGTCGTCATTGTAGACGATGCAGTTCTGCAGGATTTCCACCACCGAGGTGCCCTTGTGGGCGTGCGCCCGCTTCAGCACCTCGGGCATGTGCTTTTGCAGCGAATCGATCGAGCGGGCGATGAAGCGGGCGTTCGAGCCCAGCGCGTAGACCAGCGCCGAGACCGGCTGTTCGACCGACCCCATCGGCGTCGAGGGCGACTTGGTGCCCGCACGCGAGGTCGGCGAATACTGGCCCTTGGTCAGGCCGTAGATCTCGTTGTTGAGGATGAGGAGCTGCAGGTCGACGTTGCGGCGCACGACATGCATCAGGTGATTGCCGCCGATCGACAGCATATCGCCATCGCCGCCGACCACCCAGACATCGAGCTCGGGATTGGCCAGCTTCACACCGGTCGCCACCGCCGGCGCGCGGCCGTGGATGGTGTGGAAGCCATAGGTCGCGACGTAATAGGGGAAGCGGGCGGCGCAGCCGATGCCCGACACGAAGACGGTGTTTTCCTTCTTGGCGCCGATCAACGCGAGGGCGTTCTGCACGCCGCGCAGGATGGCGTAGTCGCCGCAGCCTGGGCACCAGCGCACCTCCTGGTCGGTGGCGAAGTCCTTGGCGGTGAGCTTTTCGGGAACGACGTTCATGTCAATTCTCCTGCCGCGACGAGCGGCCTCATTGTTCCAGGGCCGCGCGGATGGCGGTCTCGATTTCGCCGATCTTGAACGGCTGGCCCGACACCTTGTTGAGGCCCTTTGCGGGCACGAGATATTCGGCGCGCAGCACGGTGACGAGCTGGCCCGTGTTCATTTCCGGCACGATGACCTGCTTGAAGCCGCGCAGCAGCTCGCCAAGGTTGGCAGGCAGCGGCCAGATGTGGCGAAGGTGGATCTGCGACACGTCGAACCCCTCGCCGCGCATGTTGCTGACGGCGCGGCTGATCGGGCCGAAGGTCGAGCCCCAGCCGATCACCGCGAGCTCGCCCGTCTCCGTCCCCTGCTCCACAACCTGCGCCGGGATGTCGTGGGCGATGTTGTCGATCTTGGCCTTGCGGACGTTGGTCATGCGCTGGTGGTTGGCCGAATCGTAGGAGATATGGCCGGTGTCGTAGGACTTCTCGATGCCGCCGATGCGGTGTTCGAGACCCGGCGTGCCGGGCACCGCCCAGTTGCGCGCGAGCGTCTTGTCGTCGCGGCGGAACGGATGGAAGCCCGCCGGGTCGGTCGCGAAGGTGGCTGGGAACGGCTTCAGCTTCGTCACATCGGGCACCAGCCAGGGCTCGGCCGCATTGGCGATGTAGCCGTCGGTCAGCAGCATGACCGGCGTCATGTAGCGGGTGGCGAGGCGCACCGCCTCGATCCCGACTTCGAAGCAATCGGCCGGCGAGCGCGCCGCGAGCACGACAAGCGGCGCGTCGGCGTTGCGGCCATAGACGGCCTGGTAGAGGTCCGACTGCTCGGTCTTGGTCGGCATGCCGGTCGAGGGACCGGCGCGCTGCGAATTGACCACGATCAGGGGCAGTTCTGTGCCGATGGCAAGCCCGATGGTCTCGCCCTTCAGCGCGACGCCGGGACCGGAACTCGATGTAATGCCCATCATGCCGGCATAGGACGCGCCGACGGCGGAGCAGGCCGCCGCGATCTCGTCTTCCGCCTGGAAGGTGACGACGTCGAACTGCTTGAGCGTCGACAGGATGTGCAGCAGCGGCGAGGCTGGCGTGATCGGGTAGGAGCCGAAGAAGAGCCGCAGGCCCGCAAGCTGGGTGCCGGCGACAAGGCCCCAGGCCAGCGCTTCGCCACCGCTGACGGTGCGGTAGAGACCGGGTGCGAGGTCGGCCGGGCGGACGGTGAAGCCGCTGATGTCGCCCGAAATCTCGGCGGTCTCGCCGAAGGCGTGGCCGGCCTTGAGCGCGGCGGTGTTGGCGGCGGCGAGCGTCGGCTCCTTGCCGAAGCGGCGCTGGATCCAGTCGGTCGTAAAGGTGAGCTCGCGGCCGTACATCCAGTAGACAAGGCCGAGCGTCCAGAAGTTCTTGCAGCGCAGTGCCTCGCGCTTCGATACGCCCGATTCCTTCACCGCTTCCATGGTGAGATCAGAGATGCGCAGCTGCAGCACGCGATACTTGTCGAGGCTCTTGTCGTTGAGCGGGCTGGCCGCATAGCCCGCCTTCTTGAGGTTGCGCTCGTCGAACTCATCGGTGTCGAGCACCAACAGGCCGCCGATGCGCAGGTTGTGGAGTTCCACCTTCAGCGCAGCCGGGTTCATCGCCACCAGCACATCCAGCTGGTCGCCCGCCGTCATGATCTTGCGGGCGCCAAAATTGATCTGGAAGGCAGAGACGCCGAAGGTTGTGCCTACAGGGGCACGAATCTCGGCCGGGAAATCGGGGAAGGTCGCGAGGTCGTTGCCGGCAAGGGCGGCGGCCTGGGTGAACTGGCTGCCGGTCAGCTGCATGCCGTCGCCGGAGTCACCGGCAAAGCGGATCACGACCGATTCAAGTTCCTCGCGCGGACGCTGGGTTGTTGCCGCCACCGAGGCGCTGGCACTGGACATGGAAATCAAAACTCCAGGTTTGCGGGCCGCAAAAAGCGGCGCGACAGTGGCCCCAAAACAACTCGGCGATCAAGTTGAATCGCACCGATCCACAACGCTCGACCGTGAAACCATTCGCACGCGGCTTTTCTTACGACTTTTCGAGCTGGGCAAGCATATCGGTCACGCGCTCGAACTTGCGACGTGGCGCAGGCGCGTGGGCGGCAGCAATTTCCGCCTGTTCGATGGCCTGCCAATCGCCAAACGATACGACGCGGACGCCCCGCGCCGCCAGATGCTTTTCCAGCGCCACACGGCCCGGTTTCGCCCCGGTGGGAATGTCGGCGGCGATGTGTTCGGCCACGGCCACGCCGTCCGGCCGGTTGGTCGCGATCACGCCAGACGGCCCCCGCCGCAGCCAGCCAACAGCATAGAGGCCCGGTGCAACGCGGCCTTCGTCGTTGACCACAATGTCCTTGCGGCTGTCGAAGGGGGCGCCGTCGACCGGCAAAGAGCGGTATCCGATGGCCGGAATGACAAGCCCGCAGGCGATGTCGAAGGTCTGCCCGGTGCCAACGACACGGTCGCCGTCGCGTTTCGTGCGTTCGAAGCGCACGCCTTCCACCCGCTCGCCCCCCAGGATCTCGACCGGGCTGGCATAGAAGAGGAAATGCACCCGCCGCGTCTTGCCGCCCGCGGGCTGGGCGGCAAATTCGCGCAGGGTGGCGAGGTTCTTTTCCTTGAGGCGGCGGTCACGGTCGTCTTCGACGTCGCCGACCACATCGGGCAGGTCCTTCGCATCGACGACGGCCTGGGCCACGTCGAGATGGCCCATCTCGCGCAGTTCGACATTGGTGAACTTGGCTTCGACGGGGCCGCGTCGGCCGACAAGGTGGACATCGCGAATAGGCGAGGCCTGGATGGCGCGGGCGGCAAATTCCGGCAGGTCCGATTCGGCCATTTCCGCCGCCGTCTTCACCAGCACGCGGGCAACGTCGATGGCGACGTTGCCGTTGCCAATAACGACCGCCGCCGGCGTGTCGAGCACCGGGACCAGGTCGCGCAGGTCGGGATGCGCATTGTACCAGCCGACAAAGGTGGCCGAGCCGAGCACGCCGCGCTTGTCCTCGCCGGGAATGCCGAGGCGGCGGTCATTGTCGGCACCCACCGCGAGCACGACGGCATCATACATGCCGCGCAGCTCGTTCAGCGTCACGTCGCGGCCGAGCGTGACGTTGCCGAAGAAGCGGCAGCGTTCGTTCAGCGCCGTCTTCTCGAAGTTGCGGGTGACCTTCTTGGTCGTCTGGTGATCGGGCGCGACGCCAAAGCGGATCAGGCCATAGGGCGTCGGCAGCCGGTCGATCAGGTCGATCGTGCAGTCGAGCCCCTTCCGAAGCAAAGCTTCGGCGGTATAGAAGCCGGCTGGGCCGGTTCCCACGATGGCGACGGAAACGGACATGCGCAGCTCCTGTGCGAATGATCCGGCCGGACCCCGTCCGGCGCGTCCCGCCCCGCAACGCGCGGGGTTACCAATGTGATCCAGGCCGCGACAAGCGGCCAGACAACGCGCAGCTACAACAGGTTGAACCGCATGTTTTCCCGCGCGACGATTGCGCCCGACCACATGTTACGCGCTTCAATCTCCACCTGTTCCATGAAGCCGTCTTCATGGTCCGGGTCATGGTGGAAGATAGCCAGGGTCTTGACGTTGGCGGCGCGGCAGAGGCGCACGCCTTCCTGCCAGGTGGAGTGACCCCAGCCGACACGGCCCGGGAATTCCTTGTCCGTGTAGGTCGAGTCGTAGATGACCAGGTCGGAGCCTTCGATCAGCGAGATGATGCGCTGGTCTGGCGACCCGATGACATGTTCGGTGTCCGTCACGTAGCACATCGACTTGCCGCCATATTCGATGCGATAGGCGGTCGAGCCGTTCGGGTGATTGAGCGGCGCAGTGCGGATCGTGGTGTCGTTGAAGAGGGTGAAGGTGTCGCCCGCATCGAAATCGGCGAAGGACAACTGCGAGCCCATCATCTGCAGCGGCACCGGGAAGGTCGGCTGGGCCATCTGGCCGGCAATGATCTTCTCGATGCCGCCCATCTCGCGCACGTGGCCGGCCATGATGGTGAAATGGTTGCCCTTGGAAAAGGCGGGCGAGAAAAACGGGAAGCCGTTGATGTGGTCCCAATGCGTATGGGACAGCAGGATCACGGCCTTCTGCACGTCCTTGCGCTGAAGCCAGTGGCCGAGGTTGCGGATGCCGGTGCCGGCATCGAGAATGATGCGGTTGCCGCCCATCGATACCTCGACGCAACTCGTGTTGCCTCCGAAGGCAACATGGCGCGGCGACGGGCATGCGATGCTTCCCCGAACCCCCCAGAACTTGATCTTAAAGCTCATCTGCCGTGTGTCTGCTGAACGGTCTTATTTATTCTTAGCCGTTGGACGGTTGCTAATCCACCTTCGCGCCATCGGGCAGCCGAACCGCCACACGAGCACGGCCCCAGACTATAGCCATGCCCGGCAAACGCAACCGCAGATACGCCAATCAGCAGAGAGAGCCAATGGCCAAGTGACAAGGGTCACACGGTCCCCGCCGGAGGTAGCCCTGGCCACTCACCATGCCGTGAGATTCAGCCCGGAAGGGCTGGTACCCCGATGACGATGGGGTGGAGGAAAAGGAACAGGACATAGAGCCCGAGGCCGAGCGCCAGGCGCCAGAGGCCCACATCCCGCAGCGTTAGCCGGGTCCGGCCCGAAAGGACGGCCCCAAGGGGGAGGAAGGAGGTCTGGGCTCTGAGTTCCGCCCAGCCCTCGGGGTTGGCCTGCTGGCGGCGGCGGTCGATCATCCGGGCCCCGAACAGGGCAAGGAACAGCAGCGGGCCGAACAGCAGGAGCGACGCCACGTCGCCATTGGCCAGCAGATGGCTGAAGGCCCACAGCGCGAAGGCCCACATCACCGGGTGGCGTGTGATCTTGATGAACCCCCTGGGCCCGCGGTCGCGGGCGAGGCTGCCTTCACCACCCACCGCGGTGGGATTGGGGCTGGTCAGGCCACCCACCAAAAGGATCCAGGCGAAGGGCATGATGACGAGGGCGAGGTGGCGGAGGCCCGCGCCATCCCACAGCGGTTCAACCGGGGCGGCGCCATAGGCGAATCCTAGCCAGGCCAGGCCGAGCACCGACAGTAGGCCGAACAGGCCGCGATAGGGTCCTTCGCCCAGCCAGCCGATCAGGAGCGGGCGCAGCCGGGTCGGCGGCACAAGGAGGTGGATGCCGACAAAGAACACCACGGCGGCGACAAGGGACGTCGTGGTGCCGATCATCAGGATCTCCGGGCTGCAAGAAACATCAATTGGCGGCCCGGCCTGTTACAGCCCGACGACCGAGTTCGGTGAGCTTACAGACAATCCAGTCCCGCTTGATCGGATTGGTGAACCACGGCTCGGCCCAGCCATGGGCAATGCAGGCCTGGATGACGCGGGCGTTGATCTGCTGGCCCTGCTCATCGAACAGCGGCAATTTGCCGCCCGCCTGGTCGAGGCCCCGCCGCAAATAGGCCCGCTGGGCCGGAGTCGGTCGCGCGCCGTCAGAAGCCGCATCCATGGGGCAAGGTTAGCCGATGCCGAAGGCTATGGCCAAGCGCGCCGCGCGCTGACAGGCCGGGCTATCTGCGCTATCACTATGGCTTGTCCCGTCGGGGCGAGCTGGGGGGCTCGCCATGACAGGTCGTATTTTCCCTGCGTGCAGATTGTGGAGGGGTGCGTGCCCGGTCCTGTGGACCTCGGAAAATTCCGCGGCGCCATGATCGGCTGCGCCGTCGGCGATGCCATCGGCGAGCTTGCCGGCGTGCACAACACCAAGCGCGCGCTGGAAGACTTCCTCGCCGAAGGTGACACGCTGCGCTACACCGATGACACTGCGATGACCATCGGGCTGGCCGAGGCCATTACCAGCTCCGGCGGCAAGATCATCGAGAAGGAAATCGGCGAATCCTTCCGCCGCAACTATGGCCGCGAGCCGTGGCGCGAATACAGCGCCAGCACGCCGGCCGTGTTCGCCGCTGCCAAGCGCAAGGACATCCCCTATCCCGAGGCGGCCGCCAAGCTGCACAACGGACAGGGCTCGTTCGGCAACGGCGCAGCGATCCGCATTGCGCCGCTGGGCATCCTGTTCCGCAATTCACCGCACCTGCGCGACCACGCCGACACCTCGGCCCGTGTCACCCACACCCACCCGGTCGGCATCGACGGGGCCGCCATCATGGCCTGGGCGGCGGGCAAGGCCGCCAGTCTGACGCCGGGCGGCAAGTTTCCCTATGGCGAGTTCTGTGTCGGCATCGTCAACTTCGCGCGCACGCGCGAGATGCGCCAGAAGCTCGCCCTGGTGGTGGAACTGCTGGCGAGCAATGCCGAGCCGCGCGAGGCCGCCTTCCAGCTGCGCCTGTCGCAGACGGTGGAAGAATCCCTGCCCTTCTCGCTTTTCTGCTTCCTCAAATATCCGCAGTCCTTCAAGGACTGCCTGTTCTGTGCCGTGTTGAACGGGGGCGACACCGATTCGCTCGGCTCCATGGCCTGCACGTTGTCCGGCGCCTTCCTCGGCCACGAAGCCATACCCAAGGATTGGCGCACCCGCATCGAGAATATCGACAAGCTCGAAGACCTGGCGAAGCGCCTGAGTGCGCTCGAAGGCAAGGTCGAGTAGCCCTGGCGCTGCCGGGGCCTTATTCGCACCGACAGCCCGCTGACGTAGCGGCAGCAGCCTGCTACAGTTTGAACTTCGTCCGAAGGGAGCTGCCCCATGAAACGCATCGCCGTCATCGGCACCGGATTCCGCAAGGCCGGCACCGCCACGCCGCCACAGGAAATCCTAAACCTGAAGGCCGCCGGGTTCGACCCGTTCCTGATCGAGACCCGGCTGCCGTCCTTCCCGATGAACGAAATCAACCGCGTTCTGAGCGAGACTGCCAATATCGAGACCGGCCTGCGCGCGGTGCGCGAAGAGAGCGCCGACGCCATTTTCATCAACACCGTCGGCGACTATGGCCTGCACGCCCTTCGTTCGGCGTTGCGCGTGCCCGTAATTGGCGCCGGCGAGGCGACGATGAATGCCGCGGCCCAGTTGGGTCAGCGCTTCTCCATTGTCACCATCTGGCCGCGCTCGATGAACTTCATCTACACCGGACTTCTGCGCCTTTACCGCATGAAGGAGCGCTGCGTGTCGGTGCGCTTCGTCTCGGCGAATGACGAGCTTGCCACCTTGAGCAAGGACAAGAATTTCATCACCGACATGCGCAGCGGCGAGGTCACGCAACAGGACCGCATCGTCGCCATGTGCAACCGCGCCATCGAGGAAGACGGCGCCGACACCATCATGCTGGGCTGCACCTGCATGTCGCCCATCGCCGCCGACATCGCGGCGCGGGTGAAGGTGCCGGTGCTGAACGCCCTGACCACCGGCTACAAGGCGACCGAAATGGCGTTGAGCCTGAACCATGTGCACAGCGTCGAAGCCTACCGCCCGGTCGGCGGCACGCGCGATGAACATTACACGGCCATTGCCAAGGCGGTCACGGCACTCGACGTTGCCGACCCGCGCGGCAAGGCCCAGGCGGCGGAGTAACGATCATGACCCTGCGTATCGCCAATATCGGCAAGGAAGGCTCCAATATGCCCGCGCGCTTCATTGGCGCGGGCTTCAGCGTCGAGACCTTCGACGTCGGGATTCCTGTCTTCCCCTTCAACCAGATCGATCACCAGCTCAAGTCTCTGGCCTATATCGACGCCTGCTTGCGCGCCGAGAAGGCGGGCTTCGACGCTGCCTATATCAACACTGTCGGCGACTACGGCATCGAAGCGGCACGGTCGGCAACCAGCATGCTGGTCGTCGGTTCGGGTCAGTCGACCATGCATGCCGCCGCCCAGGCCGGGCGGCGCTTCTCCATCGTCACCATCTGGCCGCCCGCAACGGCCTACATGTATGAAGACCTTGTCAGCTTGTACGGCTTCGAGAAGCCGTGCGTCAGCATCCGCCATGTCGTGAGCGACGCCTATCTCGGCCAGGTGCAGGCCGAGGAAAGCTTCGTGACCCAGATGAAGGCCGGCGCCAGCCACATGCTCGATGCGGTCGCGGCGGAGTGCCACAAGGCCGTGCTCGAAGACGGTGCCGACTCGGTGATGTTCGGCTGCACCTGCATGCAGCCGATCGGCGACAAGATCCAGGAGCGCTGCCCCTTCCCCGTCTTCGAAGCCATGCGCACCGGCTACAAGATGACGGAGATGCTGCTGTCGCTGAAGCTGACGCAAAGCTGCGTCGCCTATCAGCAGATGCCGCGCGATTCCGCGCCGGCCTATCGCGCCGCGGTGACAGCGGCCGGTCCGCTTGTGAACCCGGAAGATTGCCAGGCCTGCGCCATCAGCGCGATTGCGGCGGAATAGGGCGCGCCGTCCGCGCCGCGCCGGATCAGGACGGCTGCTGTGCCCGGGGCACGGCGGGCCGCGCCTGATTGGCGCTGAGGATCGTCCACTCCACCAGCCGGCGCGTCACCTTGCCGAGCGCGTCGTCGAAGGCCTGCACGACGTCGACGATGCCTGTGCCTGCCGCGCGCGTCGTCGCCTCGAAATTGTCCGACGCAATGATCTCGCGCCGTGGCTGCTTCACGATCTTCGCGTTCAGGCGGATGCGCACCATGGGCGGCTTGTCGGGATTTTCGTACTCGGCCTGAAACTCGCGCAGTTCGGTGCGCAGGTTGAAGTCCGAGCGCAGGCCGATGGCCTGGCGGCCCACCGCAATGATGCGGCGCGAGTTCTCGAAGGATTCGACCAGCAGCGTCTGCACCATGCGCGGCGCCCGGTCGGTCCAGCGCGCATTGGCAAAATATTGCAGTTCAAGCGCGTTGGTGCGCAGCGCGATGCTTTGCACCTGCAGGCCACCGGCCGCTTCCGGCTCTTCCACCACCAGCTGCCAGTCGACGACGGGCAGGTTCGCGTCGAAGGTCGATTTCGGCGTCAGCGTGAAGAGCTGCGGCGGCGGCCCGCCACCCGGCAGGAGGCGGGCGCAGGCCGCGGCCGGCAGCACAAGGCCGAACGCCAGCAGCGCACGGCGGTTGGGGCGGATCAGGTCGCTCATCGGTCAGCCTCGAAGCCTTCGCGCCGGTTGCCGAAGAAGAAGCGGGCCGGATCGGCCTCGATCTGCGTCGTCAGCCGGGCCAGGTTGCCGACGAGCTGCCGCATGTCGGAGATCAGCGCCGAGAACTCATAGAGACCGTCGGACGAGAAATCGGTCAGCGGCTCCTTCGCGTTCTCGAGAATCTTGTTCACCATGGTCGAGGTGCCGCGCACCTCTTCCACCAGCGCATCGACCCCGGTGAGCGTGCCGCGCATGACCGACAGGGTGGCGTCGGCGCTGTCGGTGAGGTTGGCGACCTGCTTGTTCAGGGTGCCAGCCATGCCGTTGACCGACTGCGCCGCCTCGCGGATCTGGACCGAGCTGCTCTGCACATTGTCGATGATCTTGCCGATGTCCCCGGAGCGGGCGCCGAGTTCCCCCGAGATGGCGCCGACGCTGCGCACGGTCTGGCTGAAGGCGGCAATGTTCTCGTCGCTCACGAGCTTATTGGCCTGCTCGATGAGCTGGATGCTGCGCGCGATCAGCTCCGGCGCGCCGGCGAACAGGCGCTGGAAGGGCGAGGGGCGCGAGGCGATGACGGGATATTCCTCACCGGGCGTCACCTGCGGCAGCGGCGGACTCTGCGACGTGCCGCCGCCGATGGCGATGACCGACACGCCGGTGATGCCCTGCATCTGCAGTTCGGCGATGGAGTCGACCTTCAGCGGCGTGGAGCTCGCGATCTCGACCTGCACGCGCACGCGCTGCGGATTGTTGGGGTCGATCTCGATCTTCTCGACCGTGCCGACGGGGATACCGTTATAGAGCACCTGGCTCGCCGGCGAGAGGCCGGTGACGGCACCCTCGAAATAGATGAGATAGGTGTTGAACTGGCGGTCGACGTCGACCTTCGCGATCCAGATGATGAATCCGAACAGCAGGATGACGGTGCCCAGCACGAAGCTGCCGACCAGAAGGTAATTGGCGCGGGTTTCCATCGCCTCTACGAACCTGTGGCTGCCAGGGCGGCGCGCGCCCGGGGACCGTGAAAATACTCGCGAACCCAGGGATGCTCGCTTTGCAGCATGACCTCCATGGGCCCGATCAGCTTGACCTTGCGGTCGGCGAGAACGGCGATACGGTCGCAGATTGTGTGCAGGCTGTCCAGATCGTGGGTCACCATGAAGACGGTCAACCCCAGCGCCGCCTGCAGGTCGAGAATCAACTGGTCGAAGGCAGCGGCGCCGATCGGATCAAGCCCCGCTGTCGGCTCGTCGAGGAACAGGATCTCGGGGTCGAGCGCCAGCGCCCGGGCCAGGCCGGCGCGCTTGCGCATGCCGCCCGACAGCTCGGACGGATACTTGGCCCCGGCCTCCGGCGGCAGGCCGACCATGCGCACCTTGAGCGCGGCGATCTCGTGCAGCAGCGCGCCCTTGAGTTTCACATGCTCCTTCAATGGTACCTGGATGTTCTCGGCCACAGTGAGCGAGCTGAACAGCGCGCCGTCCTGGAAGAGAACGCCCCAGCGGCGTTCAAGGCTGCGCTGGCGTTCGCTGCGCTCGTCGCTGACCTCCTGCCCCAAGACCTCGACCGTGCCCGCAGCGGGGCGGTTGAGGCCGATGATGGTGCGCAGCAGCACCGACTTGCCGGTGCCCGAGCCGCCGACAACGCCGAGGATCTCGCCCTTCTCGACATCAAGGTCGAGGCCGTCATGAATGACCTGCTCGCCGAACTGCGTGCGCAGCCCCTTGATGTGGATGGCAAGGTCCCTGGCGCCGGCCACGGTCATATCCCCACGAGCTGGTAGAAGATGGAGAAGACGGCATCGATCATGATGACGAGGAAGATCGCCTCGACCACCGCGCGCGTGGTGCGCTGGCCGACGCTTTCGGCGCTGCCGCCGACCTGCAGGCCTTCGTAGCAGCCGATCATGGCGATGGTGAAGGCGAAGACGGGCGCCTTGATGATGCCGACCCAGAAGGTCCACTGGCCGATCGCGTCGTTCAGTCGTTCGATGAAGGTGCCGGGGCTGATCCCCAGCACAATCCAGGCCATCAGCCCGCCGCCGAGCAGGCCGAGCAGGTCGGCGACGAAGGCGAGCAGCGGCAGGGTGATGACCAGCGCAAGCAGGCGCGGCAGGACCAGCACCTCGATGGGATCGAGGCCAAGCGCGCGCATTGCGTCGATTTCCTCGTTCACCTTCATCGAGCCAATCTGGGCGGTGAAGGCGCTGCCCGAGCGCCCGGCCACGATGATGGCGGTCATCAGCACGCCGATCTCGCGCAGCACCGATATGGCGACCAGGTTTACGACGAAGACCTCGGCGCCGAAGCGCTGCAGCTGGCTCGCGCCCTGGAAAGCCAGCACGATACCGATCAGAAAGGACATCAGCCCGACGATGGGGATCGCGTTGAGCCCGGCTTCCTGCATGTGGAAGACCAGCGATTTCGCCCGCAGTCGGCCTGGATTCAGGGCATGCCGGCCGAGCGCGACGGTGATCTGGCCGAGGAAAGCGAGGAGGTCGGCCGCCTCCTTCGCGATATCGACCGTCACCTCGCCGAGATGCACCACCATCTCGATAAAGGCATTGGGCGCGCGCGGCGGGCGCTGCGCCTCCATGTGCTGCTTTCCGACCGCGTCAAGCAGCACCTGGTGATCGTCGGTCACGCCGACGAGTTCAACCGTTGCGCCGTCGGACTCCCAGTTCTGTCGTGTGCGCCAGATCGCCCAGGCGCCGGCAGTGTCGAGGCGCGACACCTCGGTGATGTCGATGCTGCAGCGGCGCTTGCCGGGATGCAGGCGGCGCAAATCGTTGTCGATGGCCGCCAGGTTGTCGACACCCCATGCACCGCCCAGGGCGAGAACGAAGGCATCGCCTTCCTCCCGCGGCTCCAGCCACGCCTGCGTTGCGGTCATGCCAATGGGTTGCCCCGGGTTCCCTGCTGCGGCCGCGCGCCCTGCCACGCGATCCGCTGCGATCCTCGCATGCGCCCAAATCCCGTTCAAGAAAACGGCACGGACATCCGCGCCCAATTGACGCCCTGCGGTACCGTGACTTGCAGAATTCCCGGCCCTTCTTCTACTGTGCGGCCCGTTTCGTCCTTTGGTTCCGCCGCCTGGAGATGCCGCGCATGTTTGCTCCTGCCCGCGCCCTGTTCACTGGCCTGATCGTCACCGTCCTGAGCGCCACCGCGTCCTTCGCGGCCGATGCCGAGAACGGCAAGAAGCTGTTTCGCCAGTGCGAGGCCTGCCACACGGTGGACGCCGGCGGCAAAAACAAGATCGGACCCAACCTGCATGGCGTGCTCGGCCGCAAGGCGGGCCAGGTCGAGGGCTACAGCTATTCCAAGGCGATGGCGGGTGCCGGTATCACCTGGGACGAGACGAACCTCGCGGAGTATCTCGAAAAGCCGGCGACGTTCCTGAAGGGCAACAAGATGGCCTTTGCCGGCCTGCGCAAGGATTCTGACCGCGCGGACGTCATCGCCTTCATCAAGGACGCGTCGAAATAGCCCCCCGCGGACGTCGGCGTCCGCGCGCGAGCAATTTCGACTTTGGTCGAACCGGAGTTCGGCCAAAGTCGAAGTGATTGCTCAAGCCTTGTCAAGAATGTCGAGCACGTATCCCTGTTTGGATGGAATTGCACAATTCCATCCAAACAGGCCGTGCTCTAGTGGTTGAGAATCTGGCTGAGGAACAGGCGCGTCCGATCCGATTTCGGCGCGTTGAAGAATTCCTGCGGCGTGCCGATCTCGACGATCTCACCCTTGTCCATGAAGACGATGCGGTCGGCAACCGAGCGGGCAAAACCCATTTCATGGGTCACGCAGACCATGGTCATGCCCTCGTTGGCAAGCCCCACCATGACGTCGAGCACTTCCTTGATCATCTCGGGATCAAGCGCCGAGGTCGGTTCGTCGAACAGCATGACCTCGGGATTCATGCACAGAGCCCGTGCGATGGCGACGCGCTGCTGCTGGCCGCCGGACAGCTGGTTCGGGAACTTGTGTGCCTGTTCGGCGATCTGCACACGTTCGAGATAGCGCATCGCCGTCTCTTCCGCCTCGCGCCGCGGCCGCTTGCGCACCCAGACTGGCGCCAGGCACAGGTTCTCGAGCACCGAGAGGTGC
>CANJEJ010000042.1 GCA_947473325.1 Alphaproteobacteria bacterium | reverse complement strand
TGGTCGCGCACCTCGGCGATGCGGTCGTTCGCAGCGCGGCAATGGGGGCAGGCGTAGCTGCCATATTCGACCAGGGTGATGGCGGCGTTCTGCGGGCCCAGGATGTGGTCGCGGTTGTCGTCGACTGCGCGGTCGAGCCGGTTGCTCAGCCTGATCTCGGACATGACGAAAACGCTCCTGCGCACGCGACAACGATGGCGGATGGTAGCGACGGCGCGCGATCCGTGCAGAAAAATTCGCCGCGGCCTATGCTGGCATTCCTTCCCGCGCTCCCGCCCCGGCCGTCCGTGTGAATCCCCTGCTGCTGTTTACGGGTTTTATTGTCGTGTCGGGCATCAGCTGGCCCGTCATGAAATTCGGCGTCGCGCACATGCCGCCCTTCTGGTTCTCGGAAGTGCGGCTCATCGTGGCGATGATCGTCCTTTTCCTGCTGGCGCGGATCACGGGAACACGAAATCTGCTGCCGGCGAAAAGCGACTGGCCGGTCATCCTGGGCGTCGGCTTCCTGCAAATGACGCTGTTCGTGGCGCTCAGCCATTACGGTCTGACGGCGGCGGGTGCCGGGCGCGCGGCGGTCCTCGTCTACACCACCCCACTCTGGGTGGCGCCGCTTTCGTATCTCTTCCTGCGCGAACGCCTCGGCTGGCGGCAGGGCGTGGGCGCCGTGCTGGGCCTCGCCGGCATCGTGATCCTGTTTGACCCGACGCATTTTGACTGGGGCGACCGCCGCGCTGTCCTGGCCAACGCGGCGCTGCTGGGCGCTTCCTTCAGTTGGGCGGTTGCCATCCTGCTGATTCGCGGCCATCGCTGGCTGGGCACGCCGCTGCAGACTGCTCCCTGGCAGATGATGGTTGGCGTGGTGCTGCTGCTGCCGCTCGCCTGGCTTGTCGAGGGGCCGCCGCTCGCGGGCTGGGGTTGGCCGGCGGCACCCGCGCTTCTCTATACCGGCACGCTGGCGACGGCCTTCGCCTTCTGGTGCCTGATCGTGCTGGGCCGCGCCTTGCCGGCCACCACGGTGGCGGTGGGCTCGCTCGGCACGCCCGCTCTGGGGGTGGTTGCAGCCGCCGTGATGCTGGGCGAAGCCCTGAGCTTCGACGTGCTGGCCGGGCTTGGCCTCATCGGCCTCGGCGTTCTTGTCACCGTTCTGCAACGGCGCGCCGCTAGCGCTTGAGCAGCCTGCCCGGCCCGGGCAAGGTAGCGGCGGGGCAGGCCCGCGATGGCCGGCAGCGCAGGGGGCAGCCATGGCACAGGTACCGCATTTTCCGCTGATGATTCCGGGCGCGACCAGCCAGGCGCCGAACAAGGACGTGCGCGCGCCGTTCGACAACGCACCCATCGCGACCGTGGCCGCTGCCGACCTCGGCGCCGTGCAGAAGGCACTGGAAACCGCCCACGCCTTGTTCCGCGACCGCGACCGCTGGCTGACGCCGGCGAAACGCATCGAGATCCTGTCCAAGGCGACGAAGATCATGCAGGGCCGCTTCGAAGAGCTGGCGGTGGAGGCTGCGCGTGAGGGTGGCAAGCCGCTGCTCGACAGCCGGGTCGAGGTCGCCCGCGCCATCGACAGCGTGCATATCTGCATCGAGACGCTGCGCACCGAACAGGGCCGTGTGGTGCCGATGAACGTCAACGCCGCCTCGCTCAACCGCTTCGCGATGACGCGGATGGAGCCGATCGGCGTCGTCGTCGCCGTCAGCGCCTTCAACCATCCGCTCAACCTGATCGCGCATCAGGTTGCGCCCGCGCTCGCGGTCGGCTGCCCAGTCATCGTCAAGCCGACGGAAGACACGCCGCTCTCCTGCTTGCGCTTCGTGCAGATCCTGCGCGAGGCCGGCCTGCCGGATGAATGGTGCCAGGTGACGGTGACGGAGAATCGCCAGGTCGCCACCAGGCTGGTGACCGACCCGCGCGTCGGCTTCTTCAGCTTCATCGGCAGCCCGGGCGTCGGCTGGGCGCTGAAGGCGCAGCTCGCGCCCGGCACGCGGGCGGCGCTGGAACATGGCGGTGCGGCACCGGTGATCCTCGCCGCCGACGCCGACATGAAGCTCGCGCTGCCCGGCATCCTGAAGGGCGGCTTCTATCACGCAGGCCAGGTCTGCGTGTCGGTGCAGCGCATCTATGCGGATGAAAAGATCGCGCGCCAGTTCGCGAAAGACCTGGCCGCCGGCGCCGACACGCTGAAGGTCGGCGATCCGACCGATGCGGCCACGGAAGTCGGACCGCTGATCCGCCCGCGCGAGGTGGACCGCGTGCATGAGTGGGTGGAAGAGGCGAAGGCGGCCGGGGCCGAGATTCTCTCGGGCGGCCGCAAGATTTCCGACAGCTGCTATGCGCCCACCGTCGTCTACAATCCGCCCGACAGCGTAAAGCTGTCGACGCTGGAAGTGTTCGGCCCGGTGGTCTGCGTCTATCCGGTGAAAAGCCTGGACGACGGCATCGCGCGCGCGAACGGGCTTCCATTTGCCTTCCAGGCCGCCGTCTTCACCACCAGTCTGGAAACCGCGCTGCGCGCCTATGCCCGGCTCGATGCGACGGCGGTGATGGTCAACGACCACTCGGCCTTCCGTGTCGACTGGATGCCCTTTGCCGGCGCAAAGCAGTCAGGCCTCGGCGTCGGCGGCATTCCCTACACGATGCATGAAATGCAGACCGAGAAGATGATGGTGCTGCGCTCGCCGCAGCTCTAGGGCCGATGGCTGCGTCCTACGCCGAGATTGCTCAACGGATTGCGGCCACCGGCCTTCTTCCGCGCGGCGGCTTTCACCCGGCCGGCAATGATGATGTGCCGCCGCTGGCGGATGGCCGGCGTGCGCGCACGCTCATCCTGATTGGCAATGCGGGGCCCGCCCTGTGGCAGCGCTTCGCGCCGTTTCGCGCGGCGCATCCTGATCTGCCCGATCCGCTCAACAGCTGGGTGGAGCAGACGGTGGCGCCTCTGGCAGCGCCGTTGGCCGCCACCGCGGTCTACACGCACCAGGGACCGCCCTTTCTCCCCTTTATCCGCTGGGCGCAGCGGGCCGAGCCGGTGCATCAGGCGCCTATCTGCCTGCTGATCCATCCCGTCTATGGCCTGTGGCATGCCTATCGCGCCGCCCTTCTGCTGGCCGAGGACATCGCGGTACCGCTGCGCAGCGATGACGCGGCGCCCTGTGATAGCTGTGTCGCGAAGCCCTGCCTGCAGGCGGGACCTGTCGATCCACACAGCCGCCACGGCTTTGATGCCGCGCGCCGCGCCTGCCCGGTCGGCCGCGCCTACACCTATGGCGACGAACAGTCCGCCTTCCATCAGGCCGCGTTCTTGCGCAGCCGTTAAGGCCCCGCGGCGATGCGCAGGCTTTGCGGCGCTTCCCCGCGGCGAAGACGTTCCGTCATCTGCGTGAAGGCCTGTTCGAGATGACGCGCAAGTCGCGTCGGCTGGAACAGCGGCGCACTCAGCCGCTGCGTGTTCAGGCGACCGCGCAGGTCCCGCAGGGTGGAAGGATCGCGGGCAAGGCGCACGGCTAGCGCGCGATACCCGTCGAGGTCGGCGGCGACCAGCTCCGGTAATCCCATCGCATGCAGGATGGATGCGCCGGTGCGCGCCGGGTGCGACGCGCCGGCCAGCGTCACCACCGGCACGCCGGCCCACAGCGCGTCGAGCGTCGTAACGCCGCCGGCATGAAAGGTGGTGTCGAGGGCAAGATCGGCGAGCGCAAGGCGCGCGAGGTGCTTCGCATGCATTTCGCGGGGCGCGAAGACGAGGCGGTGGGGGGCGACGCCGGCCTGCTCCGCCGCATGGCGCAGGTTGCGCATCGCCACCACCGGTCCCTCGCGCAGCCACAGCACGCTGTCGGGCACCGCGCGCAGAAGGTCCATCCACGAAGCGAAGGCGTCGGGGTGGAATTTATAGAAGGCGTTGAAATTGGCGAAGACGATGCCACGCTCCGGCAGGTTCTGCGACACGCGCGTGACCGGGGTGGAATCGATGGTCGCGCGGCTGGCCGCCATGAACGTATCAGGCAGGTAGACCATGGCTTCACTGCAGCTGGCGGCGATTTCCGGCGTCGTGTGCACCGGATCGGTGATGAGCCAGGGGATGTCCACGGCACCCACGGTGCTGCCATAGCCAAGGTAATGCGCCTGCACCGGCGCCGGGCGCAACGCGAAAAGGTCGATGCGGCTATCGCGCGTGTGGCCGGCGAGATCGACCAGCACGTCGATCCCGTCCTCGTGAATGCGGCGCGCGGCATCGCCGGGGGCGAGCGCGCTGATGTCGCGAAACACGTCGAAGGCGCGCGAAAATGCCGACGCGTCGTTGCCCTCGTCGCGCCGCGTGGCATAGCCGTGCCAGCGGAACCTCGTGCGGTCATGCGCGTTCAGAAGGTCACGGAATGCAATGCCCACGCTATGCCCGCGAAAGTCGGGCGACACGTAGCCAATGTGCAGGGGCCTTCCGGGCTCCCGCACGGCGGCGCGAAGGGCGAGCTGCTCGCGCAGCCGGGCCACGTCCTGCTCCTGCGTGCGCGCCGAGCGTTGCGCCACGCGCGCCAGCAGCGCTGGCGATGCCGGCGTGCCCAGCAACGCGAAAGGCGGCAGGGTCGATGTCTCATCCTCGGCCTCGCGCAGCACCTGCGCGATCAGCGCGTCGAGCCCCTCCCACTGACAGAGGTGCAGACGCGCATGCAGCAGATAGGCGTTGATGCCCTTCAGGTCGGGCCGCGTGCTCAATGCGCGCGTGAAGGCGTCGGCAGCCTCGCCCTGGCGTCCCAGCGCTTGCAGGATATGGCCGAGATTCACCAGCAGAGTCGGGTCGTCGGGCCGCTGGTCAAGCGCGTCGCGGCACAGGCTCAGGGCCCGCGCATGATCGCCCTGCGCCTGCACGGAAACAGCGAGATTGCCCAGGGCGTCGGTGAATCCCGCATCGGCCGTCAATGCCCGCGCGAAGGCGTCGGCGGCCTCCGCTTGCCGGTTGTCCTGCTGCAATGCGATGCCGAGGCCGTTCAGCGCCGCGGCGTTGCCGGGCTGTCGTGCGACGGCGTCGTGGAAGACGCGCACGGCCGCCGGTGCGTCGCCGGCATCGCACAGGGCATGGCCCAGATTGACGCGGGCGGCGATCAGGCTGGGTTTCAGTTCGACCGCGCGCAGGAAGCTCTCCGCCGCCGCCTGCGCCGTGCCCTGGTCGCTCTGCACCGTGCCCAGCGTGTTCCAGGCTTCGGCAAAGGCGGGGCGCAGCTCGATGGCGCGCTGCAGCGCCGTGGTCGCGGCGTCGAGCGCGCCGAGCTGTTTCAGCGCGGCGCCCAGGTTGTTGAAAACCTCGGGCACCTGGGGCGCCAATGCCGCCGCGATCTGGTAGCGATCAGCGGCGCGCTGTGCCTGTCCGCTGGCCAGCAGCAGGTTGGCGACCTGAAACTGCAGGGCCGGGTCCGTGAGTGCCGCGTTCGCGGCGGCCTCCAGATGCGCGATGGCCTGTGCGGCCTGTCCCTTCTGCAGCGCGATCTCGCCCAGGCCGCGATGCGCCTCGGCGTTTGCCGGGTCTTGCTTCAGCGCCCGGCGCCAGGCCGCCGCCGCCTCGGTCAGGCGGCCGTCCTTTCGATGCTGGCGGGCGGTGTTCAGATGATCGACCATGGTCCTCTGCGTCCGGGGGTCCCCAGGCGCACCCTAAACTGCTATGTAGGCCGGGCCCTGATGCGGCCCCTGCCACTGCGCCACAGCGATCCTTAATGTCACGTTACGTCGCCGTCCTGCGGCTGTCATGGGCCGCCTTCCTGATCCTTGCCGTGGCCGCCGTCGCGGCTGGCGTCGTGCCGTCGGCCCGCGCGCAGACGGTCGTCGGCGTGCCCGTGCCGGTCGAGAAAGCGGGGCCCGCGCCGGCCGATCTCGAATCGCTGCTCGCCACGCTGCGCGATCCTGCGGCGCGGGCGAAGCTCGAGCTGCAGATCGAGGCGCTGATCACGGTCCAGAAGGGCAGCGTCCCGGTCGAGCAGGCACCTGACACGCTGAGCGAGGTGGGCAGTCCCTTCCTGCGCAGCCTGGCCGACCAGCTGGCGGCAGTGGGCGAACAGTTCTCGTCCCTGACCACCCGTATGGGCGGTGTGCGCAGCAGCGCCGACTGGCTGCTAGTACAGGTGGAAGAGCCGGAGCGCCGCGCCTTCTGGCTGCTCCTGCTCGGCCAGTTGCTGGTGGTGGCGCTGGCGGCCACGGTCGCCTGGTTCCTCGTCAGAACCGCGCTGCACCGGCCGCGTAGCGTGATGGACACGCGGCTTGGCGCGACCTCCTGGGTCCGGGTGCCGCTCTGGTTCGTACGCACGCTGCTCGACCTGCTGCCGATCGCGGCCTTTGCCGCCGGCGCCTATGGCGCACTGGCGCTGGTGGAGCCGCAGCGCCAGGTGCGCCTGGTCGCGCTCGCCGTCACCAACGCGGTGGTGCTCAGCTGGGTGATTACCGGCCTCGCCAAGGCGCTGCTGTCGCCGCTGGCGCCGGGCGCGCGGCTGTTCCCGCTCGCCGATGCGACGGCGGCCTACCTCTATGTCTGGATCCGCCGCATCGTCAACGTCGCGGTGTTTGGCTTCTTCTTCCTGCAGGCCCTGCTGTTTCTTGGCCTGCCCCTCAGCGGCTTCATCGCGCTGACCAAGATTCTCGGGCTTCTGGTCGTGCTGCTGCTCGCCGTGCTGGTGCTGCAGAACCGCGCCCTGGTGCGCGACTGGCTGCAGCAGCGCCGCGGCGAAGGGCTGGTGTCGCAGCCGGGCGGCGGCTGGCGCATGCTGCGCAACCGCCTTGCCGACATCTGGCACATCCTCGCCCTGCTCTATCTCGGTGCCGCCTATGTGATCTGGGCGCTCGAGATCCAGGGGGGATTTACACTGGTCACGCGCGGCACGCTGCAGATGGCCATCGCCATCGCCGGTGCCTGGCTGCTGCTGTTCCTGGTTCGCCGCGGCACGGAACGCCTGTTCTCCGTCAGCGACGAGGTGAAGGCGCGTTACCCGGGCATCGAGGCGCGCGCCAATCGCTACATCGCCGTGCTGCGGCAGCTGCTGGAAGTCGTGGTCTATGTCATCGCCGGCATCGCCGTCCTGCAGGGCTGGGGCGTGGACGTGCTCGGCCTGTTCGGCACGCCGGTTGGGCGCATGGTCATTGCGCGGACGGTCTCCATCGTGCTCATCGTGCTGGTTTCGCTGTTCGTCTGGGAAATCGCCAGCGCCGCGATCGACCGGCTGCTGCGCGACAACGGGCGCAACCGCTTCGCCCGCAGTGCCCGCGGCCGCACGCTGCTGCCGCTCGCCCGCAATGCCATCATGGTCGTCATCACGACCATGGCGGTGCTTGCGATCCTGTCGGAATTCGGCATCAACATCGCGCCGCTGCTGGCGGGCGCTGGCGTCATCGGCCTTGCGGTCGGTTTCGGTGCCCAGACGCTGGTCAAGGACATCATCACCGGTGCCTTCATCCTGTTCGAGGACACGATTGCCATCGGCGACGTGGTAACTGTGTCGGGCAAGACGGGCACGGTGGAGGTGATCACCATCCGTAGCATCCGGCTGCGCGACGCCTATGGCACGCTGCACACCATTCCGTTCAGCGCCGTCGACGTCGTCACCAACCTGACCAAGGACTTCGCGATTTTTGTCGCCGACATCCCCGTCGGCATGGACACCGACACCGACAGGGTCGCCAACATCATGGCCGAGGTGGGCGCCGAGCTCGCGCAGGACAAGGCCTATGGCATCGACATGCTGGCGCCGTTCGAGGTCATCGGCATCGATCGCTTCGACAAGGCCACGGCCATCCTGCGCGGCAGGGTGAAGACGCGCGCCGGCCAGCAATGGCGCATCGGCCGCGAATACAACCGCCGCATTCGCATGCGTTTCGAGAAGGAAGGCATCGACAATCCGTTCCGCGTCGCCACGATGCAGATCATCGGCAATTCGCCGCAGCAACAGATGATTGATCCCAATGCCGGCACGACGTTCGAGCCGGCGCCGGGCCGGCAGACAAAGGCCGTCACACCGCCCGCCCAACCCGCGCCCCATCCGGAAGACGAACCTTGACCCTTGTTCCTTCCCGCCCGGTGCTGCCGGTGCGGACATTCGGTGCCGTCAACTGGCGCGGCCTGTGGACGCTCTATGCGCGCGAGGTGAAGCGCTTCGCCAAGATGGCGATGCAGACCATCGTCGCGCCGGCGATCACGTCGCTCTTGTTCCTGGTCGTCTTTTCCATCGCGATGGGCCGCTCGGGCACGATGGTGGGCGGGGTTCATTTCGACCAGTTCCTCGCTCCCGGCCTCATCATGATGGCGGTGATCCAGAACGCGTTCCAGAACGCGACGTCGACCCTGATGGTGTCGAAGATCCAGGGCAACATTGTCGACCTGCTGATGCCGCCGCTGACAGCGGGCGAGCTCATGCTCGGCTTCGCGCTTGGCGGTGCCACACGCGGCCTGGTGGTTGGCGTTGTCGTCGGGGCGATGCTCTATGTCTTCGTGCCCTTCACGCTGGCCAGTATCGTGATCGTGCTGGGATTTGCCGTGCTGGGGGCGCTGCTGATGTCGGTCGCAGGCGTCATCGTCGGCATCTGGGCCAACAAGTTCGACGACATCGCCACCATCACCAACTTCTTTGTGACGCCGCTCACCTTTCTGTCGGGCACCTTCTATTCGGTGGACCGCCTGCCGCCGCTGTTCCAGCAGATCAGCCATGCGAACCCGTTCTTCTACATGATCGACGGGTTCCGCTCGGGCTTCATCGGCCATGCCGACAGCCCGATCTGGATCGGGCTGGGCCTTCTGGTCGGCCTCAACGCCATTCTGTGGACCCTGTGCTATCGGCTACTGGCGACCGGCTACAAGCTGAAGGCCTAGGGCAAAAAGGGCCAATTTCCGGGCTTTTCCTCGGCCCGCCGCAATTGACAGGTTGAGGGGCCCTCACCATACTCACGCGCTTTCCTACCGTTCAGGCGGGATTCCGACGAGAGATCGGGAGTTGCGACGTGGTAACCGCGGTCATGCCGACCTACGCCCGCGCCGATGTGGCGTTTGTGCGGGGCGAGGGCGCATATATTTTCGACGCCAATGGTCGGCGTTATCTCGACTTCACGTCCGGCATCGCGGTGACGGCGCTGGGCCACGGCCATCCGCGTCTGGTCGAGGCGATGACCAAGGCGATCCAGGGCGTCTGGCACACGTCGAACCTGTTCCGCATCCCGGGGCAGGAACAACTCGCCGAGACGCTGGTGAAGAACACCTTCGCCGACACCGTCTTCTTCGGCAATTCCGGCGCCGAGGCGGTCGAAGGCGGCATCAAGCTTGTCCGCAAGTACCAGTATGCCAGCGGCCATCCCGAACGCTTCCGCATCATCACGGTGGAAGGCGCCTTCCACGGCCGCACGCTGGCGACGCTCGCCGCCGGCCGCCAGGAGAAGCACCTGAAGGGCTTCGGTCCCATCGTCGATGGCTTCGACCAGGTTCCCTTCGGCGACATGGCGGCGATGAAGGCCGCGATCGGCCCCGCCACTGCCGGCATTCTGATCGAGCCGATCCAGGGCGAAAGCGGCCTCAAGATCGTGCCGACGTCCTATCTCAAGGAACTGCGCGCGCTGTGCGACGCCCACGGCCTGCTGCTCTTCTTCGACGAGGTGCAGACCGGCATGGGCCGCACCGGCAAGCTCTTCGCCCATGAATTCACCGGCGTGACGCCCGACGTGATGTCGATTGCCAAGGGCCTGGGCGGCGGCTTCCCGATCGGCGCCGTCCTGGCGACGGAAAAGGCCGCGATCGGCATGGTTGCCGGCACGCACGGCTCCACCTTCGGTGGCAATCCGCTCGCCACGGCGGCGGCCAACGCCGTGCTCAAGGAAGTGCTCGCGCCCGGTTTCCTCGACCACGTCGTCGCCATGGGCGAACACATGCGCAAGGGCCTGGAAGGCATTGTCGCGCGCCACGGCAACAAGATCGCCGAAGTGCGCGGCAAGGGGCTTTTGATCGGCCTGCGCTGCCATGTCGATTCGGCCAAGCTGATCGATGCGTTGCGGGCCAACGGTCTGCTTACCGTAGCGGCCGGCGACAACGTGATCCGCCTGCTGCCGCCGCTCATCGTCGGCACCAGGGAAGTGGATGAAGGGCTCGCCATCATCGACCGGACGCTGGAGTCGATGGTGTCGTGAACCTGCCGAACCATTTCCTCGATCTGCATGAATTCGACGGCGCGACTCTTCGGGGCATCCTGAGCAACGCCAGCCTGCGCAAGGAAAAGCGGCGGGGAATGAGCCGCGGGTCGGCTGACGCCGACCGCCCGCTCGGTGGCAAGACGCTGGCAATGATTTTCGAGAAGCCGTCCACCCGCACACGGGTCTCCTTCGAGATGGCGATGCGCCAGCTTGGCGGCGATACGCTTTATCTCAATGGCAACGACACCCAGCTTGGCCGAGGCGAGACGGTCGCCGATACGGCGCGCGTCCTGTCGCGGTATGTCGATGCGATCATGATCCGCACCTCCCAGCACGGTGTCCTGACGGAACTGGCCGCCAATGCGACAGTGCCCGTGATCAATGGGCTGACGGACCAGAGCCATCCGTGCCAGGTGCTCGCCGACGTGATGACCTTCGAGGAACATCGTGGGCCGATCAAGGGTCGTTCCGTTGCCTGGACAGGCGACGGCAACAATGTCGCC
This sequence comes from Alphaproteobacteria bacterium, assembly GCA_947473325.1. Lineage (GTDB taxonomy): Bacteria > Pseudomonadota > Alphaproteobacteria > SHVP01 > SHVP01 > CANJEJ01. Next base: position 9,102 of record CANJEJ010000042.1, on the reverse strand, counting down.
ACGACCTGGATCCATGCCGCGGTGCGCTTCGGCTTCGGCCTCAAGCTTGCCTGCCCGCAGGAACGCGCGCCGTCCGCCGATGTGCTGGCCTGGGCGAAATCCCAGGGGGGCGATGTCGTCGTTGTCGAGCGTCCTGACGATGCAGTGAAGAACGCTGATTGCGTCGTGACCGATGTCTGGCTGTCGATGAGCGAGGAAGCGGGCGAGAACGGGGCGGCGCTGCGCGGCCGCCGTCACAACCTGCTCGCACCCTATCAGGTCAACGATCGCCTGATGGGGCTTGCGAAGTCCGACGCCCTGTTCATGCACTGCCTGCCCGCCCATCGCGGCGACGAGGTGACGGCCTCCGTCATCGACGGCCCACAGTCGGTGGTGTGGGATGAGGCGGAGAACCGCCTGCATGCCCAGAAGGGCATCCTGACCTGGTGCTTTGGCTGAATGGCCAGGTCCCCGGTTACGCTTGCGGACGATTTTTCCCAGCCATTCCAGGTCGACAAGCAGGGTGTGCGCGGGCGCTTCGTGCGCCTCGGTGCGGCGGCGGACGAGATCATCGGCCGCCACGGCTATCCCGACGCGGTCTCCTTCGTCCTCGCGGAGATGCTGGCGCTTGCCGCAACGCTCGCCACGGCCCTGAAATTCGACGGCATCTTCACGCTGCAGATTCGCGGCGACGGCCCGGTCAGCGTGCTGGTGGCCGATTTCGAATCACCCGGCCAGATGCGCGCCTATGCCAAATACGATGATGCGGCGGTTGCGGCGCTGGTGGCGCGCGCCGGCCGGTCCGATATCGGCATCACCGAGCTGCTCGGCAGTGGCTATTTCTCTTGGACGGTCGATCACCGGCTCGAGGCGGACCGCTACCAGGGCATCGTCGCGCTGACGGGCAGGACGCTCGCCGAATGTGCCGAGCACTATTTTGAACAGTCCGAACAGCTGCGCGCCGCCATCAAACTGGCCGTGGCCCGGGAAATGGGTCCTGACGGTGCCTATCGCTGGCGCTCCGCCGGCATGATGGTCCAGAACCTCGCTTCCGAAGGCGGCACGCCCCGGGACGAGGACGTGAAGACCGTCGATCCGGCCGACTGGGAACACGTGCTGGCCCTGTTCCGCACGCTGACGGAAGCGGAACTGGTGGACCCTTCGCTGCCGGCGCAGCGTTTGCTTTACCGGCTGTTTCATGAAGACGGCGTCTGGGTTTACGACGCGCTTCCCCTCGTAGCCGCCTGCCGCTGCTCGCGCGACAAGGTGATTGGTGTGCTCAACACCTTCTCACCCCCCGAACTGGCTGGCATGGCGACCAACGGGGCCATCGAGGCGCGTTGCGAGTTCTGTAACCGCACCTACAGTTTTGCGGAAACGGAGTTGAAGCCAGCGGTATCATGATATTGCCATGATTGCCGGGCCTGATCCCGTCAGCGGAGTGCACACCATGATCCCGATGACCCTTCCTTTCTTCTCCTCCCCTTCGCTGAAAACGGCTGCCATTGGCCTGGCTGTGCTGGTCCTGGCCGCATGCCAGGCGCAGCCGCCGGCACCGCCGCTTGGAGACGTCAACTTCAACAATCTGCCGCCGATCCAGCTGGCCGTCAGCCGGATCGAGGTGGTGGACGAATACACGCCACCCCTGCGGGCACCCAATGTCGAACACGACATGCCGGTCAGCCCGGCGGCGGCAGCCAATCGCTGGGCCGACCAGCGCCTGCGCGCCATCGGCGGCCCCGGCGTGGCGCGCGTCATCATTTCCGATGCGTCCGTGGTCGAGAACAAGCTTCCGGTCGAAACCGGAATCCGTGGCACGTTCACGACCAACCAGTCTGCCCGCTTCGACGCCCGTGTTCATGTCCGGGTCGAGATCCGGAACGACCGTGGCTTCACCGATGCCTTTGCCGAAGCAGGCGCGGCACGGTCGCGCACGCTGCCTGAAACGGCGTCGGTCTATGACAAGGACAAGCTCTTCATCGATCTCGTGGCGGGACTGATGAGCGACCTCAACGCCCAGCTGGATGCGAATATCGCGTCGTTCCTGCGCACCTATCGCCGCTAGCATGCGGCCCCTGGTCGCGGCGCTGCTCTGTGCCGGCCTGCTGCTGGCTGGTTGCGGTGGCGCGCCGTCCGGCGGACCGGCATCGCCGGAAATGGGCTATCTCCATCTCGGTCCCCTGTTCCTGCCGACGCGTACGGTGGAAATCGACCGCGGCAATGTGGATGGCGGGCCCCTCGCGGATGCCGCCTATCTCTGGGCGCAGGATCGGTTGCAGCCTGCAGCGGGCGGTACGGGCATTGCCCGCTTCGTGCTGAAGCGGGTGGAGATTCGCGAGCGCCCCTATGGCGGGCCGACCGGCCGCGAGGAGGGCATGGTCACGCGGGCGCTGCGCTACCAGGCGCAGATCGAGGCCGAGGTCCAGTTCCTTTCCGACCAGAACGCACCGCGCGGCGTGGCCGTGGGCCGGGGTGGCGGGGTCGTACTGCTGGCGGAGGACGCAAACCCGGCGGAGCAGGAACGCGCGCTGGATCGCCTGATCAGCCAGGCCATTGCCGGCATGAACGACGAATTCGAGCGCGCGCTGGCCCGCCGCCGCTAGCTCGCGGCGTGATCGATCAGCCGGCGCAGGAAAATCTCGCAGTCGGCCACCTGATCGAGTGCGATGAACTCGTCCGGCCGGTGTGCCTGGGCGATGTCGCCGGGGCCGCAGATCACCGCCGGAATACCGATCTCCTGGAAGAAGCCCGCTTCGGTGCCGTAGGCGACGGTGTGCGTCGCGTTGGTTTCGGCGAGCGCCATCACCAGCGTTTCGGCGGGTGATCCGTCGGTCGGCAGCAGCGGCGCCACGCGGGCGAGTGGCGTGGTGTGCACGCCGGTGTCGCGGGACACGGTGTGCATGCGCGGCAGGATCTCGCGCTGGACGAAAGCGTCGAGCCGCGCGGGAATCTCCTGCTCGTCCTGTCCCGGTATGCCGCGGAACTCCCAGACGAAGCGGCATTCGCGCGGAATGATGTTCAGCACGGTGCCGCCCTGGATGGTGCCGACATGCACCGTGGTATAGGGCGGATCGAAGCGGGGAAAGCCACCTGCTTCCTTCAGTTCGCCCCCCAACCGCGTCAGGAAGCCGATGATTTCCGCCGCATACTGGATCGCGTTGACGCCCTGGTGCGTGGCGCTCGAATGCGCCTCCAGGCCCCTCACCACGGTGCGGAAGGTGTTGATGCCCTTGTGGGCATTCACGACGCGCATCATTGTCGGCTCGCCGACGATCACCGCACGCGGGCGCGGTACGCCCGACTTCAGCAGTTCGAGCAGGCCGTGCACGCCGAGGCAGCCGACCTCTTCGTCATAGGAGAAGGCGAGATGCAGCGGCACGCGCAAAGATTGCGCCGTCATCTCCGGCACCAGCGCCAGCACGATGGCGATGAAGCTCTTCATGTCCGCCGTGCCGCGGCCGTAGATGCGGCCTTCACGTGTGGTCGCGGTGAAGGGTGGGCTTGCCCAGTCCTGACCATCCACCGGCACGACATCGGTGTGACCCGACAGCACGATGCCACCCGGCACGTCGGGGCCGATGCTGGCGTAGAGGTTGGCCTTCTTGCCGCTCGCGTCGAAGACCTTGCGCGAGGCAATGCCGTGGCCGCGCAGATAGTCCGCGACGAAATCGATCAGCGCGAGGTTGGACAGCCGGCTCGTGGTGTCGAAGCCGATCAGCCTTTCGATCAGCGCCAGCGACTGCGGCAGGGGAGATGCCATGCCGCTGCCGCGCCGCTCAGGCCGAGGTCTGGCCCGGATGGCCGATCATGTTGAGGAATTCGCGCCGCGTCTTGTCGTCGGTGCGGAAGGCGCCCAGCATGCGGCTCGTCATCATGCTGACACCCGTCTTGTGCACGCCGCGCATGGTCATGCACTGGTGCGCCGCGTCGATCACCACGGCGACGCCCTTGGGCTTCAGCACGTCGTCGATGCAGTTGGCGATCTGCGCCGTCAGCTTTTCCTGCACCTGCAGCCGCTTGGCATAGGCATCGACGACGCGGGCAAGCTTGCTGATGCCGACAACGCGGCGGTCGGGCAGGTAGCCGACATGGGCGCGGCCGATGATCGGCAGCATGTGGTGCTCGCAATGCGATTCGACGCGGATGTCACGCAGCACGACCATCTCGTCATAGCCGTCGGTCTCTTCAAAGGTGCGCTGCAGATAGACCACGGGGTCTGCATCGTAGCCCTGGAAGAATTCCTCATAGGCGCGTGCCACGCGGGCCGGCGTGTCGATCAGGCCTTCGCGTGTCGGGTCGTCGCCCGCCCACAGCAACAGGGTGCGAATGGCCTGTTCCGCCTGCTCACGCGTCGGCTTCTTGTCAGCAGTCACGATGAATCCTTTTGGCGACGCTGCGCCGGGGCGAAGCGCCGCTGCGCGGCGCATGTCAGTTGAGTGTGGAACGCTCGTAGGGACTGTCGAGCGAAAAGGCCGGAATGTCGACGGCGAAGGTGCCGCCACTGTCGGCCTTCATTTCATAGGTGCCGACCATGATGCCCGACGGCGTCGTCAACGGCGTGCCGCTCGTATACTCGAACGCTTCGCCGGGCCGCAGAACGGGCTGTTCGCCGACCACGCCGGGGCCCTTCACTTCCTTCACCCGGCCATTCGCATCGGTGATGCGCCAGTGGCGGTTGAGAAGCTGCACCCGTTCCCCACCCTGGTTCTCGATCTTCACCCAATAGGCCCACACGAAGTGGTTCTGGTCGGGTGTCGACTGGTCTTCCAGATAGAAGGGTTTGACGGTGACCTGGATGCCTTTGGTAACTCGCTCGTACATGGCTCCGTCCCGGTCCGTGCTGGACCAGGCTCAGTATATCGGCCCCCCGGCTGGCCTTGTCCAGCCTGCCCCGGGGCCAATCGGCGTCAGACCTGGGCCAGCGCCTGATCCAGGTCGTGCAGGATGTCGTCGACATCCTCCAGGCCAACCGAAATCCGCACGGTTCCGGGGAAAATCCCCAGATAGGTGCGTTCGGCTTCCGCGATGCGCTGGTGGGTCGTGGTCGCCGGATGGGTGATCAGGCTCTTCGAATCCCCGAGGTTGTTGGAGATGTCGACCAGTTTCAGCGCACGCAGGAAGGCGAAGGTTTCTGCCTTGGCGCCCTTAACGTCGAAGGTGATCATCCCGCCGCCGGCCTCCATCTGGCCCATGGCGATGGCGTGGCCCGGATGCGACGGCAGGCCGGGATAGAGCGTGCGGGTCACCTTTTTGTGCTTTTCGAGAAATTTGGCAACCGTCAGGGCGGAGCGGCAGTGCCGCTCGATGCGCAGGTCGAGCGTCTCCAGCCCCTTCAGCATCACCCAGGCGTTGAAGGGCGAGATCGACGGGCCGGTGTTGCGGATGAAGGGCTTCAGCGTGTTTTCGATGAAGTCCTTGCTGCCCAGCACCGCGCCGCCCAGGCAGCGGCCCTGGCCGTCGATATGCTTGGTGGCGGAATAGACGACGATGTCGGCGCCGAGGCCGATCGCGCGCTGCAGCGATGGCGTGGCGAAGGCATTGTCGATGACAAGGCGCGCGCCAACGCTGTGCACGACCTCGGACACAGCACGCAGGTCGATGATCTCCAGCATCGGGTTCGACGGCGTTTCGAGGAAGGCGCAGACCGTGCCCTTGCGCACCGCCTTCTTCCATTGGCCGATGTCCTGGCCGTCGACCAGCGTCACCTCGACACCGAAGCGCGGCAGGATTTCGTCGACGATATAGCGGCAGGATCCGAACAGCGCGCGCGCCGCGACGACATGGTCGCCGGCCTTCAGTTGACACATCAGGGCGGCGTTCACCGCGGCCATGCCGGTGGCGGTGGCCATGGCCTTTTCCGCGCCTTCGAGCAGGGCCATGCGGTCTTCGAACATGGCGACGGTGGGGTTGCCGAAGCGCGAATACTGGAAGCCGTTGTCCTCGCCCTTGAAGCGGGCTTCCGCCTGCTCCGGGTTGTCGTAGACGTAGCCGGAGGTCAGGTACAGCGCCTCGCTCGTCTCCTGGAAGTTGGAACGCATCTGGCCGCCGCGTACCGCGAGCGTTTGCCGCTTCCAGCCCGCGTGATCTTTCCGTTTGCCCAGGTCTGCCATCGTTCTTCCCCTGACATGCAAAAACCCCAACCTGAAAAAGTCGGGGCTGCAGCGCGCCCGACCTTTTAAGCAGTTTGTTTAACGTGGCCGCAAGCCGGTCGGCTCAAATCACCACGGATGTCTCTTAGTCCCGCCGCCCGAACGGGTCAAGCGGCGGGTTGTCTCCTACAGCTTCGTCGGGTTGGGCGCGTCGCCATAGACGATCTTCGGATCGAAGACCTTGGCATGCTCCTCGAAGCGCAGCGCGATCTTGCCACCCGTGGGCGCCGCGCCGGCTGGCACCGAGCGGTAGAAGCACGAGCGATAGCCAACATGGCAACTCGCATCGCCCTCGACGCGCACGCGCAGCCACACCGCGTCCTGGTCGTCGTCGATGCGCATCTCGACCACCTTCTGCACCAGGCCGCTGGTCGCGCCCTTGTGCCACAGCACCTGGCGGCTGCGGCTGAAATACCAGGCCTCGCCGGTGGTGATGGTGTTCTTCAGCGCGGCATCGTTCATGTAGCCGAGCATCAGCACCTCGCCCGAATCGGCGTCGGTGGTGACAACCGGCAGCAAGCCGTTCTCGTCGAATTTCGGCGCGAGGTCGGTGCCTTCCTCGACCTGCTCGACGGTCTCGCGTTCGCCAAGGGTGACCTCGCCGGTCCGGACCTGGGCCATGATCTGCTCCATGAAATCGGTGGGGGCGGGCAGGGCCCGCATGTTGAGGGGTTACATAGGGCGCTTCGGCGGAAGGGACAACCGAATCCGCCGCGGCCCTGCTGCGCGCCCACTGCATTTCATGTTAGAAAACCGCCCGGACGCGCGGGTGTAGCTCAATGGTAGAGCAGAAGCTTCCCAAGCTTACGACGGGGGTTCGATTCCCCTCACCCGCTCCAACCTCCTGTAAAACCTGAATATTCCCGCGTGCGGTCGCGGCCGGCAGCGTTCCGACCACCCTTAAGAACACTGAAATTGAGTGAATAAAGGATAATTCACATTGATCTCAGGCTGGCAACCGCCATATAGCGGAATGGAATTGCACAAGAGGCTTGGGCCATGTCGCAGATTGTCGCCGCCAACCGTGCGCTGGATGGGATCCGCGTTTTTCTCGCGGCCAATGGTCAGTGGATGGAAACGCCGGGCGAAGCCGCGCTGCTGGCGGCTGACGAAGCCATCGGCGTGCTCGCCCGGGCGCGCCGCGATGCCGAGCGCCTGATCGTGGTTGAGCCCTATCTCACGCCGGTGCATGTCGATGGCGGCAGGGTTTCACCCGCCCACCTTCGCCATGTTGCGCCGGTGCTCGCGATGGCCGCCGAATAGCGCGAACGGTCGCGGCGGCTATTCCGCCGCGACCAGCTTGTGGAAGGCCGTGCCGTCCTTGTTGAGTTCGTCGAACGTGCCGGATTCAAGGATTCGGCCATTGCGCACGAAATAGACCTGCTTGAAGCGCTGCGACAGGCTCGCCCGCTGCAGCACCCAGATCACGCCGGCGCTGTTCTTCTCGCCCAGCAGTTCGTTCAGGATCTTGGTCTGCGTGCTGCCGTCGAGCGAACCGGTGGCCTCGTTCAGGACATACAGGTCGGGCTTCTTCAGGATGGCGCGGATCAGCGCCACCTTCTGGCGCTGTGCCGCCGACAGGCGGCCGCCACCGATGCCGACCTGGAATTCCAGGCCCGCGCGGATGATGTCGGCGCGCATATGTGCCTCTTCCAGCACGTCGGAAATCAGTTCCGCCACGCGCGTGTCCGCCTGCACCAGCCCGAGCGAGACCTTACCGAACAGGATGTTGTCCTGCAGCGTCGCCGCGCTGATGTAGAGGTCGGCGTCGAAGAACTCGATGGCGTTGCGCAGGTTTTCGGGCAGCTTCTCGGCAAACACCTTGCGCGCCTTCAGGATGCCATCCATCAGCGTGTCGTCGAAGGCGTCCAGGCGATGCGTCGGCAGCAGCTTGAAAGTCAGCGCCACGAAGCGCGCCTTGTCGGCGCGCGCCAGGTTCGGGCCCTCGGTGGCGGCGCGGGCGAGCAGCGCCTTGTACTCGGGCAGCTCGTCATAGGCGATGAAGCTGTACTGGTCGAAGAATTCGTGGCCCGGCGGCAGGTCGGCGAAGAGTTCGATCATCGTCGCGGCGACCGACTTGCCGCGTTCGAACAGGACCTCGAACAGCCCCACCTCCTCCAGCACCTGCTGGACATAGGCGTTCTGCGCCAGCTTCTCCATCTTGAAGGCGTCGCCCATCGGCACGCCGAACAGCAGGTTTTCGCCCACGGTCGCGGCGCGGTTGTATTTCGTCGGATCGAAGGTCGCGACCAGGCCTTCGAAGGCCGGATCGCCCAGCATCTTGCGCACTTCGCGCCGGACCTTCAGCACCTTGTCGACCAGCACCGGGTTGGAGGCGGGGTCGATGACGCTGCGCAGGCCGAGTTCGTAGACATCCTTGCCGAAATCCGCGACGTCGAGCAGTTCGATCAGACGGTCGTCGAGTTCCTCGCGGTTGGCGACGCCGACGGCGGCATAGTCGATCCAGTCGGCGTTGATGTCATAGAGCGCGTTGCCGGTGCCTTCGGATTCAACCAGGTCGCGGGCGATCCTGGCCATGCGCGCTTCGTCATAGGTCGCTTCGGCGACTGGACGGTGCTTCAGCGGGTAGAGCAGATTCTCGCGCAGCGAAACGGGGAACAGGTAGGTGTCGGGGCCGACATAGCTGATGCGGCGGCCGAGCACAGCCTCCGGCGCCTTGCCGACATCAAGGTCGCCAATCTGGACGGTGCCGGATGTCGGGCGCAGCAGGCCGGCGATCAGCTGCGCAAGTTCCGCACGTCCGCCGCCGCCGGGGCCGACAATGGCGACGCGATCCTTGACATCGAACTGGCAGGAAATGCCGTCGAGCATGCGGATGCCGGAATCGTCCGACACGGCTGCGCTGCTGGCGATGACGCGGCCTTCCAGCGGCTTGTCGCGCATGGCGTCGGGGGACTGCAGGCCCCGATCGATCATGCCTTCGGGCTGGAACTGGTCGATGACCTGCTCATAT
>CANJEJ010000041.1 GCA_947473325.1 Alphaproteobacteria bacterium | reverse complement strand
GCGCCGTCCCGTCCCATGCCCGTCAGGATCACCCCGACGCAGCGGGCCCCGGCCGCGCGCGCGGCCGAGCGGAACAGCACATCGACGGAAGGCCGGTGACCCGACACGGGCGGAGTCGACCTCAAGTGGCAAACCAGTTGAAGGCCCTGGCGCTCGACTTCCAGGTGCGCCTCGCCGCCGGGCGCCACATAGACGGAGCCCACTTCCACGATGTCACCGTCGCGGGCTTCCCTGACGCGGGCTGCAGATATCTGGCCAAGGCGGCGCGCAAAGGGCCCTGTGAAGCTTGCCGGCATGTGCTGGGTGATAAGCGTCGGCGGACAATCGACCGGCAGCAGCGGAACGATGCGATGGAGTGCCTCAACCCCGCCGGTCGACGAGCCGATGGCGATCAGGCGGGAGGCGGCATTGGCGCGCGCCGCAGGCCGAACGACTGCCGCTGCCTTGCGGGGCGCCACGGTCGCCGAGTCAGCGCTGTACCCGACCTTTGCCTGCGCCGCGTTCTTGACCTTGGCACAGAGGACATCGGCCTCGGCCTCGAGGCGTTCGATCACGCCCGAGCCTGGCTTGGGGTGGTAATCCACCGCCCCCATCTCCAGCGCCCGGATGGCAGCCTCCGCGCCAACCTGCGTCAGCGTGGAAACCATCACGACGGGCATCGGTCGCAATCGCATGATCTTGTCGAGGAACGTCAGCCCGTCCATGCCAGGCATCTCGATGTCGAGCGTGATGACGTCGGGATTGAGCTGCTTGATGAGCTGGCGTGCCGTCGCTGCGTCCGCCGCCGTGCCGACCACCTCGATCTCGGGGTCGCGCGACAGCGTCTGCTCCAGAATCTTGCGGAACAGGGTGGAGTCATCAACGATAAGGACACGGGTTGTCGGGCTCACGAAACACGCTCCGTCGGTACGCGGTGATAAATCGTCTGACCGATCAGCGAGAAATGGTCGGTGACGCGGCTGAGATTCTCGGAATGTCCGGCATAGAGGAATCCCTCCGGCGCGATCAGGCCGTACATACGGTTGAGAATCTGGCGCTGGGTCTCGACGTCGAAATAGATCAGAACGTTGCGGAAGAAGACAGCGTCGAACGGTCCGGTCATGGGCCAGCGATCCAGCAGGTTGAGCTGCTTGAACGTGATGAGCTTACGGATCGCCGTCGAGAAGGTCAGGTGGCTCTCACCACGCTCGCGCTCCATGTATTTCTTGCGCAGATCGGTCGGGATGCTCTCGGTTTCTTTCTCGTTGTAGCGGCCTGCCGAGCAGCGCGCGATCATGTTCGAATCGAGATCGGTCGCCAGGATTCGGCAGTTCCACGATGCGAGATCCGGGACGGCCGCGGCCAGCGTCATCGCGATCGAGAAAGGTTCCTGCCCGGAAGAGCAGCCGGCTGACCAGATGCGGATGCGCGCGCCGCGGCGGCCGGGCGCGAACAGGGCCGGTATGACGACACTGCGCAAGTGCTCGAAGTGGTGGTTTTCGCGAAAGAACTTGGTGAGGTTGGTCGTCACCGCATTGATCAGCTGCGGCATCTCGCTCGCGCCTTCGGGCGTACCGAGGAGGTCGCAATATTCGCGAAAGGAATTCATCCGGAGTGCCCGGATGCGCCGGGCCAGCCGCGAATAGAGCAGGTTGCGCTTGTTTTCGCCCAGAACGATTCCAGTCTGCTCGTAGACAAGCGCCGCCAGGAAGTCGAACTCCTTCCGGCTGAGGGGAAACTCGGTCTCCCTCTCGATCGGGGCGTCGCTGGCAGGATCTGGCTGGGTCACCGGACGGGTCCTTCGCTAGATCGCGACCTTGTCGGTCAGTTCGAGCTGCGACTGGGAAATCAGGCGTTCGAGCGAAAGCACGCCCACCAGCCGCTGGTTGACCAGGATGACCTCGCGCACCATGGCATCACGCCCCTGGCGCTCCACCTCGGGGATATCCTGGAGCTGGTCCTGCCCGACGGTCAGGATGTCGGATACGGCATCGACGAGAATGCCGGCCGTGCGCGCGCCGATGACGACGATAATGACGACATGCGCCGGCGTGACGACGGTCAGTTCCTCGCCGAAGCTGGCACGCAGGTCGAGGACGGGAATGATCGTGCCGCGCAGGTTGATGACGCCGAGGATGGCGCGGGGGGCATTCGGAATCTTCGTAGTCGCCGTCCAGCCGCGGATTTCGCGCACGGCCATGATATCGACCGCAAACTCGCGCTCGCCGATCGTGAACGTGATGTACTGGTGCGACGGGGCCGATGGATCGGCGCCAGAGCTCGCGGACATGCCGCCATGGGTCTGCGTGTTGTTCATGACTGCCTCGATCAGTGAATATGTCGGCCGTTTGCGGGGCGCCCGGCGCTGCCGACGGCATCGACGTCAAGGATGAGGGCGACTTGCCCGTTGCCCATGATCGTCGCGGCGCCGATGCCGGGAATCGTCCCGTAATTTTCCTCGATGCTCTTGACCACAACCTGCTGCTGGCCGAGCAGTTCGTCGACAACGATGCCCAGCTTGGACCCGCCCTCGACCTCGACGACGACGATCACGCAATCCGCCAGCGTGTCCCGTGCGTTGGCGATCTCGAACACCTGGCTGAGGCGTTGGATCGGGACGACCTCGCCACGCAGGAGCAGGACGTCGCCGCCGTCGCCCGCCTGCTGGACATTGCCGTTCTTGGGCCGCAGGCATTCGACGATGTTGGAGATGGGAACGATGAAGGTCTCGGCCCCGCTGGACACGATCATGCCGTCCATGACGGCGAGGGTCAGTGGCAGCGTCAGCGAGATGGTCGACCCCTTTCCGGGAGTGGAGCGGATGGTAACCCGCCCGCCCAGGTCCTGGACGTTGCGCTTCACCACATCCATGCCGACGCCGCGCCCCGAGATGTTGGAGATCGTTGAGGCCGTGGAGAAGCCGGGCGCGAAGATCAGCGCATCGGTTTCCTCGTCGGTGAGGACGGCGTCGGCAGCGATGAGGCCCTTTTCAATGGCCTTCTGGCGCACCCGCTCGCGGTTGATGCCGCGACCGTCGTCGGTCAGCTGGATGATGATCCGGCCGCCCTTGTGCTCGGCGGAAATGTGCACGACGCCCTCTTCCGGCTTGCCGGCGGCGATACGCTCCTCGGGGGTCTCGATTCCGTGGTCGAGCGCGTTGCGGATCATGTGCGTCAGCGGGTCGGCCAGCCGCTCCGTGACGGTCTTGTCCACCTCGGTCGCTTCGCCCTGCATGACAAGCCGCGCCTTCTTGCCCGTCTGGTTGGAAAGCTCGCGTACGAGGCGGGGCATCCGCTGGAAGACGGAGCGGACCGGCTGCGCGCGGATCGCCATCACGCTTTCCTGCAGTTCGCGGCTGATCTGGAACAGCTGCTCGAGGCCGCGCGACAGGGCCCCGTACTTGCCGTCGCGCGGCAGGTCGCCCATCGCCTGGCGCAGCATGGCCTGCATGATGACAAGTTCGCCCACCATGTCGACCACGCGGTCGACACGGTCGAGATCGACACGGATGGTAATGCCACCCGCCGCTTCGTCCTTGCGCTGTGCCTCGCCGCTGTCTTTCGGCGGCACCTTGGCCGACTCTGCAGCGGGGGACGGCGCGGCGGCTGGCACCGGCTCCGCCACCGGTGCGGCCGCAGCAACGGCACGCGCAGCCGGGGCGGGCGCCGTGGCTGGGATCGGCCTGGCCTCAACTGGCGGCGCCGGCGGCGCGGGCATGGGGCCCGGATCGGCCGCGAGCGGCTCGACCTTCAGGTCGCAGTCGTCCTCCACAAATTCGAAGACTTCCCGAACCTGGTCGATCGGGCAGTCGCTGACGAGATCCAGCGTCCATCGCAGATAGGCGCCGTCGGCCAGAAGCACGTTAAGGTCGGGCAGCGCGGAGACGTCACAAGCCACGGTCAGCGTGCCCAGACGCCGCAACTCACGGAACAGCAGCAAGGGTTCGTTGGAGCGGCGGAACAGCTCGGGGCGCGGCGCGAAGCTCACGCGATAGCCCGTTGCAGACGGCAAGCCCGTCGCATCAGCGGGCACGGGCTGGAACTCGATGCCATCGAAGGCCTCCGGCGCGGGCTCCTCTCCGCCGGCGTCCGGCAGATCGGTTGCCGCCACGGGCATGAAGTCGAGGTCGTCGAACTCCTCCATCGGGGCGTCGCCGTCGCCGCCGCCCTGGCCGCGCAGTTCAAGCTCATGCAACTTCGCGCGAACTTCCTGGCCATAGCCGTCCGGCACGGCCGCATTCGACTCGGCCATCGTGACCAGGTCATTGAGAACGTCGCCGGCCTGCAACAGGATTTGCAGGACATCGGCCCCGGGGTCGAGCGCGCCCTGGCGCACCTGGTCGAGCACCGTCTCGAACACATGCGCGAATTCGACGAGCTTGTTGAAGCCGAAGGCGCCGGCGCCGCCCTTGACCGAATGAACGGCGCGGAAGATGGCGTCGATATGGCTCGAGACATCCTCGCCGCCATCCATCGCCATCAGGCCGGCTTCCATGTTTTCCAGGAGCTCTTTGCACTCCTGGAAGAATGTGGCCTTGAAGTCGCTGAAATCAGCCATGGGATCGGACTTGCCTGACTAGGGGAGGACCTTGCGGATCACGTCGAGTAGCTTGTTGGGGTCGAACGGCTTGACGATCCAGCCGGTGGCGCCGGACTGCCGGGCGCGCGCCTTCTTGTCGGCGCCGCTTTCGGTGGTCAGCACCAGGATCGGCGTCGACTTGTGCAGCGGATCCTTCCGCACATGCTCGATGAAGGTGAAGCCATCCATGTTCGGCATGTTGATGTCGGTGATGATCACCTCGACATCCGGCGTTGCCGCCAGGACGCGCAGGCCGTCGACGCCGTCCTCCGCCTGGGCGACGGAGAAGCCCGCCCCGCTGAGGGTGAAGTTCAGCATGTCGCGTATGGTCTTCGAATCGTCGACCGTGAGAATGCGCTTACTCATTGCGGGTCAATCCTGACTTTGAATTGGTCCAAGATTCCAAGCTCCCCGAGGGCCGAAATCAACTGCTCCGACGGATGCAGAAGCGTCATGGGCTCAGGCCGGCGGCCGAGCGCCAGGAGAATCTGGGCGCAGGGCGTCGAAAACCGCGTCACGGCCGCGCCATCGACAAGGCAGGCCCGCCCGGCAAGCTGCCTGGCGGCCGCCAGCAGGCCGTCCGCCGCGCTGAAGTCCAGCACGGCTGGCAGGACGAGAACAGGCTCGCCGCCGGTGTCCACAATCGCAACTTCGCTCATGCCCCTGTCTCCGCTTCGCTCAGAATTCCGCCCAGCCGTCGTCGTCCGCCACGGCCGTGGCCGGGCGGGCCGCCGATGCTGGCGCGGGCAAGGATGTGCGGGCCGCAGGCCGGGCCGGCTTCGCGGCCGGCCGCGGCGCCACCGGCGCCTTTTTTGCCGCACCAGGTCGTGCCGCGACCGCCGGCGTGGCCGCCGCAGGCTTGGGGCGGGATGGCGTGGACAGCGCAGGGACGGGCGTCGTCGGCTGAGTCTGCGTTCGTTCCTGACCCGTCATGAAGAAGGACACGAGCTGCAGCAGCTGCGACCCCTCCGACGCCATGGATCGCGCCGCGGCCGTGCTCTGCTCCACCATCGCGGCGTTTTGCTGCGTCATGTTGTCCATTTGGGAAATAGCTGTGTTGACCTGGCCGAGGCCAAGCGCCTGCTCCCGGCTGGCCGAAGCTACCTCGCCAATAATCAGTGCGATGCGCTCGACGGCGCCATTGATCCCGGTCAACGCTTTGCCGGTCTCGTGGACGAGTCCGACGCCGGCAGAAACCTGCTCACGGCTCTTTGCGATCAGCGCCTTGATCTCCTTGGCGGCATCGCTCGAGCGCTGCGCCAGGGACCGGACTTCGGAGGCAACCACGGCGAAGCCCTTGCCCGCATCGCCGGCCCGGGCGGCCTCGACCGCCGCATTTAGAGCGAGGAGGTTGGTCTGGAAGGCAATGTCGTCGATGACATTGACGATGTCGCCGATTTCGCGCGATGAGGCCTCGATCTGCGACATGGCCGCAACAGCGTCCTTGGCTACCACGCCGCCTGCGCGGGCTTGGGCCCGGGTCTCCTCGGCAAGAGCCGAAGACTGCTGAGCATTTTCCGCGTTCTTCTGCACGGTAGCAGTCATTTCTTCCATGGCCGCCGCTGTTTCCTCCAGGCTTGCCGCCTGCTGCTCCGTGCGCCCGGCCAGATCGTCGCTGGCCTCGGAAATCTCTCCCGCAGCGCTTGCGATGTTGCTGGACGAGGTTGTGATCTGGGCGACGATATCCTTCAGATGGTCCGAGGTGTCGGCAAAGCTCTTCTTCAGGCTCTCGAAGGCGGGCGTGACGTCACCCATCCGATAGGTCAGGTTTCCACGCGCCAAGGAGGACAGCGCAGCATCGACCGTGGAAATGACGTAGGCACGCTCCTTGTCAGTTTCCGCTCGCAAGGCGGCCGCCGCCTTCTCTGACTCCTCAAAATAGCAGGTGACGACCAGCTCAAGGTCCAGCAGCGAGGCGCGAACCAGTGCCGATAGAAGGGACTGGAGCCGCGAAGCGCTGGCAAAGCGGCCATGCCTGGAGACTGCAACGCCGACAATGCGCCCGAGGGACAAGGCATAGCCACCGACATACCATCGCGGCTCGAGACCGATCTGGGCATGAACAAGGCCGATGCGGTGCACCGATTCGGCATAGGTATTGTCGAATTTTCCGGAGAAAACATTGGTCCAGTGCTTGATCTGCGCGTCACGAGCGCGGGCGATGGCGGCCGCACCCTTGAACATGGCCCTCAGGTCAGGCCAGTTCTCAACCTCCCGGTAAAACTGATCGACAATAGACGGCAGATGCTTTGTGATCTGCGGCGCGAAGGCTGCCAGCGAGTTCTTCGTATCCGCATCGATGTGGAAAAGCTTGAGGCTCGGCTGGATGTCCATGTCGATCATCTCCGGCTGTTGGGTTGCTCGTTGACCTGAACTAAGCAGGCCCACAAGACAAGAGTGTGCTTGTTGGACGGTCTAGTTCGGCTGCGCGCGATCCCCAGTGTCACTCGCCGTACCGGCAGCCGGCGGAAACTTGGCCACCACCTTGGAAAGCCCGTCGAGCAGGACCTGCTCGTCACCCGCACGGCGGCCCCGGTAGGATTCCGTGCAGACGAGCTGCAGCGCGGCGAGATGGGTCATCACGGCCTCGGCGCTGTAGATGCCGGCGTTGCGAAGCCGGTGGACCAGTTCGCACAGGCGGTCGGCGACCTCGGTCGTCAGCGAGAAATCGAAGGTGGCGCCCAGGTCCCGGATCTGCGACGCCTTGGTGTAGACGGCATCCAGCCCTTCCGGCGCCGCGCCGGGTGCCGAGGTGACCTTGGCGACCAGACGCTCGAGCGCCTGCAGGTCACGCGCCACCCAGTCGAGATATCGCGGCTTCATTTCCTCGAGGGTGCGATCCGCCGTTGCGATCGCCGTTTCCTGCGACACGCCGCCGGGACGGCCGGCCATGGAGGCAAAGCGGCTCTTTCGCGCGGGCTTGTTGGACGGTTTGCTCTGCATGGTGGTCTTTCAGCGCCGTTTCCACGGAATCACTTGAAGAGGGAGTCGATCTCGTCCTGCGACATCTGCGGACCCTTGGCCGCGCCGACCTCGCCGATCTGATCATCCTTGCGGCGCCCGACGCCAGTGGGGAAGCCCTCGATCTTGAAGCGGCGGTCGGGGCCAACATAGACCGGGCTTTCGACAAAGGCGCGGTCGTTCTCCGCCGCCCAGAGCAGATGTTTGTAGAGCGAACGCGGCGAGATCGGCTTCGCCATCACCATACTCGCGCCTGCGTCGCGCGCTCGCTCGACATTGCCCTTCTGCGAGTGGCTGGTGAGGATGACGACGGGCAGGTAGCGGAACTGGTTGTCTTCCAGGCGGATTTTCTTCGTCACATCGAAGCCGTTCAGCTCGGGAAGGAAGGCGTCGCACAGCAGCATGTCGACCGGCGTCCGTTCCAGCGTGGCCAGCACCTCGCGCCCATCCTGGCACTGGATGATATTGCCAGCGCCGAAGTCACGCAGGATGCGGACCGCGATGCGACGGAAGTTCTCGTTCTCGTCGGCGATGAGAAAGGTGAGTCCCTGGAGGTTCAGGCTCTTGGCCATGGCCGTACGTTCTTCGCGCCTTCAATCAAGATCGATGCAGATGACGGCCAGGCCACCAAGGGAGAAGCACGGACGTGGACCATTCACCGACGAATGCTTGCAAGAAGCCTGAACGAAAATTCGGGCCGCTGCGTGGACCTGCATCAATGATAGGCAACGAGAACGCATGGACTATCTACAAACCTGTACGGGGCGCAAAGCGGCGCTGGTTATGACAGATTGCGCGCTGAACCGCGACAGGCTTTGCGAGAGGAACATGTCGCAGAGTCAGTCAGTATACTTGACTGTATACTTGCGAACTGTTTTCAACCCCGCTGACAGTTTTCCGTTCATCTCAGGCTGCAAAGTAGAAAGCAGATGTTGCGACTTCCTGCGCAACGGATAGATTGCGCGCGGCAAAAAACACGATCCCCGATTTCAAGGAAATCGATCCCTGCCGCGTGGGGCGCGCGGTGGCGGACAATTCCGAACAACCAGGAGTTTTCCCGATGAGGCGTCTTCTCGCCGGCAATTGCCTGTGCGACCTTTCCACCAAGGCCAAGCGTTCGCTTTGCCCGGCGGCCCTTCTACTGCTTGGCGTAGCGTCATTCACGGCGCCGTCCCGGGCCGAAGAGGAACCACGCCTGGTCATCACCATCCCGAGCGAAGTTCAGTACAACAACTTCTTCCAGTCGGAGAATTCCGTAGGGGAACTGGGCGATGCCTTCGCCAAGATCGAACCGGAAGCATCGTTTCGCCTGGGCGCCGGGTTTTCGCTGGAAGGCCAGCTGACCTATGAAGCGATCAACCCCGCGCCGATTCGCGACCGCTTCTTCGACAATCAGGGATTGTACGTCAAACAGATCTTCCTCAATTACGAGCGCGACGGCTTCTCACTCCACGCTGGCAAGTTCGCCCCGTCTTTCGGCCTGGCCTGGGATACGGCGCCGGGCGTTTTCGGCCGCGACTTCGCGCGCGACTACGAGCTGACCGAGCAGATCGGCGTGGGCGGCACGCTGGAATTTGACGGCCCGGGGGACACGAGCCACCAGGTTTCGCTCAATGCCTTCCACCGCGACAAGTCGGCCATGACCCGCTCGTGGTTCAACCGCCGCACCCGCGTGCGCGACTCTTCCGGCGGCTTTGCCAACACCGACGACCTGTCGTCCTACAGCGCCACGCTGGCCGGCGACACACCGCTGGTGCCGTCCTACAAGTACCAGCTCAGCTACGACCACCTGGCAGCGGGCCGCGGCAACCCGACGGACGAGGATGGCTATGCCCTCGCGCTGTTCGGAGAATCGGGCCTGACGGAACAGTGGAAGCTGCTTCCCTTCGCCGAGCTCGCCTATTTCTCCGGCGCCAAGGTTGTGGCAGAAGACCGCTCCTACGGCACGCTCGGGCTGAGCGTGACGGATGACACCTGGGAGATGAATGTGTCCTTTACCTCCCGCGTCATCGACCCCGACGCGGCGGGCACGGCCGACACGCGCGACAAGCTGTACCAGGCGGGCATCAGCCGCAACCTGCCCTATGGCATCAACCTGGGGCTGGGCTACCGGCAGGCCGAGGAAGCGGGTATCACCAGCCACGCGATCGGCCTGCTCCTGAAGCGCGAATTCTCTTTCTCCGCATTCTGATCTCCTGCACAAGGCACCCGTCATGACGTGGACAATCAACCGGAAGCTGCTGGCCGTTACGGTGATGAGCGTGGCCTCGATCGCGCTGCTGGCGGTCGCCATCCTCGTGGTGTCGCGCCTGGTGAGCGAGCAGGTCGAGGTCGGCGACCGGCGGGCCAAGGCAATCCACATGGCAGCCAACCTGTCACGCGAGATCACCGAGCTGAATCTTGTTGCCATGGACACCATCGCCAAGAAGGGCGAGGGCAAGATCTCGACGGCGAACCTGGACCAGGTGAAGGCGACCCAGCGCGAGTCGGCGGCCGAGGTCGCGGCACTGCGCGCCTTGATCGATGACAAGGAAGACCTCGCCACTATCAATGACCTGGGCGAGACGGTCAGGAAGTCCGCCTCCATGATCGAGAATGAGCTGGGGCGCGCGGTTGCTGCCTTTGCCGCCGGCGAGGCGAAGATGGCGGAGCTCGACGACCGGATCGACGCCACCAAGGGACAGGTTGCCGAACGGCTGACCGAGCTTGACGCCGCGCTGCAGCCATTGCTGGCCAATCGCGAAACCCTGGCCGCCGAAACACGCTCGCGGCTTCTCGAAATGAACGAGGCCAATATCGAGATCAACCTCGTGGCGATGGACGCCATGATCGACCGCGGGGATCTCGAGACGGCATTGGAGACGCTGAAAGAAGCCGTCACCTTCGGTGCGCGCGCCCGGAAGGATCTTGCCGCACTGTCCGAGACCTTTACGTCGGCCGACGCACAGGCCCAGATTCGTGCCGCCACAGTTCTCTACGAGACCTACGCGACACTCGTGACCGTCGATCTCAAGGCCGCCATCGAAGGGCTGAACAAGGTTGATGGCGAACTCGCCGAGCTCGATGACATGTTTGACGGCCTGACGAGCGAGGCCTTGCACAAGGCAAAGAAGCTGGAGGAAAAGCTTCTCGCTGCAGGCCATGCAGCGACCGAAGAGACCGAGGGCCTGCTGGGCTTCATGTTCTGGGGGGCCCTTGTCTTCGGGCTGGTGATGTTCACCATCGTTGCGGTGGTGACGACCGCGATCGGCCGCAGCATCGTCGGGGCGCTGCGGCAGTTCGTCGGCGTCATGCGCCAGCTCGCCGATGGCCAGCTCACAGTCGAGGTGCCGGGCAAGGAACGCGGCGACGAAATCCGCGAGATGGCCGAGGCGCTGCAGGTCTTCAAGGACAGCGCCATCGAGATCGACAACATCCGCAAGGCCCAGCAACGCGCGGGGGAAGAGATCGACGTGGTCGTCGCCGCGGCGGCCGCAGGCGACTTCACGGCGCGGGTCGAACTCGCCGGCAAGGACGGCTTCATGCTGGGCCTGGCAAAGTCGCTCAACACCCTGGTGGAAACGGTCAACCGCGGCCTGAGCGAGGTGATGGGCGTGGCCGCCGCATTGTCCGAAGGCGACCTGTCACGACGCGTTACCGGCGACTATCAGGGCGCCTTCCTCAAGCTGCGCCAGGACCTGAATGGCATGGGCGACAAGCTTTCCAGCCTGGTGTCCGACATCCGCAGCGTGACTGAAATGGTCAACAACGCGGCGGGCGAGCTGAGCCAGGGCGCCGACGACCTTGCCCAGCGCACGGAAAGCCAGGCCGCCAGTCTCGAGGAGACAGCCGCAGCGATGGAGGAAATGACCAGCACGATCAAGCGCAACAGCGAGAACTCGGTCGAGGCGAACAAGCTGGTCAGCGAAACGCAGACGAACGCCGAGCATGGCGGCGAGGTGATGAAGAGCACGGTGGCGGCCATGGCCGAGATCGAAAGCTCCTCCCGTGCCATCGCCGAGATCGTCAACGTGATCGATGACATCGCCCTGCAGACCAACCTCCTGGCCCTGAACGCCTCGGTGGAAGCGGCGCGCGCCGGCGATGCCGGGCGCGGCTTTGCCGTGGTGGCGTCGGAGGTCCGGTCGCTGGCCCAGCGGTCGGGCGAAGCCGCCAACCAGATCAAGAGCCTGATCGCGGCCAGCACCAATCATGTCGGCAACGGCGTGAAGCTCGCGAATGAGACGGGGCAGTCCCTGACGCAGATCATCACCTCGGTGCAGAAGGTGGCGACGATCATGGCCGAGGTCGCGCGAGCCAGCGAAGAGCAGTCGGCAGGCCTGGGCGAGGTCAATGCCGCCGTTTCCCAGATGGACGACATGACCCAGCAGAACGCCGCCCTGGTGGAGGAGACCTCGGCCGCGGTGCAGGCGTTGGGCGGCCAGACGGCGGAGCTTGCCAAGCTGGTCAGCTTCTTCCGCCTTGGCGAGGCATCGGCGCGCCGTCAGATACGGGCGGCCTGAGCCAGACCATCTGCCGCTAGGCCGGTAAATCCGCAGCCACCGGGGCTGCGGATGCTGGGCAACTGCCGCTGCCTGATGGCCGGGCAGCGGCTGCTGAACCAGACGGACCGCGCCCGCGGCTATTGAAGAGAACGAGGATCCCGCCATGTCCGCAAAGCCGCTGGGTCCGATCCTGTGCGCGACCTTCACATCGCCCGACCCCGCGGCATCGGCCCGGGACTATGTGACGCATCTCGATCAGACGGTGGTGGAACACGGTCCGCTCCCGGCCGACCTTGCCGCCAGCTGGGGGGCACCGGCGGCGGCCGGACGGCCGAGCGTCCTGCTGCGTCCGCCGAGCGCCGAGCCCGGATGGTTCCGCGTCGTCCAGGGCGCGGCAGCGCCACCGCCCTTCGCCGCCTTTGGCTGGCTGGCCATGGAAATCCTGGTCAAGAGCACCGACGCGGTCTCGACCCGCCTGCGGGGCACGCCCTTCAGCGAGATCGAGCCGCCGCACGACCTCGGCGTGGTCAAGGGCGTGCGCGCCATGCAGGTGGTAGGCCGGGCCGGCGAGGTGCTCTACCTGACCGAGCGCGACGAGATCAGCCGCTTCCGCTACCGCTTCGCCATGGGCGAGGTCGACCGCATCTTCATCATGGTGCTGGGCGCGCAGGACTACGACGCCTCAAGGGCGTTTTACGAGAAGCACTTCCATGTGCCGATCGGGATCACTACCGAAAGCGCGCAGACCTACAAGCTCACAGCCATGGGCCTGCCGCTGGGCCGCAAGTATCGCCTGCTGACCTTTGTGCTTGCGGGCGGCCAGGAGGTCGCCGGCAAGATCCAGCATGACGACCACCCGGCGGAAGCCCGGCGGAACGACAAGCCGGCGGACGACCTGCCGCCCGGCATCGCCCTTGTCACCTTTGAAGTCCCGTCACTGGACGGCATCGCCCTGCCCTTCATCGCGCCGCCGCGGATCATCGACGCGCCGCCCTATGACGGGCGCCGGGTCGCGACCTGCATCGGCCCGTCGGGCGAATTGATTGAGCTGGCCGCGCGCGGCTGAGGCGCCGTCAGGCGATCCGGACCGACAGTTCCAGGCCCGAACCAACCGACAGGTAGTGCGAGCGGACGTTCAGCACGGCGCGGACATGGGCCTGGTAGCGCTGCATCATCTCCTTGATCCGTTCCGGATAGGTGATGTTGTCGCCGACGATGCAACCCCCCACCTTCATCCGCGGCAAGAGCAGATCGAACTGCTCGCAATAGTCGGACTTCTGCGCATCCAGGAAGGCAATGTCGATGGAACCGGCATCCAGAGCCAGGATGACGTCCCTGGCGTCGCCCCTGTGCACCTCGACAATGCCGTCGAGGCCGGCGCGCCGGAGATATTCGACCGCCTGGGCGTGTTTCTTCTCGATCACCTCGGTGCCGATGACGCGGCCCCCGGTGGCGCGCGCCGCGTCGCCCATGTAGAGCGCGGTGTAGCCGACCGAGGTGCCGACCTCGACGATCAGCCGGGCATCCTTGGCGCGAATCAGCAGGTTGAGGAAGCCGGCCGCGTCCGGCCCTGCGGCCTGCACCATGTCGTCGCTATAGCGATCGGCACCGGCGCGCAGCCGCTCGCCATCGCCCTTTATGCGCTGGGTGAGTTCATCGACGATGGCCTGAACCCTGGCGTCCAATAGCATTCCCGTTCCCCTGGCAAGCCGGTGCGGCGGACCGACCTCAGCGGATCGAAGGACGACCGTCAAGGCTCCAAGGGCAGCGCCCGGGACCGGGCGCCGCCCACTGGCCATCAACCTCTCGACACTCGGGGTGACACCGCAGCCGCAACCGCTAGTATGCTTGGCTCGAGCATTCGATGACGAGCCAGCGCTTCGAGGAGCGAGATGCGTCCCCATCAAATCGGTGCGATAGCGGTCGACAAGGTCATTGAATTTGAATTCTGGTTCGACCCCAGTGAAGCGTTTCCTGACTACGACGTTGAGGTCGCCAGGACTCATCGCGACTGGCTGGCGCCTGACTTTTTCGACTTCGCGCAAATGAAGATTCGGTCAAGCGTCCACAGCTACATCCTGCGCACGAGCAAGTATTGCGTTCTCGTCGACACCTGTGTCGGCAATGATCGCGATCGCGTCCAGCCCATGTGGCACCGGCAGAACAGGAACTATCTCGAGAACCTCGCCAGGGCCGGCCTGAAGCCGGAGGCGGTGGACTTCGTCATGTGTACACACCTCCACGGTGACCATGTGGGGTGGAACACGCGGCTGGAAGGCGGTCGCTGGGTACCCACTTTTCCAAACGCTCGCTATATCTTCTCAAAGGCAGACTACGACTACTTCAACGCCGCCCGCCCCGGTGATCGGCACTACCCGCCGATGGCCGATGCGGTTCGTCCGATCGTCGAGGCTGGCCAGGCCTCGATCGTTGGCAACGACTTTGCTGTCGATGACGAGTTGGCGATCTACCCGACGCCCGGCCACACACCCGGCCACTACTGCGTGCATCTCACTTCGGCGGGCAAGCAAGCGATGTTGACCGGGGATCTGATGCATCACCCGATCCAGGTCAATCGTCCCGACTGGAGCAGCAGGTTCTGTTACGACCCGGAACACGCGCGCCGCACGCGGACGCGATTCATCGATGACCATGCCGATCGTGACGTTGTGATCTTCGCGGCCCATTTTCCCGGTCCGACCGCGGGACGGATCGTCGGTACCGAGCGCGGCACCATCTTTCGTGTGACTGGGCCGTGATCTGAGCCAATCTTCCGATCGCGACTAATGCTGGAAGGACCTGGGGAGAGATTCGAATCATGGCCATCGCCATCACGCCCATCGCTGCCGCGTTCGGAGCTGTCGTCACCAACGTCGCGCTGGCGGATCTCGACGACGCCACCTGGGAGAAGATTCACGCGGCATTTCTGACCTACGGCGTGCTGGTGTTCCCGGGCCAGCACCTCGACGACAAAGCCCAGGGCCGGTTCGCCCGGCGCTTCGGCGAACTCGAGCAGATGTCGCCGAAGGGTGAGACACCGACGTTCCCAATCGCCAACATCAAGGCGGATGGCACGCTGGCAAGCGAGGCGGACGAGCAGTACCGGATTCTCAAAGGCAACGAAGGCTGGCACACCGACAGCACCTACATGCCGCTCGCCTCCAAGGCGGCCATGCTGTCGGCGCTGGTGATTCCGTCCGAGGGCGGGGAGACGGAGTTCGCCGACATGCGGGCCGCCTGGGGTGCGCTCGAACCAGCGCGCCAGCGGCAGCTCGAAGGCCTGTCGGCCTACCACTCCTTCTACTACTCCCAGGCGCGCCAGGGCTTCATCCACAACACCGATCATCTGTACGGCTTTCACGACAAAGGTGCGCCGCTGCGGCCCATCGTCAAGGTTCATCCCGAGACCGGCCGCAAGTCCATCTACACCGGGCGTCACGCCCACAACATTCCGGGCATGACGCCCGAGGCGTCGCAAGCCTTTCTCGACGAGCTGCTGGAATGGGCCTGCCAGCCGCCGCGCACCTGCAGGCACACCTGGTCGGTGGGTGACCTGGTGGTCTGGGACAACCGCTGCCTGATGCATCGCGCCTGCCCGTACGACGAGAGCCAGCCACGGCACCTGCGCGGCAGCCGCATTTCCGGCGAGCCGGACAGCGAGCTTGCGCCGACCTTCGAAGACAGCCGCGCGGCGGGTTTCAACCCGTCAGCGAACAACAAGTCGGTGCTGGCGTCCGGGCGGTGAACACCAGCGGGCGGTCAGCGCAGTCGAAGCCGGAGGGCATCCTTGGGGCTACGACGACTTACTTGTCAGTGCCTCATGCACACGCGCGGTCTGGCGATGGTCCCGTTTCCGTTCAGGCTGGCCGCCGGCCGACCAATGCGACACCGGCCAGGATCATCAACATGGCGGCGAGTGCCGAAAGCGCCAGCCCCTCGCCGAGCACGAGGGCCCCGGCGACGATGGCAACGGGTGGATTGAGGTAGGTGCTGAGCGATACGAAGGTCGCCCCCGCCATACGGATGACCTGGTAGTAGAGAATCGACGCGACCACCGAACCGAGCAGGACGAGAAGCACCAGCGCAATCCATGAATCGGCGGTCGGCTGCATGCTCCAGGGCGCCTCGACGGCCAGGCTGATCGGCCACAGGATCAGAGACGCGAGGCTGAGCGTGCAGGCCCCGCTCACGGTGGGGGCATAGCTGTATGTCTGTGTGGCGACGCGGATGCCAACGGCGTAGCTGACGGCGACGAACAGGACCACGAGTTGAGGCAGGGTCGCGGCGCCAAGGGTTGAGAGCGAATCATAACCGACCAGCGCGACAACGCCGCCGAGCCCAAGGGCGATGCCGAGCCATTGCAATGCCGCGGGCCGCCGGCCGGCGGATCGCAGTCCGAACAGCATGGTGAACATTGGCGTCGTGGCGACCAGGATCGCCGCAAGGCCGCTGTCGATTCTCTGCTGGGCAAAGCCCAGCAGGACGAAGGGCAGTGCGCAGGAGAACGTCGCGAGGGCGGCAAACGGCCGCCACTCCCGCCATGTCGCCGGAAAGCGGGCCCCTTGCCACCGCGAGATGGCGACGAGCATCACCGCAGCAAGGGTCGATCGCATGGCCGCCGCCGAGAAAGGCGGAATGGACTCGACCGTCAGCGATATGAGGAAGAAGGACGAGCCCCAGGTCAGACTGAGAAGGCCCAGCGCGGCGTAGGCCGCGAGGCCGGGTTTGGCGGAGGTGGGTGAGATGACTGGCCAGGGGATGTGCCGCAGCGGCGGCCGGGAAAGGGGGAACAGAATAGACGCCCTTGCTGGCAGGGCGGCAAGGGGTGCTGACGGCGCTGACAGGCTAACGCAAACTTTTCTCCGCTTCGAGGCTCGCGATGGGCCCGATCAAGGGATCAACCCGACGGTTGCTTGCCAGCCTCGCCGCCGTCTCCAACATCTTCCATCTCCGGCCCCACCTGTTCTCCTGACCCACTCTCTGGAACCTGCGCGCCCAGTCTGACCAGGCGCGTGAGGCGGCGACCCTGGCCGCCTGAAGCTGTGCAGCAAGTGGGGCTTTGTCGCACCGGGCCTCTGAGTTTGTCGGGCCGTCGACTTGCAGTGAGTCAGCGCGCGACTGCGCCAAGCGCCGGTACCATTCCAGGCTCGGCTCGCTCCAAGGCGCGGCGGTAGGCCGGCCGCTCACCGATACGACCAAGCCAACCGAGAATGTGTGGATAGGGCGTGAGGTCGACCGGCTCAAACATCCGCATGGTCGTTAGCGAAAAGCCCGACATTACTTCGGCGGCGGTGAACTGCGCACCGGCGAGCCATGGTTGCACGGCAAGGCGCGCCTCTAACATGTGAAGCGCCGCTGCGAGTCGGGTGCGCGATGGAGCGATGACCGGGTGGTCGTCCGGCAGGTTGAGGCGGCGCAAGCCGAGCAGACGGCCGAGCGTCGGCTGTAACGTGCCGTTGGCAAAGTGAAACCAGTAGAGATAATCGGCATACCCTGCATCGACGGGCCGTACAGAGAGGCGTCCATCGCCGTAGCGGTGGATCAGGTAGTCAGCGATCGCCGCCGATTCCCCGAGCACAAGGCTGCCGTCAGTGATGACCGGTGCAATGCCCATCGGGTGCAGCGCCTTGATTCTGGACGGCGCCAAGCGAGTCACGGGATCACGCAGATATCGCTTCAACTGATAAGCGATGCCCAGCTCCTCGCACAGCCAGACGATGCGCTCCGACTGCGAGGTCTGGAGGTGATGGACGGTCAACACTTGATAGCCCTCGCCGAATTTTGCCGGTCGAGGCTACACGCGTTTGGAAACGGGTGCGATTCCCTAGCCGAAGCACATTGCCTAGCGCGTGGTGACGCCCGACCGCTTTGGGGCGCTCGCAAATCGCCGAATTTCGCGCCCAGCTGGTTACTCTTTCAGCGCTTCATCACGTTTGCGCCGCAAATTGGGGCTCACGACAGCAAGGGTGGCCAAGACGGTAAGTCCCAACAGCGTTGCGCTGATTGGGTGTTCAAGAAACACGATCGGATCACCCCGCGACAGCAAAAGAGAGCGCCGGCAGTATTCCTCCATCAATGGGCCTAGAATCATGCCGAGGAGTAAAGGGGCCGCTTCACACTCCAGCTTGGCAAAAATGTATCCAGCAACCCCGAACAGCGCCATCAGGTAGATATCAAAGGTTGTGCCATTGATTGTGAAAACACCGATGGCACAGAAAACCATGATCGAGGGGTACAAGAAACGGTACGGAACCTGGACCAGCCGCACCCAAATGCCCACCAAGGGGAGATTGAGCACGAGCAGCATCAGGTTTCCGATCCACATCGAAACGATGAGGCCAAAGAAGAGCTTCGGGTCACTCTTCATGACGCCGGGGCCGGGCTGGATTCCCTGAATCATCATGGCGCCTGCCATCAAAGCCATGATGACATTTGACGGAATGCCAAGGGTCAGCAGCGGAATGAAGGACGTTTGTGCTCCCGCATTGTTGGCGGCCTCTGGCGCGGCAACACCCTGGATGGCTCCCTTCCCGAAAGCTGACGGATCGCGGGACAGATTCTTTTCGACGCTGTATGCGGCGAACGAGGACAACAGCGCACCACCTCCGGGAAGAATTCCCAGCACGCTGCCAATGGCGGTACCTCTAAGGATCGGCGCAGACATGGCACGAAAGTCGGCGCGTGTCGGCATCAGGCTGGTGATTCGAGCGAAAACACCGGATTGCGCGGTGTAGTGCTGCAGGTTGAGGATGATCTCACCCAATCCAAACATGCCCATCGCGACGGCAACCAGACTGACTCCAGACTGAAGTTCAGGAAATCCCTGCGTGAAGCGGGGGATGTTCGTGTTGAGGTCTGTGCCAACGATGCCAATCATCAGGCCCAGGACGATCATGGCGAGCGCCTTGATCAGGGAACCGCGCGCCAGAACGACGGAGCCGACCAAGCCCAACACCATGAGGGAAAAGTACTCTGGCGCACCAAAGTTCAGCGACAACTCGGCGAGTGGCGGCGCGAACATGGCAATAACCAATGTCGCAACAGTGCCGGCAAAAAAGGACCCGATTGCAGCGGTTGCCAGCGCCACGCCGCCTCGCCCCTGTCGCGCCATCTGGTAGCCATCGAGGGTCGTGACCACAGAAGACGCTTCTCCCGGCAGGTTGACGAGAATTGCCGTCGTCGACCCCCCGTATTGAGCGCCATAGTATATGCCAGCCATCATGATGAGCGCTGGCGCCGGACCTAACGTGAATGTCGCCGGCAATAGCATTGCGATGGTGGCGGCCGGGCCAATGCCAGGCAGGACACCCACGAGCGTTCCAAGCAGGCAACCTACGAAGCAATACAGCAGGTTCTCAAGGGTGACCGCCGCTTCCAGGCCGATGGCGAGATTGGCGAAAAGTTCCATTGTCGACTTACCCCTCGAACCAGGTCCCGAGGATGGGAAAGGACTGCCCCAGACCGGTGACAAACACGAGAACACTCCCGGCCGCGAGACCAAGGGCTAGGAGCAGTGATGGCAGGGGTCTCGCTTGAGATGAACCGATCGCTGCGATGAGCACCATGCTCATGATCGCAATGATCAGACCTGCAGGCTTCAGGAGTGCCGCGAAGGTGACGACGCCCCCGGTTACGATCAAGACAGGTCGCAAAGACACCGGGTCAGCAGCCTCGCGCGTGCCAAACAAGCTTCGTACGACCAGAATCAGGGCCAGTGCACATAGCAACCCGGACAAGAGTGTCGGGAAGTAACCGGGCCCCATGC
>CANJEJ010000040.1 GCA_947473325.1 Alphaproteobacteria bacterium | reverse complement strand
GGGGCCGCCGGCAGCTTCGACGTCACCATTCCGGAACTTTCGCTGGCGGCGGGCGAGGGCGATGCCGTGCTCGGCCCCGTCGTTGTCCGAGTGACCCCGGCGGCAAATGGCCGTCTCGCGTTCACCGCGCGCCTGCCGGAAAGCGCCATGCTGCGCGACGGGCGCGGTGCGCCGATTGGCAAGCTGACCGCGCGCAGCCGCAGCCTGAGCGGCGAATGGGATCCGGCGCTTGACACCTTCATGGCGATCAATGCCCAGCTTGACGGCGTGACATTGGCCAATTTTGCCCAGGGCACGACAACCGACATCGCCAAATTCACCCTGCGCAATGCGACGCGGGCCAGCGGCAACGGCCTGCACGCACTGACGTTGCGCGCCGATGCCGATGCGATCAAGGTCGTCAGCACGGGTGCCAAGGCATCTGAAACCCGCATCGCCCAAGCCAGCTTCGACGTCGCCGGCGACAAGCTGCGCATGGCAGACCTCCGCGCCGCCGAACGGCGCATGGCAGACCGCGCACGCGCGGCAGGCGGCGATGCCAACCGCGTCGTCGGTGTCGACCTGCGGCCGTTGCTCAATGCCATCGGCGAGGCGAACGGAACGCTTTCGATCCGCAACCTGAGCATGGTGACGGCCGCCCGCGAAGGCGACGGCACGCTGGAGCGGCTGGATGCGAAGTTTTCCTCGCCCGACGTCAGCAAGCCGCGCTCCACCATCGCGCTCAATGTCGACTACGACGGCCTGGTTGCTACCTCGGCCCAGGCGCCGTCGGAAGTGGTGCCGCGCACGGGAAAGGTCGTCGCCACGATCCGCAACGCACCGCTCGAGAATCTCATCCGCGATGCCCTGGCGGCCCAGGGTCAGCCGGACGACCTGCAGAAGCGCATGATCCGCACCCTGCAGCAGGCGGGCAGCGACGTGGTGATCGACAATCTTGACCTGCGCGGACCCAGCATGACGGCCAGTGCAACCGGCACGCTGAAGCCGACGGCACAGACGAAAAGCGGCGTGGTCGGTGACCTGAAGATCCGTGCTGAAGGGCTTGAAGGTGCAGCCAAGCAGCTCGCTGCGCGCGACACGCGTCGGTTTGCCGGCGTCGTCATCATGCTCAATATTCTTGCCGCGATGGCTGATAAGTCCGGCCCGACCTATCGCTATGACATCGCCTTCCAGGATAGCGGCAAGGTGATGGTCAACGGGCGGGATTTCGGGCCCATGATCTCGCGCTAGCGAGACCACCCTCCGCAAGCCTTGGCCCAGCAGACAAACGCCTGGAATCCGTGAGAGGCTTGATTTAGGCGTCGAGGAAGCCTGCGATTTCCGCGCAGGTGGCGGCGATATCCCGGGGCTGTTCGAAGCTGTCGTCCGGAATGGCGCGGCTTTCCTTGACCTTCGCCCCGGAAATCAGCGCCGCCGCTTCCTTGTTGGCCAGCGTTGGCACCGTGATGCCCGGCAGGCGCTGCTGCCCCGGATAGCTGAGGCCCGCACGGATGAAGATGTGATAGCTGCGGACCGCCTTCAGCATCTCCACCGTCTTGTCGTGGATGGCGTCGGCACAGGGCAGCGTGCGGCCCATGCGGTTCGGACCGTTCAGTTCGTACCAGGGAAAGAAGCAGAACTCGTCGCGCACGAAATTCCACACGAAGCGCATCTGGCTGCCGTATTGATCCAGCGGCACGGCCGGCGCATATCTGGCGAGCCACTCGCGTCGCGTGTCGTCGCCGAGCAGGATCATCCGGTCGAGTATCAGGCGGCGCACCTTGCCGCCGGCGCGGAGCGCCATCTCCGCTGCGATCGGCGCGCCGCTCAGGATGCCGTACAGGTCGAAGCGGTCGATACCGAGGGCGCGCACGGCGCCCAGCAGCGCGTCGGCAAAGGCGGTTGCATCTGCCCCCTCGGGCAGCGGGTCGGACTCGCCCATGCCCGGCGCATCCAGCGCGAAGACGGCACGTCCCTCGCCCAATGTCGCGATGATGCGGGTGATAGCCTTGCTGGCGCCCGGTGCCGCATGAATCATCACCAGCGGCGCGGGTCCGCCGTTGCCCGCCGTACGATAGTGAATCTGCCCTTCGCCCGCCTCGACAAATCCGCGCAACATGCCCGCTTCCCCGTGTTGACGGGCGGCATCCTAGAACACGGCGTTTGCCAGTGCGGGGGAAATTTCCGGTCTTGCTGGCGTCCCGCCTTGCGCCGTGCCAGCATCGCGCCATGACGACGGATGACAAGACGGCCTGCGAGGCCGTGGTGAAACGCATCTGGGACCGGTTTCTCAACCGCGACCCGCAAGGCATGCTGGCCTGCATGCATCCCGGCTGCACGGTGTGGGACGTCTTCCAGCCACAGTTGGTGACGCGGCGCGACATCGAGAAGTACGTCGCAGCCGACTACGACCAGTCAATGGCGCGCGGCACACTCACCCATGTGCTCGACCATTTCGTGACCGATGTGTGGGGCGATGCCGCGATCGTACGGTTTCTCAACCGCTTCGAATACAAGCCGCCGAATGCGCTGACCGGGCACATCCGCATCACCTGTGTCCTGCGGCGCTTTCCGCAGGACGGCTGGCTTGTCGTGCATGTACACGAAGGCGATGTGCCGGCGGGAATCCCGCCCATAACCGAAAAGAAAAACTAGCCGCGTCCCATGTTGGCGATGGCATCGAGCACCATCCCGGTGAGGGTGGAGATGCTCAGGATGTCATTGTCGACGCGGACATAGCGCGTGCCCACCGGCGCCGGGGCGAGACGGCCCAGCAGGTCGGGCGGCAGGGCATGAAAGATCACGTCGCGCGGCAGGGGCTGGCCCATCTGCCATTTCTTCGCCTGACCGGGCGGCAGGCAGCCGTTGTTCTTCTTCGCAAGGCCGGGCGGGCAGAAATTCCGCGCCGCGTAATATTCGCGGACAACCGTGACGTCGCTGGACGGAAACTTGACGACAACGTCTCTGCCAGGGCGAGAAGTGCCGCCACGCCGTTCCGCCTGTCCCGCATGTACCTTGCTGGCGGCTGTCGCATGCCCCTTTGCGTTTCCCTTGCCCGGCGGCGGATCGGCGAAGGCCGCCGTCGCCCCCGCGAGGGAGAAAGACAGCAGGACGGCACAGAAAAGAGCCTTGCGCATGGGAGCCTCGAAGTGGTGTTTCGCTACCACTTACGAGAATGGGGATCGGCCGGTTCCCCCGTCGATCCCCAACCCCGGAAGCTTATCCGCGGAGGACAGTCACCCGCGGCCAAAGTCCTCGAGAATGTCGACGATGAGGCCGGTGGCGATGACGATCGTCAGGATGTCGTTGTCGACGCGGACATAGCGGTGGCCATAGGGCATCGGTTCCAGCCGCACCAGCAGTTCGGGCGGCAGCTCGGAATACACAACCTCGCGCGGCAATGGATAGCCGACTTGCCAGCGCCGGGCATGACCGGGCGGATAGGGACGCCAGCCAGCGTAGTAATCGCGCACCACCACAATGTTGCGATGGATGTAGCGTGGCTGGGTCCGGTAGTCGTGGCGAACCCAATCATGGCGATCTGAATCGCGGCCGTCCCAGCCGCGATCATTGTCTCCTCGGTCGCGGGCGTGCTGACGGCTGTCGCGATCTGGACCGCGACGGTCCTGATCATCGCGGTCACGCCGGTCATTTTCGTCGCGGCCGCGCGGGTTGGGGTCGATGTGGTCGTTGCTACCGCGGCGGTCCTCGGCGCGATGGCGGGTTACGTCATGGCCGCGCTGACCGGCGCGGTAGTCATCGGGACGTGGCTCTGCAGAAGCCACAGGGACGGCAAGCGTGCAGGACAGGGCGATCGCGCTGACCAACAGGCGTAACATGATGTTCCTCAAAGGTTAGGGTTGCCTCAGAGCGTTCCACGCGGCGTGCCATCTTCTTCCGTTGGCCCCGGGCTCGCTCTCGTCGAAAAGATCGGCCGGATTTGTGTCGAGAGCGAGGCGCTTGCCTTTCCTCCGCGAATCTCATGCATAAGATAATGCTTGGCTATTCAAGCCCCATCGACAGGGTGTTCCAGGCGCTGGCCGACCCTACGCGGCGGTTGATGAAGGAGCGGCTGGGCGCGCCGCTGCCGCAGCTGGAGGAGAAAAAACATGACGGCGCTGACCTTCCACTATCACCCGCTCGCGTCCTTCTGTTGGAAGGTGCTGATCGCGCTCTATGAAAATGCGACGCCCTTCACGCCGCTGGTTGTGGACCTCGGCGATGCGGACGCGCGCGATCGTTTCAAGGCGCTGTGGCCGATCGCCAAGATGCCGGTGCTGCAGGACGACGCGCGCGGTCATGCCGTGCCGGAATCGACCGTCATCATCGAATATCTCGACCACCATCATCCGGGCGCGACGCGCTTCATTCCGGCGGATGGCGAGGCTGCCTGGCGGACGCGCCTGTGGGATCGCGTCTACGACCACTACCTGCATGAGCCCATGCAGAAGATCGTGCTCAACCGCCTGCGGCCGGTGGATGGCAAGGATCCGATGGGCGTGGCCGACGCGCGCAACCAGATCGGCACCGCCTATGGCATGGTCGAACGCGTCATGGCGCAACGCCGCTGGGCCATGGGCGACGATTTCACGCTGGCTGATTGTGCGGCCGCGCCGGCGCTCTACTACGCCAACCTGGTGTCGCCCTTCACTACGTCCTTGCCGCACACCCGCGCCTATCTCGACCGCCTGATGCAACGGCCATCCTTCGCCCGCGTGCTCGCCGAGGCGCAGCCCTATTTCCAGTTCTTCCCGCAAGAGCACGGCGAAAAGGTCTGAGGCATGACCAGGCGATCCGTCGTCAAAGTGATCTTCGAGATGGCCTAGAGCGCCTTGCGCAAGGTGAGGTTGATGCGGGAGCGGCCGAGCAGGGGATGCTCGCCCTCCTTCAAGGGTGCCACGCCGTGAAAGGCAAGCCGCGCCGGGCCGCCCCACACCACCACATCGCCATGCTGCAGCCTGATGCGTTGCTGTTTGTCGGTCCGGGTTTCGCCGCCGAACAGGAAGGTGGCGGGCAGGCCAAGCGACACCGAGACGATGGGCGCGGCAAAGTCCCGTTCGTTGCGGTCCTGATGCAGGGACAATCGGGCGCCCGGTTCATAGCGGTTGATCAAGGCGGCATCGGGCAGGAAGCCCGGATGGCCGCCTGCCATGGCCGCTTCCGTAGCCAGCGTCAGAAAGACCGGCGGCATCGCGGGCCAGGGTCGGCCGCTTTCCGGATCGGCCGCGCTGTAGCGATAGCCCTTGCGGTCCGTGACCCAGCCGGTGTTTCCGCAATTGGTCATCGCCGCCGACATGCGATAACCGCCCGGCGTGGTCATGTGGCGGAACGGGGCCATCGCGGTGACACCATCGATGGCAGCCAGCAGCGCGTCGATGCGCTCGCGGCAGAAGCTGCGTAACAGTACCGCGCCGGGAGCGATGTCCTCGCGGCGCGCTTCCCCCGTGGTGTCGAACAAATCACGCGATGTCATGCTGCGTCGTGGAAGATGAGGCCGAGTGTATGGCGCTGGCCGCTGTGCAGCCGGCTGACGCCATGCCGCAGGTTGACGCGATAGATACCGCGCGTGCCGCGCACCGGGCAGTGATGCACGGCGAAGACAACCGCGTCGCCCTGACGCAAAGGCATCACCATGGCGCGCGAATGCATGCGTGGACGCTGTTCGGTCAGGACGAATTCGCCGCCGGTAAAGTCGCGCTCCGGTTCCGACAGCAGGATGGCGACCTGGAGCGGGAATACAAGGTCACCATAAAGGTCCTGGTGCAGCGCGTTGTAGTCGCCCGGTCCGTATTGGAGCAGCAGCGGCGTTGGCCGAGTCTGCCCTGCCGCATGGCATTGCGCCAGAAAGTCGGCCAGCTGCGCCGGATAGTGCTGTTCGCTGCCCAGCGCGGTGCTCCAGGCGTTGGCAATGGGGACCAGGTGGGGATAGAGCGCGGCGCGCAACCTCTGGGCGAGATCGGGCAGGGGATAGGCGAAGTATTTGTATTCGCCTTTGCCGAAGCCATGCCGCGCCATCATGACATGGCTGCGGAACAGGCTGTCCTGCGCGAACAGCCCTGCGATGTCGCGGCATTCGTCCGGCGACAGCAGAGCGGGAAGTACAGCTGCGCCATCTGCATGCAGCGCGGCCGCCACTGCATTCCAGTCCGGCGCAAGCTCGGCGCCCTGCGCGGCCGGCTTGCAGCGCTTGCAGGGGCGGTAGCCAGCCCGTTCCGCCGCCGCGCCATTGACGTGAAACGACACGTTCTCGCGCCGCGCCGGGCGCGAGGGGCAGGAGGGCCGGCAATAGACGCCGGTGGAACGCACGGAATAGACAAACTGGCCATCGGCCGCCGGGTCGCGGTTCACCACGGCCTGCCAACGCAATTCCTGCTCGATATCCGTCATGGCGACCATGTGGGGTTCCTTCATTGCAGCCTGAAGGGCCCGGTGTAGCAGCGCCAGGACCGGCTGCCATTCCGTTCCTTGCGGTCGGGCGGTCTACAGGAAGCCCAAGCTGCGGAAGCTTGCCACCCGGTGGCGGCCGACGACGAGATGGTCATGCACCTGCACACCCAGCGGCTTGCCGGCGGCGACGATGGTCTTGGTCAGCTGCACGTCGGCCATCGACGGTGTCGGGTCGCCGCTCGGGTGGTTGTGCACCAGGATCACGGCGCTCGCCGACAGTTCCAGCGCCCGCTTGATCACCTCGCGTGGATAGGCCGCGGTCTCGCTGATCGTGCCGCGGTTCTGCACCTCGTCGCGGATCAGCGCGTTCTTGGCGTCGAGGAACAGCACGCGGAAGGATTCAACCGGGTCCTGCCCCATGGCGGCGCGGCAGTAGTCGGTGAGCTTGTCCCAGGAATTGAGCAGCGCCCGTCCCGTCAGTTCCGACCGCATGGCCCGAACGGTCGCCGCATGCACCGCCTTCAGGAAGGTGGCGGCACCTTCGCCGATGCCCTCGACTTCCTGCAGGCGTTCGCGCGGGGCCGCCAGCACTTCGGACAGTCCGCCGAAACGGTCGAGCAGCGCCTTGGCGATTGGCTTGGTGTCGACGCGCGGAATGGCACTGAACAGCAGCAGTTCGAGTATTTCGTAGTCCGCCAGCGCATCGGCTCCCGCGTCGAGGAAGCGGTCGCGCAACCGGTCGCGATGGCCGTGATAATGCGGCTCGGCCTTCTTTGCGGAATCGGCAGTCTCGGCCTCGGGGAACGTCCGCCCGCCGCTGTCGGCGAGTCCCTGCCGCCGCTTCGCCATGCCTAGGCGTAGGGCGGCTTGTGCAGGCCGGTGGGCGAGGTGGTGAAGATCTCGTAGCCCGACCCGGTGACGCCGATCGAGTGCTCGAACTGCGCCGACAGCGAGCGATCCTTGGTCACCGCCGTCCAGCCGTCGGACAGCATCTTAACCTGCCACTTGCCGAGATTCACCATTGGCTCGACGGTGAAGAACATGCCGGCGCGCAGCTCGATGCCCGTGCCGGGCGCGCCATAGTGCAGGATGTTGGGTGAGTCGTGGAACACGCGGCCCAGGCCATGGCCGCAGAAGTCGCGCACCACGGAACAGCGCTGTTTTTCGACGAAGCTCTGGATGGCATGGCCGATGTCGCCGGTGGTGGCGCCGGGGCGGATCACCTCGATGCCGCGCATCATCGCTTCATAGGTGATGTCGCACAGCCGCCGCGCCTTCACGCCGACATCGCCGACAAAGAACATGCGGCTCGTGTCGCCATGCCAGCCATCCAGGATGGTGGTGATGTCGATGTTCACGATGTCGCCGTCTTCCAGCACCTTCGGTCCCGGGATGCCATGGCAGACGACATGGTTGACCGAGGTGCAGATGGATTTCGGGAAGCCGCGATAGTGCAGGGGTGCCGGCACGGCGCTGCGGTTGACGATGAAGTCATGGCACAGCGCGTCGAGCGATTCGGTGGTGACGCCCGGCTTCACATAGGGCGCGATGAAATCCAGGGTCTCGGCGGCGAGTTGTCCCGCCCGGCGCATGCCGGCGAACTCGTCCTCCTGGTGAACTTTGATCATGCCCGTGTTGCGGACAGGGGCGGTGGCGGCGTCGGTGTAGATCATCGGGTTACCGTTATTCGTCAAATGTCGAGCGCCAGAGGGCGCGCGACGGCAATTTCAGCCGGGCTGACCCGGCAACCATAGCAGATCGTCTCCACTCCCCGCGACCGGGCCTCGCTCAGGGCCTGGGCATAGGTGGGATCAATATCGGCGGCGACAGAAAACCGGTCGCAATCCTGACGCTGGACCAGGAAGAACATCACCGCCCGATGACCCTCTTGCACCATCTGGGCCAGTTCCCGCAGGTGCTTGGCACCGCGGGCGGTCACGGAATCGGGAAACTCGGCCAAGCCGGATTTCCGCCGCAAATGGACGTTCTTGATCTCGATGTAGCAGGTGGGATGGCCCGGCGCTTCCGCCAAGAGGTCGACACGCGAGTTCTCGCTGCCATACCTCACCTCGCGCTTCAGCAAGGAATAGCCGGCCAGTTCCGGCACCCGGCCGGCGCGGATGGCTTCCTCGGCCAGCCGGTTCGGGTTCATCGGGTTGATGCCGACCAGGGTGGGGGCGCCGTGGCTGGTGTCCTCGATCAGTTCCCAACCCCAGTCGAGCTTGCCGCCCTGCTTCGGGCTCAGCCATACGGTGGAGCCGGGTTCGCAGACCCCCATCATGCTGCCCGTGTTCGGGCAATGCGCGGTGACGGCGCGGCCATCTTCCAGCAGGGCATCAGCCAGGAAGCGCTTGTAGCGCCTGACCAGTTGGGCGCGAACGAGGGGCGGGTCGAACTGCATGGCGGCGGAGGATACCCGAAACGGCTCATGCTATAACCCCGCCATGGACCAGACCCGCATCTACACCGCCGCCGTGCTGATCATCGGCAACGAAATCCTCTCCGGCCGGACGCAGGACGTGAACATCAATTTCCTGGCCAAGGGGTTGGGCGAAATCGGCGTGCGCCTCATGGAGGTGCGCGTCATCCCCGATATCGAAGCGACGATCATCGCCACGCTCAACGAGGTACGCGCCAAATTCGACTATGTCTTCACCACCGGCGGCATCGGCCCGACGCATGACGACATCACCTCGGAATGCGTGGCCAAGGCCTTCGGCCTGCCGTGGGAACTGCATCCGGAGGCGCGTGCGATCTTGCTGGACCACTACGGCGACCAGAACCTGACCGAAGCGCGCCTGCGCATGGCGACGACGCCGCGCGGCGCCACGCTGATCGAGAACCCGGTCAGCAAGGCGCCGGGTTTCCAGGTCGGCAATGTCTTCGTGATGGCGGGCGTGCCACGCATCATGCAGTCGATGTTCGACAGCCTGAAGCACCGCCTGACCGGCGGCGCGCCGCTGCGCTCGCGCGCCATCGTTTCGACCCTGAGCGAAGGGATGCTGGCCAAACAGTTCAAGGCGCTGCAGGACAGCTACCCGGATGTCGAGATGGGCTCCTACCCCTTCTTCCGCAACGGCCGGGCCGGCACCAGTCTCGTGCTGCGCGCGATCGACGAGCCAAAGCTCGACCGCGCGGCGGACGAGGTGCGCGCGATGATCCGCGGCCTTGGCGGCGATCCCGTGGACGAAGCCGTGGTCTGATGGCGGAATCGGCCGCCTTCCTTATACGCGAGGCGGACTTCGATGATGCCGCCGGCATCGCCGATGTCCATGTCCGCACCTGGCAGGCGACCTATCGCGATATCTTGCCGGCCGCCTATCTCGATGGCATGTCCGACATCCGCCACGCGGCCATGTGGGCCGACGTGCTCGACAAGCCCGACCGCCTGGGCGTGACCCTGATCGCCGAGGCGGGCAAGGACGGCATCATCGGCTTCGCCGACTGCACCCATGAACGCGGCACGCGCGCGCGCGACCAGGGCGAAATCAGCGCGCTCTATGTGCTGCCCGCCTGGCAACGTGGAGGTGTCGGCGTGACGCTGGTGAAGGCCGGCGCCCAAGCGCTGGCGGCCGGCGGCATGACGCAGCTTGCCATCTGGGTGCTGCAGGAAAACGCGCTGGCGCGGGATTTCTACGCCCATATCGGCGGCGAACTCAGCGAGACACGTCGCTCGGGCTTTCTCGGCCTCGACCTGACCGAGGTCTGCTATCGCTGGACCGATGTCGCCCCGCTTCTCGTCTAGGCGACGAAGCGCAGCGTCTGCGTGGTGACAGGCAGCGAATAGATCGCCTTCTTGGCATCCACGCCCTGCGGGTTGGCCACCGGCCTGAACCAGCGCCCCTCGAAATCGATCTCCATCCCGTCATTCGCGAAGGGGAAGGGGGCGAAGCGATAGGTCTTCTCGTCAACCGGCGTGATCGTTATCGGCGTGTCGCGCTCCCGGTTCATCGGCACGCCGGGAATGGTGTCGGTCTTGCGCAGCTTCGGGTGCGTCTGGTGGAAATAGAGCCCGACCAGGTCGAAGAATTGCAGCTGCTTGTAGTTCTGGAACAGGTGCTTGTCCTCGATCCAGGGCGCGGTCTGCGGGTTCTTGGCGAGCTTCGCCTTCAGTTTTTCCTGACGGGCGAGCTGGTCGTTCATCATCTTCTCAGTCACGGCGCGCGCCTCGGGCGCCAGGCTGTCGACCGCGCGGCTGGGCATGAGCCCATAGCGGCCGTTCTGCAGCCCATAGATATGCATGCTGCTGAGCAGGCCGGCATAATCGCTGTGCTTCTCGTTGTAGTCGGGCGAGCCATAGCTCGTCTGCAGCAGCTTTTCCCGCGGCGTGCCGCGCAGGGACCACGGCAGGCCGGTCTGCGCATCCAGGCCGGGCTCCGCGTCCACCACCGACCAGCCGGCATCGTGGTGGCCGACGACGAAGAGCATGTCCTCGCGCGGCGACAGGGGCTCGAACTGCCCGTTGCCGAAGGCGCGCGCCATGGCATCGGCAAAGGCCGTGTGCTGCTCCATGGTGATGACGAAATGCGGCTCACCCGCCGGCGCGTTCTGCACGATCATCGCTGTCTCCCGAGGTCTGGCCGGGTCATTGAGGCGCGCGCGTGGCGGTCCGTCAAGCGTGCTTGTGGGGCGGACGCTTCCGCCGTAAAGGGTAAGCGGCTGGCCCGCTTGGCGAAATGGTAGACGTAGCGGACTTAAAATCCGTTTCCCGCAAGGGAGTGCCGGTTCAAGTCCGGCAGCGGGCACCAGCCTTCAGGCGACGGCCACACCGGCAAGCTCGCAGGAATTGGCGCTATCGAGCACGGTGGCGCGCTGCAGGTCACGCCGCGCATACAGGTCGTCGAACGGCTTCACCCGGTGCATGGTGCAGCGGTTGTCCCACATCACGAGATCGCCTGCGCGCCAGCGATGGCTGTAGACAAATTGGCGCTGTGTCGCATGGGCGATCAGCCGGTCGACCAGCGCATGCGCCTCCCCGTCTGCCATGCCCGCGATCGCGCCGATATGCGAGGCGAGGTAGAGCGAGCGCCGGCCGGACGGCAGCCGGCGCACCAGCACCTGCGGCACCGGTTGCATGGCGGCCACCTCGGCGGCGCTGAAGTCGCTGAAGCCGGTCTTGCGCCGCGACGTCAGCAGCGAATGATAGGCGACCTTCCCGTCGATCACTGCCTGCGTGGCCGGGTCGAGTGCATCCCAGGCAGCGCGCAGGTCGGCGAATTCGGTTTGTCCGGCAAAGGCGGGGATGCTGCGGCCGTAAAGGAACGAGGCGCGCGCCGGCACGAATTTGAACGAGCTGTCGGTATGCCAGAGCTGGTTGGCGAGTTGCACCCCGCGCGACCGGCTGTCGGCGTCCCACGGCCGGTCGGCATCTGTCAGGTTGGAGACATCGATCAGGTGCTCCATCGTTCGCCCGGCCTTGTCGCTGCCAGCGGGCCGCGCGGCCATCGGTTCCAGCGAGCCAAAGGCGGCGGCAGCGTCGCGGTGCTGGTCCGGCGTCAGCACCTGCTCCGGGAACACCAGCACGGCATGGCGCGCGAAGGCCTGTTCCAGCGCCGCCAGCGTGTCGCCGGCGGGTGGCTTGCGCAGGTCGACGCCTTCCACTTCGGCGCCGAAATTCTCGGTGATGGGCCACAGGCGGATGGTCATGGCCCAAGACTAGTTCACGGCCCGGTCGCGCGAAACCGAAACCCTTGTGTGGCCGCGGCGGCTGGAGAAAGCTGGCGGCCTTCCACGGGAGCTCCCCATGACCGATACCGACCTTCTGTTCAACGTCTCACGGCTGGACGATTCCGCCACGCTCGGGATCGTGGCGCTGCGCCTTGACGGGTTGAAGCCGGGCGCCAGCGCGCGGGTTCTGCGCCGCCACGACGATGGGTCGCTGCGCAGCGCGGTTGTCGATCTGCCCGCGGGCTTTGACTCCGGCCTGCTCGCGGGCGCGGTGGGGCAGCAGGGTTACGTGCTCGAGGGCAGCTTGCAGGGCCTGGACGGCACCGTGGCCGCCGGCAGCTTTTTCTTCGATCCGTCCGGCCACCGCTTCCGCTGGCGCACACAAGGGTCTGTCCGTTTCATCCTGATCTGCAATGGGCCGCAGACTTATCGCCCGGCGCGGGACGAGGAGCGCAAGGCGGATGCCCTGGCGGTGGTGGTGCCGCGCGATGTCCCAATTTCGCCGTCGCTCTCGAATGGCAAGCCCACCGGCGTGATCCGCCGCGTGCTGTGGCAGGATCCCGTCACTGGTGCGGACACGCGGCATCTCACCATCCCGGCGGGCGTCACCGGCCTCGGCGCCGAATGGCATCCCTGCAACGAGGAAATTTTTTGCCTGACGCGCGACGTGGTGGCGGGCGATCCGGCACCGCTGAAGCCCGGCTTCTTCCTGTTCAACCCGGCGCGTGGCGTGCACGGCGGTTACCGCACCGTGAACATGGCCGAGATGACGCTGCTCGAATGGCACGACGGACTGTGGGCGCTCAACCGCCACGAACCGTAACACAGCACCGCAAGAGCCGGCCTTTCCCACACCTCCGTACCATTCTGGAACGAGCGGAAGGAGGCTGCGTTTGCTCTGTGGGATCAGTGCTTTGAGTTTGAGTAAAGGATTTTGCGTTATGGCGAACCAGCAGAACAATACGAACCCGGCCAAGCCGGAAAAATCCCCGCAGCAGGATCAGCAGCAGCAGCCGAAGCAGCCGCAGCCCGACGAAAATGCGTCGAAGCAGCCGCAGCAGAATCAGCAGCAGCCGAAACAGCCGCAGTCGATGCCGAGCAACCCGGCCAACCCGAGCAAGGGCGAGCCGCAGCAGCTGAAGGGCGACAAGAGCGGCAAGGATGCGTCTTTCGCACCGATGGAGAAGAAGAGCATCGGCGCGGAAGATGAAAGCCGCGGCAAGGATGGCGGCGTATCACCGGGCGCACAGGAAATGCAGCGCGACAAGTTCTCCGGTGAGAAGATGCCGCGTCACTAGACTTTACGGCTTCGGCCCGTGCCGTCTGCGCGAGCAGGCCATGGGTTGAAAATAGGAACCGCCGCGCCAAGAAATTGGCGCGGCGGTTTCCGTTTGGAAGTCTGGTCGGGTTCAGCCGCTGATTTCGATGTCGGCCCAGTTGATGCGCCAGTTCTCGTTCTTGAAGTTCTTCACCTTCGGCGACAGCGCATCGAGTTCATACTGCTCGTAGAGCCAGATCACCGGGGCCTGGTCATGATAGATCTGCGCGATCTTGCGCAGGCCTTCTGCCCGCTTCTTCGTGTCGAACTCGCTGTTCACCGCCGCGATCGTGTCTTCGGCCTCGGGCAGGCAGGCCCATTTCTGTCGCGCCTTGCAGGAGTGGAAGGCGTTCACCGACCGCATCATGTCGTTCGACGGGTTGGCACCGTAGTTGAACGTGTGCATCTCGCCTTCGGGTTGCTTTGTCGCCTGCGCGCGGGCGACGAGGTCGGGCAGGCTGATGATCTTGAGATCCACCTTCACGCCCACGGCCGCGAGCTGCTGGGCCACATACTGGTTCACGTTGCTGAGGTCGGCGTTGTTGGTCGTCACCTCCCAGGTCACGTTCAGGCCGTTGGGGAAACCCGCTTCGCTGAGCAGCGCTTTGGCCTTTGCGGTGTCATAGGCATAGGGCTTGATGTCGGCTTGGAAGCCATTGACCGTCTTCGAGGCGGGCTGGCTCGCTGCCTGGGTGTAGCCGCCCAGCAGCGTCTGCGCGAAGCTCTTGTCGATGGCGTGGTTGAAGGCCTGGCGGACCCGCTTGTCTGCCGTCCAGCCGCCCTTGCCCATGTTGATGACACCGACGCTGACACTCGGCGCCGGGCCGGCATTCAGCTTGCCGCCCGCATTCTGGATCGAACTCTTGGCGTCGGCACCGACGCCAAAGGCGATGTCGACCTGGCCGCTGCCGAAGGCCTGCACGCGGGTCGGCGTTTCCGGCATGAAATACATCTGGATGCCGCTCGCCTTCGCCTTGCGCACGCCGCCGTCGAAACGGACCATCTCCACCTTGGTATTGTCCCACGACGTAACGCGGAACGGCCCGGTGCCCGACGGCTTGCTACCGAAATTCTCGCGGCCCAGCTCGGCAAAGGCCTTGGGGT
The DNA here is from genome assembly GCA_947473325.1 of Alphaproteobacteria bacterium. Classification (GTDB taxonomy): domain Bacteria; phylum Pseudomonadota; class Alphaproteobacteria; order SHVP01; family SHVP01; genus CANJEJ01. The sequence goes on along the minus strand of CANJEJ010000040.1, from coordinate 5,365 downwards.
CGACGATCCGCAGCGCGGCGATCTCGGCCGGCACGATCGGATTGGGCGTCTCGGTCGTGATCTCGACCGTCATGTCGTCGAGCTTGGTTGCCTTGGTGATGTAGCGCAGCGTGCCCTGGATCGATGGCATCGTCGTCTTGCCGGCATCCGAGTTCATGTAGGTGATCGCCGACACGATGGCGTCGGCATTGAACGCCGTGCCGGCGTGGAAGGTGACGCCCGGGCGCAGCTTGAATACCCATGTGGTCGGGCTTTTGTTCTCCCAGGAAAGCGCAAGGCGCGGGCCGGGCGAGCCGTCGCCCTCCACCGTCGTCATCGCGTCAAGCATCGCTTCCCAGGTGTAGGTGTGCTGGTAGCTCGACCCGCTCGGCTCGCCCCGATTCACCGGCGCGTCGAGGTTGGCCACGCGAATGGTCTGGGCATGGGCGGTGCTGGCCAGCAGGGCGGCCAGCGTCACGCCGGCAACGGCCGGCAGGCGGAAATTGGATGGCATCGACATCTCCCGTCGGCGGGACGTTGCCCGCACATTGTTGCTTCCGGATATGGAACATCCAGAAGGATGGAGGCAGTCTAGCCCGAAGTGTCGCGTTGTCGTCAGTCGTGGTTAGTTGAAGCTGTCGCGCACCAGTCGCTCAGCCATGGCGAGAAGGCGGGAACCGGGGCCGGTTGGACCCACGCTTTGCAGGCTGATGCGGGCGCCTTCGATCAGCAGGAAGATTTCGTCGGCGAGAAGGTCGGGTTCGCGCGCGCCGGCCGCCTTGCACAGGGCGGCCAGGCGGTCGCGCTGGGCCGCCTTGTTGGCCTCGATCACGCGCCGTGCCGGATGGTCGATCTCGGGCAGTTCGACCGCTGCGTTGGCCAGGGCGCAGCCGCGCGAATCACCGCCGAGATGGCTGCTGATCTCCTTCAGCCACGCCATGAGCTGCGCCCGGGAATCGCCCGGATACGCGCGTTCCAGCGCATCCCAATGCCCATCGCTCTCGGCCGCGAGGCCGGCTAGGTAGGCCGCCACCAGCGCGTCCTTCGACTCGAAGTGACGGTAGAGCGTCATCTTGTTGGTGCCGGCGGCCTCGGCCACGGCATCGACCCCGACGGCGCGGATGCCATGCCGGTAAAACAGGTCGCTCGCCGCCGCCAGGATGCGCTCGCGCGGCGGTGGGGCCTTGGCCTCGGCCGATGGGGTCGTCTGGCTGGCAGCAGATTGCACCATGGCACCCCTTGACTGTTACTTACCGGTAACTAACATAGGATAAATGTTACCGAACGGTACCATGTTCAACCCCGGGGCGTCGAGCCACCGGCCTCATCCAAGGGCCATCCCATGACGAAAATTCTTTTCCTCACGTCCAGCCCGCGCGGCGCGGCGTCGCAGTCCACCCGCATCGGCCGCCAGATCGTCGATCAGCTCGTCACGGCCCATCCGGGCGCCCAGGTGCTGGAACGCGACCTTGCCGCCAGCCCGCTGCCGCATCTCGACGGCAACCTGCTCGCCGGTCTTTTCACCCCGCCCGACGGGTTGAGCGAGGCGCAGAAGGCGGCGCTGCTGCTATCGGACACGCTGGTCGATGAATTGCTCGCGGCCGACATCGTCGTCATCTGCGCTGGCATGATCAATTTTGGCGTCACCTCGACGCTCAAGTCGTGGTTCGACCATGTCGCCCGCGCCGGCCGCACCTTCCGCTACAGCGCCGAAGGCAAGCCCGAAGGCCTCGCCACCGGCAAGAAGGTCTACCTCGTCGATGCCCATGGCGGCATATACCAGGGCCCGATGCAGGCGATGGACTTCCAGCTGCCCTACCTGAAGCACATGCTGGGCTTCCTCGGCCTCACTGACGTCACCGTGGTCACGGTCGATGGCCAGGCAATGGGTCCCGAAGCCGCCGCCAAGGGCGCCGCCGCCGCCGAGGCCCAGGCCGCCGCGCTCTTCGTGCGCCAGGCGGCTTAAAGAGGATCTAGATCGGGGGATCTCACGCCCCCGATCAGTTCATCTACGGAAATGTGCCTGCAATTCTTGTGTCGTGACAGGCTTCATCGGCAAGGCGCGCGAGCAAGTCAACATGATCTCTGGGCAGGCCACGAATTCCGCTGTGCCCATTGTTCTTTGGCAACGGCTCATGGGTGATCCTAATGCGAACTGAGACCGTTTCAGCAATTTCAGTAAGGCGCGCAACGCCCGCCAGCGCAAAACCATCCTTTGGTTTGACGGTCAACTGTTCCTTAACTGCCCGCACAGCGGCTTCAAGTCTCTCCTCGGCTGATCCAGCGAAATACTCGATCCATGTCACAGAGAGGTAAGTTTCGTCTTCTCTAAGCTCAAATGCACCAGGCAGCACGCCAATAACATTGTCGTCGCTGTCACGCCTCAGCAGACGGTTCTTAACGAAACGAACGACGTTGTCAGTTGGAGGAAGATACGTTGTTGGCATTGAACCATCGCTCAGGGCCGTACGGCGCAATCACTTCCGGGAGACGACTAACTATAGTATCGCCAGCGGCGCGCTCTCTCCCGTCTTCCAATTCGATCGATAAGACCCAGCGCACGACGTCTCTGGGCAGAAACTCCAGCGTGAGTCGATTTGTTCCTGCTGTCCACGCAGCGACAAGGTGACCTTGGTTAGATATTCCGAGCCCAGGTCTAACGCTGGACCTTAGGAAGAGAATCGTCCGCAAAAAAGTACGAAAGGACGATGCTACCAATGGCTTATCTTCCTCGTGCCAATCCTCTGCATTTAGCAAGCTGTCGAGCTGGCTGAATAGTCTGCCGCGCCACTCCCTCTCTAGATGCATCGCAACGCCCGAAGTCATAACTTTTATTTCTGCCAGGCGATCGTGGAGTTGCTCGGCAAGAGATTGTGCTTCCTGTCGGTTCTGCTGCTGATTAACTACCTCTGCTCCAGGCGAAAGACTCGAAGCGCCCAACGCCTTCAATGCGCTAGCAATCCTTAGCGCATCTTGGCTCACACCTCCTGACGATAGGTTAGGTTGGAGGCCGAGCTTCCAGGAATGGGCCAAATTTTTGCGTTCCCGGTGAATCGCAAGGACACTCATGAGTCAAAAATCTCGCGTGATTTGTCTGTAATGCACATTTCGAAAACAGAATTCTTGAATGAACGAATGGTTTCGACAAAAGCCCATAAATCTTTGTCATTCTGAGGGATGTTGGTTTGGCGTGAAATATCTAAGTCGAGCACAAAGGACGAATGATCCACTAGGGGAGAGGCAACACTTCCGGAGTTGACGACGATTATTCCTTCGATCTCGGTGACTTCGGCGGCTACCTGCATCGTGTAATGATTGAGCGAAGGTATCGAGCCGTTCTCGGGAACCTGCGGGTACAGCCTCAAATAGTCTTCGATAAGCACTTTTGACCCGCGTTTCGCGGGGATATCAATCCGGTTAATAAACCTAACTCCTATGCGACTTATCTTCTTGTAACCAACCGCTCGTTTCCAGGTCTGCCATTCCTCTTCGGCCAAGCCCCGAAGCTGTTCCCACCCCAGATATGGGGCTAAGCGAGAGTGAGAAAAGGCACTGCTGGTCACAACGACGACGTCAGTGCCGTCTGTATTGCTCAGCCTGTAGCCCTTTTCCTCGGCTTCGATTTTGGTTTGCTTCTCCTCAATATTTACGTGGACCCCCACTTTTGCTGTGCGTTTGGATAGGGGGTATGACGTCTTCAATTTCCGATGAAGCTGATCAACCACCGCATCGGGCAAAGCAGGCTCGATTCGAATTTCGATAACCGCTTCTGTTATCGGAGCCCGTTTATATTGCCTAGTCATTGATGAGCCGGCCTGCTTCGATCCATGGCGGGAGCCAAAGAATCATTTCATGAAATGAAGCACTTTTCCATTGCTGCCGCATGTCACGCTGGCGCGTATTGGAACACAGATAGGCATAATTGAAAGATATCTAGGAAAATCGGCAAAATAGATTCCCATGGTCTGGTCGCTTCGCGCCATCATTGGCGGCGCCGCCGTTCCGGTGGCGCGGGGAGGGGTGTTGTGTCCGCGCGTTCGTTGCCGCCATTTCCGCAGGGCTGGTTCGCCGTCGGCTTTTCCGACGAGTTGCGGCCGGGCGCCGTGCTGACCCGCGCCTTCATGGGCGGCGAACTGGTGCTGTTCCGCACCGAGGCGGGGCTGGCCGCGGCATCCGATCCGTGGTGCCCGCATCTCGGCACCCACCTCGGCCAGGGCCGGGTCGAGGACGGCACGTTGCGCTGCCCGCTGCACGGCTTCCGCTTCGGCACCGATGGTGCCTGCGTTGCAACCGGCCAGGGCACGCGCCCGCCGCCGCGTGCGCGCCTCGCCATGAAGGCGCTGCGCGAAGTGAACGGCATCCTGCTGGTGTGGCACGATCCGCTCGGCGTGGCGCCCACCTGGGATCCGCCCGTCCTCGCCGCGGAAAACTTCACCCCGCTCGCCACCGCCGCCTTTTCGCTGTCTGCGCATCCGCAGGACACGACCGAAAGCGGCGTCGATCTCCATCGGCTGGCGATCCTGCACGAACATCAGAACGTGTCGTCCACCGCACCGGTCGAATTTGATGGCCCGCATCTCCGCGCGCGCTATGCCCTGCGCCGCGACACCGGCCTGTTCGGCCGCTGGAGCCGCGCCGTGCGCACGGAATTTGCCGTCGAGTCCTGGGGCCTCGGCTATTCCCGCGTCGATGTCAGCGCGGCCACCCACGGCCTCTTCGTGCGCAACTTCGTCCTCGCCACGCCGACGGCCGAAGGGAAGATGGATCTGCGGATCGGCGTGAGCGTGCGGCGCGACTTTGTCGCGAGCCGCGTGCATCCGATGCTCGGCCTGATGCCGCGGGGCCGGGTCGAACGGGTGGTGCGGCAGCGCGCGCTGGAGGGATTCGTGCAAGACCTGCAGCGCGATTTCGCCATCTGGTCGCGCAAGACGCATCTCGACCGGCCGGCGCTGGCCGACGGCGAATCCGCGCTGGCACGCTATCGCCACTGGGCGCGGCAGTTCTATCCCAGTTATGGCCTGCCCACCGGCCGCCACGACCGCGCGCGCGAGAAGAAGGCGTAGGGCGGCGCGTGCCTGCTATCGCAGCAGCAGCACCAGCAGGACGATCAGCAGGACAAGGCCGACGCCGCCACCGCCATAGCCGAAATTGGACGGAATGAAGCCGGAATAGCCGCCGAAGAACGACAGCACGACCAGAATCAGAACGACGATCAGCAGGATTCTCAGCATCGGTGTACTCCCTCATCGGCCCTGGGCAAAGGCACACGACAAACGCAGCGGGGAGACAAAGGTGACGGTCCCTTCGCACCGAACAGCCAGGCCGCGTTCTCTCACTGCTGCGCTCCGACCTGCGCCTCTTCCATATTGTCTTTCAGAAGGCAGCC
>CANJEJ010000039.1 GCA_947473325.1 Alphaproteobacteria bacterium | reverse complement strand
GGGTGTCTTCCTCGTCCTGGGGTTAGCGGACGAAGTATTCCTGCATCTTCGCCTTGAAGAAGTCGGCCTTCTCGGCTTCCAGCTCATGCGCCTGCGGCACCAGCTTCACCTTGGTGATGGGCTGGTAGGCGGCGGGCAGCGCGGCGGGCAGCGCCGGGACCTGCGCCTTGTCGGCCAGGATCTTCTGGCCTTCGTCCGAGATGATGTAGTCGATGAAGAGCTTGGCCGCGTTGGGGTTCTTCGCGTTCTTCGACAGCTGGATCGACAGGCCGGTGAACAGCGCCGGGTCGATCAGCGCCCATTTGATCGGCGCGCCCTTGTCGATCAGCGGCTGGGTGAAGGCCGGGTAGGCGACGAGCTGGGCGTGCACTTCGCCGCCCGCCAGCATGTCGCGCACCTCGAGATAGCGGGCGTAGCGCAGCTTCTGGGCGCCCAGCTTCTTCATGTAGTCGCTCCACTTCTGCTCGCCCCACAACCCGTACATGGTGGCGACCCAGATGCCGGCGCCGCCGCCCTGCAGCGGGTCCTGCATGCCGAGCTTGCCGGCCCATTTGGGCTGCAGGAAGTCGTCCCACGTCTTCGGCGCGTCGGCGTCCTTCACCAGGTCGCTGTTCCAGGCGATGCCGAGCTGGACCGTGCCATAGGTGGTCCAGGCGTGGTCCTTGCCATGCAGCTCGACCGGCAGCTTCTCGACGCCATTGGCCTTGTAGGGAATGGTGAAGCCCTTGGCATGCAGCAGCTTGGCCTGGCGGTCGGTCAGCGTGACGAGGTCGGAATCATGCCGGCCGGCGCCGCTTTCGGTTTCGAAGCGCTGCATCACCTGGCCCGAATCGCCGCGGTAGAAGTCGACATCGACGCCCGGATACTTCTTCTTGAAGCCGTCGATGACGGCCTGCACCACTTCCACCTGGATGTCGGTGTAGAGCGACGCCTTCTTCTCGGTCTTGGCCTTTTCGTAAAGCTCGGCCGACGACTGGGCGGCGGCGGGCGTCACCGCCAGCAGCAGCGCTGCTGTCGCGGTGATCGCGGTCTTGGCAAACAGGTTCTTCATCTTCGTGTCCTCCCGGGTTTTCCGGCCTGCCTCAATGGGTGTGGCCGTGATCGTGGTGAAAGCGGTCCTTCGGCAGCAAGCCGTCTTTTTCGGCGAGCATCCACAGCCGCTCGGCGGCGGCGTGGGCGCGCTGGCGCACGGCGTTCATGTCGGTGCCAAGCACCTGGCCATTCTTCGTGACCGGCTTGCCGTCCACCAGCGTCCAGCGGATGTCGCGGGCGCTGGAGTAATAGACGAGGCTGCGCAGCGGGTCATAGACCGGCGAGTTGAAGGGCGATCCCAGGTCGATGACGGCGATGTCGCCGCGGGCGCCGATGCCGATATGGCCAAGGTCGGGCCGCCGCAGCGCCGTGGCCGCACCCGCCGTGGCGCAGGCCAGCACCTGGCTGGCATTCGGCGTGCCGACGTCCTTGTTGCGGATCTTGCCCAGCATGGCGGCAAAGCGCAGGTCCTGGATCATGTCATGCGAGAAGGAATCGGTGGCGATGGCGACGTTGACGCCGCCGGCGACGAAATCCCAGAACGGGCTGATTAGGGCTTCCTTGGCCTTGCGGTACGAGCCATGCACCACGTTGGTCCGGGTCCTGGCGAGAATCCCGATGTCGCCCTTCTCGACGAAGGTGACATGCATGCCCATGACATGGGGCCCGAGGAAGCCAAGGCTGTCGAGAAACTCGATCGAGGTCTTGCCGCCGCTCTTCTTCGCGATGGTGTTGCGCTCTTCAAGGTGCTGGGCGAGGTGCAGGTTGGCGTTGACGCCCAGCCGGTCGCACGCCTTGCGCGTCTCGCGCAGGATCTCCTCCGGCACCGTGTCGGGGCCGTGCGGCGACAGGTGGATGCGCAGGCGGTCATCGAACTTGCCGTTGTGCGTTTCGTGCAGCTTGAGGCCGGCCTGGAACATGGCGCCGATGTCGCCCGGATCGCCCATGACGATCTTGCCGTCCTTGATGTAGCCGATGGACGCAACGCTGTTCGGGTAGGTCAGGCCAAGGTCGGAGCGGAAGCCGAGCTTCTCGACCAGCTCGATCCAGATGTCGTGACCGCCGAAGTTCTCCTCGACGATGGTGGTGGCGCCGCCCGCCAGCATGGCGATGCAGTCCCATTCCATCAGCGCGGCGAATTCGTCGCGCGACAGCTGCTGGTAGCCCATGGTGAGGACGGAGCCGAGCGCGTGGTAATAGGCGCCGGTCTTGGGAATCGCCGCGTCTTCCGTCATGCCACGGATATGCGGGCTGCAGCCGGCATGGACATGGGCGTTGACCAGGCCAGGCACGACCAGGCAGCCGCCGGCGTCGATCTCGGTGTCGGCGCGGCCGCGGAAAGCCGGTTCGATGGCGGCGACGGTGCCGTTCTCGATGACAAGGTCGCGGCGGGCGTGAACCTGCGGGCTCGCGCCGCCAGTCCAGATGATTCCGTCCCGCACCACGGTCGTCGCCATGCCTTGCCCCTGAATGCCGTTTGTTGGCCGGACCAAAACAGGACCGGCCAGCGATTGTTAGCCGCGCCGGGTGGCGAATTCAACGCGAAACGGCCCGGCGCGTGCCGGGCGAACTATAGCGCGGGTTTGCGTGCGGGCAGGGCGAGTTCGCGCTCGAAGGCGCGGCCGGCGCGCAGCACACGGGCGTCCGCATACATGCCGCCGACGATCTGCAGGCCGAGCGGCAATCCCGCTTTCGTGAAGCCCATGGGCACCGACAGGGCGGGCTGCATGGTCATGTTGAAGGGATAGGAAAAAGGCGTCCAGGCATTCCAGTCGTCGGGCGCCACGCCGGGCGGGTCGCGGTTCTCGACCGGGAAGGCGGGCACTGCCGCGGTGGGCAGCAGCAGAAGGTCATAGCGTTGGTGAAACAGGCGCATCTTCGCGCCGATCTCGGCGCGCGCCACCTGCGCGCGCACGAAGTCAGCGCCGGACACCTTCATGCCCAGTTCGACGAAATGATCGAGGCCGGGGTCGAGCAGGGCGATCTTGTCGGCCGGCATGCCACCGAAGGACGCGGCGACGCCGACATGCCAGTGGGTGTTGAAGGTGGCGAGCGTGTTGCCGATGCCGGGATCGGCGTCTTCCACCACCGCGCCCATGCGACGGAAGACATCGGCGGCGTTGCGCACCAGCGCCTCGACTTCCGGGTGCAGCTTGGCGAAACCGAGCGTGGGGCAGAAGGCGACACGCCAGCCGGCGACGCCGTCTTCAAGCCCCCTGAGATAGTCGACGCCATCGGGCGGCAGGGACAGCCAGTCGCGCGCATCGGGTTGCGTGATGACGTTCATCATCAGCGCGACGTCGGTCATGGTGCGCGCCATCGGTCCGACATTGCCGAGCGTGCCCATCGGGCTCGCCGGCCAGGCGGGCACGCGGCCGAAGGTGCCCTTGATGCCGCACAGGCCGGTGAAATGCGCCGGGTTGCGGATCGATCCGCCGCCATCGGTGGCGAGCGCGAGCGCGCCCATGCCGCTCGCCAGCGCCGCCGCCGCGCCGCCGCTGGAGCCGCCGGGCGTCAGCGCCGGATTCCACGGGTTGCGCGTGACGCCGGCAAGCGGGCTGTCGGTCACGCCCTTCCAGCCGAATTCCGACGTGTTGGTCTTGCCGAGCAGCACCGCGCCCGATTCGCGCAGGCGCGCGGTGCCGGGCGCGTCATCGGCCCAGGGCTGGTCCGGATTGATCAGGCGCGAGCCGCGCAGGGCGGGCCAGCCCTTGGCGAGGATGAGATCCTTGATCGACGTCGGCACGCCATCGACCGGCCCGAATGGCGCGCCCTTCTGCCACCGCGCTTCCGACTCGCGCGCGGCGGCCAGCGCGAAATCTTCATCGACCAGCTTGAACGCGTTCAGCGTGGGATTGCGTTGCCGGATCGCGGCGAGGGCCGCATTGGTCGCTTCCACCGGCGACAGCGTGCGGGCGCGATAGCGCGCGACCAGATCGGTGGCGGACAGGAAGGCGAGGTCAGACACGGTGGGGCAAACTCCGCTCGTCCTTCGTCAGGCTCAGGACGAGGGCTCCTACAGAAACTCAGTCCTCATGGTGAGCTTGACGAACCACGAGCGCGGCCGACCTCAGTCCTTGATCGCGTTCTCATACAGGAAGGGCTGGCGGGCGAAGATGCGGCGCACCATCGGCTCGAAATGCTCGAGCGGCTCGGGCGTGAAGTCGGGGTCGAAGGCGGCCTGGTCCCACTTGCCGGTGAAGGTGACGGCGGCGTCGTACCACGCCTCGTCCTTCCACTTGTCGCGCAGGTTCCGGTCCATACCGATGTGGTGAAAGAAATAGTGACCCTGGAAGGCCGTGTGGTTGCGCAGCACGTTGTAGTTCACGCTCGAGATATAGGGCTTGAGGATCTCGGCGATGAAGGCGCCATGCGCATGCGGGGCGATGAAATGGCCCAGGTCGTGCAGCAGCGCGCAGACGATGGTTTCCTCGTCGGCGCCGTCGCGCTCGGCATGGGTCGCGCATTGCAGGCCATGTTCGTACATGTCGACCAGCAGCGGGCCGGGGTTGCCGGCCTGGCCCTTGAGCAGGCCCAGCACATGGTCGGCTATGTGCTTGTTCTCTTCCGCCAGATAGGGCTGGAGGATGTCGTGGTCTTCCTTGGTCGACTCGATGAGCCGGCGGAATTTCACCTTCTTCGGGGTGTCGAGCATCGCACTCTCCCTGGCGTTCGGTCGGGGGGAAGCTTACGCCCCTTTCAGCAGGGCGGCCAAGTCCGGCGAAACAGGATCAGTTCTTGCGGTCGGTCCCGCCGGCTGAGATCGCGACGCGGTCGCCGGTGATGAGGAAGGTGACGGAACCATCGGACGTCTTGTAGGTCCATTGCTCGATCGGGCCGACCTTGTTGACGCCGCTGGGCTTGCCGAGCGCCTTTTCCAGCCCGGCCTTGGTCTCGATGCCCTCCGCCTTCTTCAGCGTATCGGTGGTGGAAGCCGGGCCGCAGGCGGCCAGGGCGAGCGCGGCGGCGAGCAGGACGGCGGCGGATAGCTGGCGCATGGGTTCTCCTGGGCTGGGCGCGTAACGCGGTTGTCGCCAGCGGGTTCCCGAGCATAGCATCGCCCTCCGCAGAGGAGTGATCCATGACCACCGATATCGTCGCGCCGGACGGCGCCTTCGTCAGCGTTGCCACCGTCGGGGTGGAAGACATGGCGAAGTCGCTGCATTTCTACCGTGACCTGCATGGCCTTGACGCTGATGCGCCGGTGGAATGGAAGGGCGCCGACTTCGAGAAATTCTGGCACCTGCCGGCAGGCTCCAGCGCGACGGCGGTCTTCCTGCATGCCTGGGACAGCCCGGTCGGGCGCATCCTGCTGCTCGACTTCCATGCGAAGGACCGCAGGAAGACGCGGCCGACCAAGCCGCCGCGCGCCTATGGCCTGTTCAACCTCAACTTCTACACGGCCGACATCTGGAAGGAATACGAGCGCTTCAAGGCGCTCGGCTATGAATTCTGGTCGGAACCGGTGCAGCACAAGTTCGAGGGCAATGTCGGCGCGCCGATCGAGGTGGTGTTCGAGGGGCCGGACGGCGTGCTGATCAACTGGGTCGAGCTTGCCGCGACCGACCCGAAGCAGCGCATCGGCATGATGAAGGCCTATGTCGAGGAACACGGGCGCACGCGCACCGGCTTCACGCCGGTCGTCACCACCGCTTCTTGCATGAAGGACATCAAGAAGGCGCAGGAATTCTACGAGAAGGTCCTGAAGATGGGCGTGCACATCAACCAGGTGCTGGATTCGCCGGGCTATGTGAAGTTCCAGCGCGTGCCAGAGGGCGGCCGCACGCATGTCACCTTCATGCAGGGCAACCACATGTTCGGCAAGATCGCGATGTCGCAGCCGCTCAACTATCCGGTGCCCGACATGACGCCGGTGGCGGTGGCGCCCAACATCGGCTATCTCGCCCAGACCTTCGTGGTGCCCGACCTCGCCCAAACGGAACGCGACTGCGCCGCGCTGGGGGTGGAGGTCTACACGCCGCGGATGACGATCGACTTTCCCGGCATGGGCAAACGAATGATCACGACGGTGCGCAATCCCGGTTCCGGCGCGCTGCAGCAGCTCGTGCAGGCCTGAGCGCGCCCGCGCTGCCCTATCGCGCGGCCGGCGCCTCATCCATGCCGAGATGGACGCGCACCGGGTTCTGTGGATCACGCGCCCAGTCGGCCATGCCGCCGGCATAGAGCCGCGCCGCCTTGTTGCCTAGAATCTCGTAGGCGGCGAACCAGCCGAGGGATCCTTCCATCGAGGTGTTGCCGATGTGGATGGTCTTGCCCTCGGTCGCCACCTTCCCATACTCGAAAATCTTCTCCATCTCGTCTTTGGGCCGAAAGAAGCCGCCACCGTCCTTCATCAGCCAGTCGGCCGGCAGCGAACGTGCGGTCGGGACCGAGCCCGCAACGGGAACATAGCTGGCCCGGTTGAGGCCAAGCCATTGCGCCACGCGGCGGTGGTCTGCGAGTGCGCCGACGCCCATCGAGCCTGTCACGTCGCGCGCACTTGCCAAGATGCCCGCGCGGCGCCGGCCAAGCACATATTCGGCCGGTCGCGGTGGCCGGGCCGCATCGCGCTCGCGCGGCCCGCCGGCGGCGAGGAATCCGGTCAATCCGCCGTCGAGGATCGAAACCTCCTCGTGGCCGAAATATAGCATCGTCCAGTAGATGTCGGTGGCGATGGCCATGTCGCGTTCCGACTCGCCGGTCGCCACCATGATGACATGGGTGGAATTGCGGATACCGAGCTTGCCCATGAGGGCACCGAATTCGACTGGCGTCGGCAGGCCGATGCGGCCGTCGGCCTGCACCTTGCGCCAGCCGTCGTCGGGATAGCGGGTATGGATTGCGTCCGGCACATGGCGCCGCTCGAAGTTGCGGGCCGACTGGACGTCGAGAAAGACGACGCCGGGCGTACGCAGGTTCTGGATCGCCCAGGCGGCATCGACCAAGGCATCGGCGGCCCGGGCAGCGCCTGCCGCTCCGGCCACCAAAAGGACGAGCAACAGGCCGAGAAGGCTTTGTCGAAAACCACGCATCTCAAGGGACCCCGCAATGCAGGCTGACTAACACGGTTCTGCCGATCCGCGCAGGCGTCCCCCGTCCTGCCAATCGACAACGATTCTCAAATGTATCGACCGGCCTGTCAATTCAACTCCGAATCGGCCCGTGAGTGCGTGTCGTCACATCCGTCCGTAGCGTTCGCCTGCCGGTCAAAACGGGGCGGTTGCTGGACGGCGTTGTGGGCCTGTGCCAGAACAAAAACCGGGGCCCGAACAAAAACCTAGGATAGCAGCGCCCTTGGTCCGCCCTGATCTCCGGCGGTGTGTTGCTTGCGGTGAGGGAGGCGTTGATGGCCGTTCAGGAAGTCGATTCCCACGATCCCCTTGCGATCGAGGCCGAACTGGTCGCGCGCGCCCGGCGCCTCGGGCCCATGTTCCGCGCCCGCGCCGAGGCGACCGAGAAGAACCGCACCCTGCTGAAGGAAACGATGGCGGCGCTGTTCGACGCAGAATTGCTGCGCTATTTCCAGCCGCGCCGCTATGGCGGCTTCGAACTGGAATGGGGCGCGCAATTCGCGATCGGGCGCGAGATCGCGAAGTTTTGTCCGGCGACGGCCTGGATTGTCGCCGTGGTCGGCAGTCACGCCGCCTTTGTCGGCCGCATGAAGCCCGAGTTGCAGGACGAGGTGTGGGGCAAGACGCCCGACATGCTGATCTGCACCGCGTCGGTCGCGCGCAAGGGCGTCAAGGCGGTGCGCGAGAAGGGCGGCTTCCGGGTCAAGGGGCAGTGGGGCTTTGCCAGCGGCATCGACCATGCTGGCTGGGGTGTCGTCCCGGTCGAGGTCGAGGGCGAGACCGATCGCTACCAGATGGCGGTGCCGGCAAAGGAGTTCGGCATCGTCGACACCTGGTTCGTGTCGGGCATGCGCGGCACCGGCACCAAGGACATCCTGCTCGACGACGTCTTCATTCCCGAACACCGCACGCTCGCGGCGTCGATCTGGCTCGGCCCCAATCCGCCCGGCGCGAAAGTCGGCCGCTCCTATGTCTACAGCGTCGACTTCCTGCCCTATGTCGGCACCAGCCTGCTCGGGCCGCTCTACGGCACGGCGGAAGGCGCGTTCAACTCTTATGTCGAACAGACGCGCGGCCGCAGCAGCGTGATGGGCGGCGCGCGCATCGACGAGATGGCGCCGGTGCAGCTGCGCCTCGCCGAATCGGGCGGCGACCTGAAAGCGGCGCTGATGCTGATCGAGGAGCATATCCGCGTGCTGCGCCGCGCCGGCCATGCCGGCCAGGGCTTGCCGGGGGCACAGCGGCTCGAGATCAACCGCGACCGCGCCTACGCCGCGCGGCTCTGCCTCAACGCCACCGAGCGGCTGGTGCAGCAGCTTGGCGCGTTGTCCCTGCAGGACAGCAACCCGGTGCAGCGCCATTATCGCGATGTCGCGGCGATGGCAACGCAGATCGGCATCAACTGGGACCGCAACCTGCTGCCTTATGCCAAGCTGCTGCTCGGCCTGCCGACGGGCGACCATCACGTTGACGCGGAACTCAAGAAGGCGGCGCCCTAAGGGACGCCGCGAAAACACGATACCGGGAGAGACAGGTCCATGGCTGTTGCCGAGATCAAGACGACGCTGCCGAGCCACGCCGAACTGATGCAGCGTGCCGAAGGGCTGCTGCCGGCCCTGCGCGAGCGCGCGAAGAAGACGGAAGAGCTGCGGCGCCTGCCCGACGACACGATGCGCGACCTGTTCGACGCCGGGCTGCTGCGCATCCTGCAGCCCAAGCGCTATGGCGGCTATGGCATGGGCTGGGCCGCGCACGCCGATGCGGCGCGCGTGCTGGCGCGCGCCTGTTCCTCGACCGCGTGGATCGTGTCGGTGGTTGGCGCCCATGCCGCGATTGCCGGCCGCCTCAACAAGCAGTGCCAGGATGATATCTGGGGCCGCAGCCCGGACCAACTGATCGCCACCGCCTCGGCGCGGGCGAACGGCACGATGCGCAAGGTCGAGGGTGGCTATCGCCTGACCGGGCACTGGCGCTTTGCCAGCGGCGTCGACCATTCCGAATGGACGATGGTGACGGCGCCGATCGAGGAAGACGGCATGGTGGCCTCCGAGGCGCATTTCTTCCACCGTGCGCTGATGCCGACGAAGGACATCGAGATCGTCGACACCTGGCATGTCGCCGGCATGAAAGGCACCGGCAGCAAGGACGTGAAGGCGCATGACATCTTCATCCCGGCGCACCGGGTGATCGGCGCCGCCGACTCCTTCGGCCGCAACCCGCCGGGCGCCGCCGTCAACCCCGACAGCTATCTCTACGAAGTGCCGTTCATGGCCTATTTCGGCAACAGCCTGCTCGGGCCGATGATCGGCGCCACCGAAGGCGCCTATCACGACTATTGCGAGATCACGCGTGTGAGAACCAGCGCGCTGTTCGGCAATTCGGTGGCGGAACAGACGCCGGTTCAGATGCGCCTTGCCGAGACGGCGGCCGAGATCAAGGCGGCGCGCCTCCTGTACGAGGACGCCAACGCCTTCCTGCACCAACTGGGGCTGAAGAAGCAGGAGATCACGCACGAACAGAAGATCGAGGCGGAACGCGACCGCGCCTTTGTCGCGCGGCTGTGCGTCAGCGCGGTAACGCGCCTAGTGCGCCAGATGGGCGCCATCGGCCTTTCCGACAGCAATCCGGTGCAGCGCCACTATCGCGACGTCACCGCGATGGCGACCCAGATCGCGGTCAACTGGGACCGCGGCATGGGCCCATTCGGCCGCATGGCGCTGGGCCTGCCGACCGAGACGCCCTACGAGAACAAGAAGGTGCCGGTCGCAAAATAGCCGGCAGGACCGCAGCCATGAGCGACGACGCAGGTTTCTGGCGGCGGCCGCCTTCGGTTCGCCGTGACTATTTCGACGGCCGCTTCGGGCAGGTTCACTATCGCATCGCCCGCCCGGCGGCGCCGGGCAAGGTGCCGCTGCTGTTCATTCATTCGAGCCCGAGTTCGGGCCGCATGTGGCAGGCGCTGCTCGCCGAGATGGGGAAGGACCGCATCGCGGTCGCCGCCGACACGCCAGGCTTCGGCGATTCCGACGCACCCCTGACGCCGCCCGAGATTGCCGACTATGCCGCCAATGCGGGCGATGTGCTCGATCATCTCGGCATCACCCGCGCCGATGTCATGGGCTATCACACCGGCAGCAAGGTGTGCGTCGAACTTGCCCTGCAGCGGCCCGATCTGGTGCGCCGCCTGGTGCTGGTCTCGGCGCCGATCTACACGGCGGAGGAACTGGCGCGGCAGAAGACCGACTATGCCGCGCATGCGATCGAGCGCGACGGCGCCCATCTGCTGCGGCGGTGGCGCTTCATGATGCACTGGCGCAAGCCGGACGTGCCGCTATCGCTGATGCAGCGCCAGTTCGTCGAATCGCTGAAGGGTGGCGAGACGGAATGGTGGGGCCATCGCGCCGCCTTCAACTATCACCATGCCGACAACCTGCCCAGGGTGGCCCAGCCGGTGCTGGTGCTGAATCCGGACGACGACCTGACACCGCAGACGAGCCGCGCCGCGGCCATCCTGCAGAACGGCCGTGTCGTCGATTGTCCCGCCTGGTCGCATAGTTCGCAGGAAATCCACACGGCGGATTACGCACGGGCCTTGCGCGATTTCCTCGACGGACCGGCCGATGACACGCGGGTGCGCAGCACCGCGAAGCCGGTACCGCCGCGGCCCGCCGCGATCCGGCCGCAGCCGATCCGCCGCCGCTTTGTCGACGGGCCTGCCGGGCAGGTTCACCTGCGCGTTGCGGGCGAGGGACAAAGGGACAACAAGGCCGGTGTGCCGCTGTTCCTGTTCCACATGAGCCCGAATTCCGGCCGCATCTGGGAAACCATCCAGGCCGAGATGGCGCGCGACCGCCTGGTTGTCGCTGTGGATACGCCGGGTTTCGGCGAATCCGATGCACCGATGGTGCCGCCCGAGATCGCCGACTATGCCCGCACCATGGCGCATGTAGCGGGTGTGCTCGGCGTGCGGCAGATGGATGTGATGGGCTATCACACCGGGTCACTCACCGCCGTCGAGACGGCGCTGCAGCAGCCTGATCTGGTGCGCAAGGTGGTGATGGTGTCGGCACCCTTCTACACCGATGCGGAGCGCGCGGCGCGTCATGCGCGCAACCAGCCGGTGCTGCCGCGCGAAGACGGCGCGCATCTGTCCGACCGCTTTGCCTCGCTCTGGCAGTTCTATGGCGTCGACGTGCCGGCGGCGGTGATCGCGCGCAACTTCTGCGAAAGCCAGCGCGGCGGGCCGCTGTCCTGGTGGGGCCACCGCGCAGCCTTCAACTATGGCCTCGCGGGCCGGCTGCCGGGGGTGGGGCAGGAGATCCTGCTGCTCAACCCCAATGACGACCTCGCCATCCAGACGCCCCGCGCGCTGGCGCTGATGCAGCGGGGCCGCCAGCATGACTTGCCGCGCTATTCGCACGGCATGCTCGACACCCACACGGCCGAGATTGCAGCGGTGTTACGGGTATTTCTCACCTCTTGAGGGGTGAAAGTCCTTGCCAAACAAAGACTTGGCCGCAAAACTGGTCCGCCTGTAAATCGCGGCGGAAATGGAAACCCACTACGAACTCTATGTGAAGCAGAACAACCGCTGGATCCTGGAAGCCAACTTCCAGACCCACCAGCGGGAGGAAGCGCTTGAGGAAGCGAAACAGCTGGGCCGCCAGGGGCACATCCAGGCGGTCAAGGTGGTGCGCGAACAGCGCAACCCGAAGTCGGGCCTGACCCGCGAAACCACCATCTATTCCACCGACAAGTCGAAGTCGCGCCGCGATGACGACGGCGATGACGACATGGGGTCGGGCGATCCCTTTGACGATGGCGGCGGGGGCGGCGGCGGACGGGGCGGCGGCGGGCGCCGGTCACCGGCGGATGATGATGACGACGATTTCGGCGGACCGGACCTGGGCGCCAGCGCTTCGGCGACGCGTGCCTATGGCAGCTTCGCCGACATGGAGGTGGAGGTCGGCGGGGGCGGCTCCAGCTGGGCCGACATGGAAATCCCCTCGCTGGATCAAATTGAGACACATGCCAAGAAGGTGCGCCGGGTGCCGGTGGCGGCACCCCGGATCATCCCGACGGGCAACACGGCGGCGACGCCGATGGGCGCCGCCACCATCGCACTGGTGAAGTTCTTCGTCGTGCTGGCCCTCAGTATTGCCATCGCCGCCGCGGTGACGTTCATGTTCCAGCGGATGGGCCTCGGTCGTTAACCATAGGCGGCGGGCGTCTCGGCGCCGCTTGCAATCGGTGTTGCTCGCCCATTTGGCTGGCTATCTGGTCGGCGGACCGCGATTGGCGGTTTCCGCTCGCGTCAATTCGGGTGAAAATGGTGCCGGTGGGCGAAGGCCCGGCAGGCAGGTAGGGCGGTTTTTCCCGGCATGGACGTTTTTGTCTTCCTCTTCGCCTTTGTGGTGAGCTTCGGCTTGCTGGCGAGCACCGTGCTGACGCGCCATGACGTCCGGGCGCTGTTCGGCGGCTCCGGCAACTGGGCGCTGGGTTCGCCCGGTACCCGTGCAGCGCGCAAGGCCGACAAGCCGAAGACCGAAGCCGCGCCCGAACCGAAAAAGAAAAAGGAAGAGCCGGCGGAAGCCGCTGCCGAGGAACCGCCGCCGCCGGAACCCGAGGAAGAAGAGGCTCAGCCTGAGGGCGATGCCACGGGCGCTTCGGTCGCCCTGATGAAGTTTCTCGAGGGGTCGGTCGCGCACCTGATCAAGTCGAAGGTGGAGCTGACGGCGGCCGACAAGTTCGGCGCCAACCTGTTCCTCGCCGGCGCGGTCGAGGTGATCCGCCTGCAGAACAAGCTGAATAAGAAGCAGTTCGTCGAGTTGCTCGAACGCACGCTGGCGGTGATCGGCAACAAGAAGGAAGTGGCGCAGCGCCTCGCCGACAAATACGAGGAATATCTGCTCGAGGCGCAGTACATCAAGATGTTCCACGGCGGCACCACGGCGCTGGAGCGCTTCCTGAAGGGCAACAGCGATTCGATCAAGTCCTTCACCGCCGCCGTGCTCGACTGGCGCAACCCGAAGGACCAGATGACGAAGGCCGACGGGCCGATCACCGTGATGTTCACCGACATCGTCGGCTCGACCAAGGCGACGCAGCAGCATGGCGACGAAGGCGGCCAGCGCCTGGTGCGCGCCCACAACGCGGTGGTGCGCGTGGCGCTCAAGGAAAACGGCGGCATCGAGGTGAAGCACACCGGCGACGGCATCATGGCGCGATTCTCGAACTCGGCCAACGCGGTCGATGCCTCGCTGCAGATCATCAAGGGCATGCACCAGTACAACCGCGATCATCCGAACGACCTGCAGCTGCACATGCGCGTCGGCCTGAACGCCGGCGAGCCGATCATCGAGGACGGCGACCTGTTCGGCGCCACGGTGCAGATGGCGGCGCGCATCTGCGACGCCGCCGACACCGATCATTGCCTGGTCTCGAACATCGTGCGCGAGCTGTGCTCGGGCAAGCCCATCACTTTCAAGGATGCAGGAAAATACGCCATGAAGGGCATCGAACACCCCGTCACACTGTTTGAGCCGATCAGCCGGTGAACGCGGACCGCAGCGCGCCCGCCGGGGCCAACAATCTCGACGCCTACTGGATGCCGTTCACGGCGAACCGGGTGTTCAAGGACAACCCGCGCTTCCTTGCCACGGCAAAGGACATGCATTACGCGACGGCCGACGGCCGCCCGGTGCTCGACGCCATTGCCGGCTTGTGGTGTGTCAACGCCGGGCACTGCCGCGAGCCGATCGTCGCGGCGATTCGCCGCCAGGCGGGGGAACTCGACTACGCCACCTCGTTCCAGGTCGCGCATCCCATCGCGTTTGAAATGGCGGCCCGCCTGGCCGCGCTGGCGCCGGGCGACCTCAACCGCGTCTTCTTCAGCAATTCCGGATCGGAGGCGGTCGACACCGCGCTCAAGATCGCGCTCGCCTATCACCGCGTGCGCGGCGAAGGCAGCCGCACGCGGTTGATCGGGCGCGAACGCGCCTATCACGGCGTCGGTTTCGGCGGCATCTCGGTCGGTGGCATCGTCAACAACCGCAAGATGTATGGCACGCTGCTGGCCGGCGTCGACCACCTGCCGGCGACGCACAGCCTCGAACACAACGCCTTCACCCGCGGCCAGCCCGCCTGGGGCGCGCATCTGGCCGACGAACTGGAGAAGCTGGTGGCGCTGCATGACGCCGCCACCATCGCAGCGGTGATCGTCGAGCCGGTGGCGGGCTCGGCCGGCGTGCTGGTACCGCCGCAAGGATATCTCGAACGCCTGCGCGCGATCTGCGACCGCCACGGCATCCTGCTGATCTTCGACGAGGTCATCACCGGCTTCGGCCGGCTGGGCGCGAGCTTTGCCGCCGAACGCTTCGGCGTGATTCCCGACCTGATGACCACGGCCAAGGGCATCACCAGCGGCACCGTGCCGATGGGGGCGACGTTCGTGCGGCAGGGCCTCTACGACGCCTTCATGCAGGCGGCCCCGGAAGGCGGCATCGAGCTGTTCCACGGCTACACCTATTCCGGCCACCCGCTCGCCTGCGCGGCGGGCCTTGCCACGCTCGACCTCTATCGCGACGAAGGGCTGTTCGAACGCGCCGCGGCGCTGGAGCCCTATTGGCAGGAGGCTGTGCACAGCCTGAAAGGCCGGCCGCATGTCATCGACATCCGCAACATCGGCCTGATGGCCGGGATCGAGATGGCAGGGCGGCCCGGCCAGCCGGGCGCCCGCGGGTCCGAGGTCTTCCTGCGCTGCTTTGATGACGGTGTTTTGCTGCGCTTCACCGGTGACACCATCGCATTGTCGCCACCTTTGATCATCGAAAAGCCACAGATCGACCGTATCGTCGAGACTCTCTCCCGGGCCATCCAGGCCACGGCCTGAACCATGCGCATCGGCGTTCCCAGGGAAATCAAGAACAACGAATACCGGGTCGGCATGACGCCTGCCTCGGTGCGCGAACTTGTGCACCATGGCCACAGCGTGCTGGTGGAGACCAATGCCGGCCACGCCATCGGTCTTGATGACGCGCACTATGTTGCCGCCGGGGCGCAAGTTGCGCCCGATGCGCCCAGCGTCTTTGCCGCCGCCGACATGATCGTCAAGGTGAAGGAGCCGCAGGCGAGCGAGTTCGGCCTGCTGCGCCGGGACCAGATCCTTTTCACCTATCTGCACCTCGCACCCGACCGCAAGCAGACGCGTGCGCTGATGGACGCGGGCGTCACCGCGATCGCCTATGAAACCGTGACCGACGCGCGCGGCGGTCTGCCGCTGCTGGCGCCGATGAGCATGGTGGCGGGCCGCATGGCGATCCAGGTCGGCGCCCATGCGCTGGAGATCCGCCAGGGCGGGCGCGGCCAGCTGCTCGGCGGCGTGCCGGGCGTGCCGCCTGCGCATGTCGTGGTGCTGGGCGGCGGCGTCGTCGGCACCAATGCCGCGCGCATGGCGCTTGGCCTTGATGCGCAGGTGACGGTGGTGGACAAGAGCCTCGCCCGTCTCTACGACCTCGCCATGCAATACGGTCCAGCCTTGCGCACCGCCTATGCCACCATCGACGCGATCGAGGAACTGGTGCTGCAGGCCGACCTGGTCGTCGGCGCGGTGTTGGTGCCGGGCGCTGCGGCCCCCCGCCTCGTCACGGCGGAGCAGGTGAAGCGGATGAAGCGCGGCGCGGTGATGGTCGATGTGTCGATCGACCAGGGCGGCTGTTTCGAGACCAGCCGGCCGACCACCCATGCCGATCCCACCTATGTCGTCGACGGCGTGGTGCACTACTGCGTCACCAACATGCCGGGCGCGGTGGCGCGCACCTCGACCTTTGCGCTCAACAATGCGACCCTGCCCTTCATCCAGGCGCTCGCCGACAAGGGCTGGCGCCAGGCGATGCGTGACGACGCGCATCTTGCCAACGGTCTGAACGTGCTGCAGGGCCGCCTCATCAATCCCGCGGTGGCCGAAGCGCTGGCCATCGACCACCTGCCGCTGGCGCGCGCCCTGGAAAGTTGAACTGAGACCCCGTGAGCGCTGGCGTCATTCTTCTCTTCCTCGTCTATGGCGTGGTGGGCGCGATCGCGGTCGTCGCCCACAAGACGATCTTCAGCGCCTGGCGCGCCGGCAACCGGCCGCGCGCGGTGCTGCTGGTGCTGGTCGCCGGCATCGGCTATTGCAGCACCTTCTTCACCATGTTCCTGCTGCTCGACCGTGCGCTGTTCGCCGCCGCGGTGCCGATCTGCCAGGGCCTCAGCATGGTCGGCACGGCCATCGCAGGCCGCTGGATCCTGAAGGAGCCGCTGACGTCGCGCACCATCGTCGGCAACGGCCTGATCGTCGCGGGCGCCGTCTTCCTCGCGCTGGGGCCGAGCTCATGAGAATTCTTCTCGCCGCGCTGCTCTATGCCGCCTCCGGCATTCTCGCCGCCGTTGGCCTGCTGATCCTGAAGACCAGCGCAGCGCCGCTGCGCGCGGGCGACGTCAGCCTTGATGCCCTGCTGCCCCTTCTCGGCGGCTTTTTTGTATACGGGACGAGCTTTCTCTGCTTCACCGCGGTGCTGTGGTGGCAGCGGCTCGGCGCGGCCTATCCGATCGGTGTCGGCGTGACAGTTCTGTCCTCCTTTGCCGTATCGCTATATTGGTTGGAGGAGCCGTGGGGCTGGCGCTCCGTCGTCGGCGCCGTCCTGATCCTGGGCGGAATCGTGCTGGTGGGCTATCAGGCTGACCCGGTCGTCGAGGAAGACCGGAACCCCGGTGCATGAGGCCGTTAGTGCTGTGGCATGAAACCGTTTTCCCCTGCGGAGTGTCCTGTGTCGTCTGAGCCATCATCGCCGATCCTGGTGGGCAATCCCGGCGCCCAGAATGCCGGCCGCAAGGCCGCGATCCTGGCCGCGGTGGACCGTGTGCTGGACGCCAACCGCTACATCAACGGGCCCGAGGTCGCTGCCTTCGAGAAGGAATTCGCGGCCTTCCTCGGCACCACCGACGCCGTCGGCGTCGCCAACGGCACCGAGGCGCTGGCGCTGGCGCTCCGCGCGGTCGGCGTCGAGCCGGGACACGAGGTGCTGACCATCGCCAATGCCGGGGCGCCGATCCCGGCCGCCATCCGTATGGCCGGCGCAGTGCCGCGCTATGTCGACACCGAGGCGCGCCATCACACGATGGATCCGAAGGCGCTGGCCGCCGCGATCACGCCGCAGACGAAAGCGGTGCTGGTCGTGCACCTTTATGGCCACCCGGCCGAGATCGACGTGATCGTGAAGGTGGCGGCGGCCCACAACCTGCCGGTGATCGAAGATTGCGCCCAGGCGCATGGCGCGCGCTGGCGCGGCAAGCGCGCGGGCAGCTTCGGCGCGGCGAGTTGCTTCAGCTTCTACCCGACCAAGAATCTCGGCGCCGTCGGCGATGGCGGCCTGGTTGCCACCAACGATCCCGCGGTCGCGGCCAGGCTGCGCCTCTTGCGCGAATATGGCTGGGACGCGGAGCGCCGCAGCATTGCGCGCGGCTGGAATTCGCGGCTCGACGAGATGCAGGCGGCGATCCTGCGGATCAAGCTGCGCGACCTTGACGCCGACAACGCGCGCCGCCGCGCCATCGCCGCGCGCTATCGCGCCGGCCTCGCCGGCAGCAGCGTGCGCGTGCTCGACACCCATGCCGACGCCGAGCCTGTCCATCACCTGTTCGTCGTCGAGACGGCACAGCGCGCGGGCCTGCTTGCGCATTTGAAGACACAGGGCGTGCTGGGCGGCATCCACTATGCCTTGCCGGTGCACACGATGGACCCGTGGCGGCCGGACGCGGCGGCGGCGCTGCCCAACACGGAACGCGCCTGCCAGACCGTTGCCTCGCTGCCAATGTACCCCGAGCTGACGGATGCCGAGGTCGATCGCGTCATCGCCGCCGTGCGCGGCTTCGCGCCATGAACCCGCGCCGCGCCGCGCTGGGCCTTGTCATGCGCCAGAAGCTCATCACCAACGTGCGCGCCGACGGCCGCCTGATCGCGATGGAAGAAGGCAAGCAGGTGCCGTTCCCGATCAAGCGCGCCTTTGTCGTCTGCGACATGCCCGCGGGGGCGGAACGCGGCGGCCATGCACACAAGGAAACCAACCAGTTTCTCGTGACTACGTCCGGTCACTGCCGCGTGGTCTGCGATGACGGCAAGACGCAGGCGGTGCACCTGCTCGACAAGCCGGACGAAGGCCTGTGGATTCCGCCCGGCATCTGGGCGACCCAGACCTACCTGACCGCCAACGCGGTGCTCGTCGTGCTGTGCGACACGCTCTACGACGAGAACGACTATCTGCGCGATTATCCCGAATTCCAGGCATGGCGCGAGGGCTGAGATGGACGAGCGGGAATATGACGTGCTCGATGCCACCGAATCCTCGATGTGGTGGTTTCGCGGCCTGCACGGCCATATCCGGCGGATGACGGCGCGGTACCTGCCGGCGCCCGCGGGCCGCGTGCTCGATGCGGGTTGCGGCACCGGCGGCATCCTGGCGCAGCTTGCAACGGCGTTTCCGGCGCTGCAGCGGCATGGCTTCGACTATGTGCCCATCGCCGCGCGCCGCGCCGCGGCGAAGACGCAGGCTGCCGTCAGCGTCGCCTCCGTCAACACGCTGCCCTATGCCGGTCAGGCGTTCGACGTGATCGTCTGCGCCGACGTGCTCGGCCATCGCGGCGTCAATGCGGAAGCGGCGCTGGCCGAACTGGCGCAGGCGTTGCGCCCGCAAGGCGTACTGCTGCTCAACCTGCCCGCGTATCGCTGGCTGATGTCCTACCATGACGTCAGCGGTCACACCGAGCGGCGGTTTACCCGTGGCGAGGTCGAGAGAATGCTGGCGTCGCGCGGGCTGGAGCCGGTATTTCTCAGCTACTGGAACACGTTTCTGTTCCCGCTCCTGGTGATCAAGCGCAAGATCATCGGCGGGACGGACGGCGTGAGCGACGTGAAGCCCTATCCTGCGCTGGTGAACAGAGTCTTCACCGGTCTTATGTGGATGGAAGGACAGTTGATGGCCGCCGGCATCCCGCTTCCCTTCGGCAGCTCCGTCTTCGTGGTCGCGCGGAGGCGCGCATGAACAATTCAGTGGAGGCGCGCATGACGCAATCCTTCCTGCTTTCCGTCGTCATCCCCGTCTACAACGGCGCCGAGAGCATCGAGCGGCTGGTCAACGCACTGAAGGACGGTCTTGGCCTCGGCGCGCCCTTCGAGGTGGTGCTGGTGAATGACGGCAGCCGCGACCAGAGCGATGCGGCCTGCCGCCGTCTGGCAGCGGCGCAGATCGTGCCGACGACCTATATCAACCTCACCCGCAACAATGGCGAGCACAACGCGGTCATGGCCGGGCTCGCCCATGCCAAGGGCGACTGGATCGTTACCATCGACGACGATTTCCAGAACCCGCCTTCCGAGGTGGCGAAGCTGGTGCGCTTCGCGCAGGACAGCCACCACGACGTCGTCTACTCGATCTACAAGACGCGCAAGCATGCCTTCTGGCGCGTGTGGGGCAGCCAGTTCGCCAATGGTGTGGCCGGCGTGCTGATGGACAAGCCCAAGGGCTTCTACCTGTCGTCCTTCCGCTGCATGCGGAAGTGGGTGGCGCAGGAGGTGATCCGCTACACCGGCCCATACCCTTACATCGATGGCCTGATCCTGCAGGTGACGCAGAATCTCGGCCAGCTCGAGGTGGAGCATTCAGCGCGCGCCGGCGGGCGCAGCAACTACACGCTCCGCCGTCTCGTGCGGCTGTGGCTGCACCTGGCCGTCAACTTCTCGATCATGCCGTTGCGGGCGAGCACATTGCTTGGCCTGTTCATGAGCGCGATCGGCTTCCTGTTCTTCCTCTACATCATCATCGACTATCTGGTACATGGTGCGCCGGTCGAAGGCTGGGCGTCGCTGATGTCGGCTGTGGCGCTGTTCGCGGGCGCGCAGCTCGTGATGCTGGGATTGATCGGCGAATATGTCGGCCGCATCCACCTGACCGCCAACGGCAAGCCGCAGTATGTGGTGCGGGACGTGCAGCCGCAT
>CANJEJ010000038.1 GCA_947473325.1 Alphaproteobacteria bacterium | reverse complement strand
ACCTTCGACACCGGCGGCATCTCGATCAAGCCCGCCGCCGGCATGGAGGACATGAAGTGGGACATGGGCGGCTCGGCCGTCGTCATCGGCCTGATGCGGGCGCTTGCCGGCCGCAAGGCGAAGGTGAACGTGGTCGGCGTCGTCGGCCTGGTCGAGAACATGCCGTCGGGCACGGCGCAGCGGCCGGGCGACGTCGTCCGCTCGATGTCGGGCCAGACGATCGAGGTGATCAACACCGACGCCGAAGGCCGCCTCGTGCTGGCCGATGCGCTGTGGTACACGCAGAACCGCTTCAAGCCGGAATTCATGATCGACCTTGCCACGCTGACCGGCGCGATCATCATTGCGCTGGCCGACCAGCATGCCGGCCTGTTCTCGAACAACGATCAACTCTCGGAACGCCTGATCGCTGCCGGCAAGGCCACGGGCGAGCCGCTGTGGCGTTTCCCGCTGACCGACGAATACGACAAGATGATCAACAGCGACATCGCCGACATGCAGAACGTGGGCGGTCGCGGTGCCGGTTCGATCACGGCGGCGCAGTTCCTGCAGCGGTTCGTCAACAAGGTGCCGTGGGCGCATCTCGACATCGCCGGCATGGCGTGGTCGAAGGCCGACAAGCCGATCACGCCCAAGGGCGCGACGGCCTTCGGCGTGCGGCTGCTCAACCGCTTCCTCGCGGACAACTACGAGAAGTGACCCCCGCGACGTGACCGAGGTCGGCTT
Source organism: Alphaproteobacteria bacterium (assembly GCA_947473325.1). Taxonomy (GTDB): domain Bacteria; phylum Pseudomonadota; class Alphaproteobacteria; order SHVP01; family SHVP01; genus CANJEJ01. The sequence goes on along the minus strand of CANJEJ010000038.1, from coordinate 20,000 downwards.
CTATCACCTGCAACGCTCACCGCTCGATCGCGCACTCCCCAAATTGCTGGAGCGCGTGGTCGGGCGGGGCCTGCGTGCGCTGGTGCTGACCGGATCGAAGGAGCGGGCGGAATATCTCAACGGCCTGCTCTGGACCTACGACCCCGGCTCCTTCCTGCCGCATGGCATCGCGATGGACGGCGTGCCGGCCGAACAGCCCGTGTTCCTGACCGAGCATGAGGAAAACCCGAACGCGGCCAGCGTGCTCGTGCTGGTCGACGGCGCCAACATCGAATTCATGGCTGGCTTCGACCGCTGCCTCGACATGTTCGACGGCAACGACAGCGAAGCGGTGGCGAGCGCCCGCCAGCGCTGGAAGGACTGCGTGACCGCGGGCTTCACCGTCACCTACTGGCAGCAGAACGACCGCGGCGGCTGGGAGAAGACGGCGGAGGGCGGGGGGAAGGGCTGAACCGGCGGTCTCTCAACTCGTCGATGCAGGCCTTTGCCGGCATCAAGGATTGAAAAAGAATTCAGCCCTATCCATGTATTCCCAGGCGTCGTTTAGCTGCCCGGAATGCCCGTTGTCCCAACCCTTTGAAGTCTTGTGGCCAGAATGGACCGGTGGCACCGCGCTCAGTGGCCAAGGCGTGCGATTCAACACCAGAACCGAGCGCTACCCGGGTAGGAAGTCTTTGATTCCGGCCCTGTCCTCGGCTTTGCTTCGGCAGAAAATCCGCCAGCCTGCCGGGGTAGTGCTACTCCGCCGCTTCCAGCTTCCCCTGCGCCTCGATCCAGGCCGCTTCGGCCTTGGCGATGGCGGCGTCGAGCGCGGCGCGCTGCTTGCCCAGGTCGACAACCCTGGCCTTGTCTTCGGCATAGAGCTTGGGGTCGGCGAGCTTCGCCTCGATCGCTTTCTTGTCCCGCTGCAGCTTTTCCATCTGCTTCTCCGCCTCGGCCGCCGCCTTGCGGATGTCGGCGGTCGATTCGCGGGACTTGGCCTGGTCCTGGCGCTTGTCCTTCTTGTTGATCTTGTCGGCCTTCTTCTTGCCGCCCTCGCCGTTGGAGCGGTCGCGCAGGGTATAGGCTGCGTAGTCGTCAAGGTCGCCGTCGAACGGCTTCGCCGTGCCGTCGGCCACCAGCCACAGCCGGTCGACGCAAAGTTCGACCAGATGGCGGTCATGGCTGATCAGGATGACGGCGCCGGGGAAGTCGTTGATCGCCTCGACCAGCGCTTCGCGCGTGTCCATGTCGAGATGGTTGGTCGGCTCGTCGAGGATCAGGAGCTGCGGCGTGTCGGCCGAGATGATGGCGAGCAGCAGCCGCGCCTTTTCGCCGCCCGACAGTTTCGAAGCGATGACATTCGCCTTGTCCTGGCTGAAGCCGAACTGGCCGAGCCGCGCGCGCACCTTGGGCTCCGGCGACTTCGGCATCGCCTCGGCAAGCTGCTGGAAGGCCGTCTGGTTTTCGCTCAGCTCGTCCATCTGGTGCTGCGCGAAGAAACCGCATTTCAGCTTGGCCGATGCCTTGCGCTGGCCCGACAGCAGCGGCAGCTTGCCGGCGAGCGTGCGGGCGAGCGTCGACTTGCCGTTGCCGTTCGATCCGAGCAGGCCGATGCGGTCGTCATAGTCGAGGCGCAGCGTCAGGTGGCGCAGGATCGGCTTGCCAGCCTGGTAGCCGGCCTCGGCGTCTTCCAGCACCAGCATGGGCGAGGCGAGTTCCTCCGGCTCCGGCAGGCGTATGTCGGGCACGGCTTCTTCCATCATCGGCGGCGCGGCTTCCAGCTTCGCCAGCGCCTTCATGCGGCTTTGCGCCTGGCGCGCCTTCGACGCCTTGGCCTTGAAGCGGTCGACGAAGGCCTGCATGTGCTTGCGCTTCAGCTCCTGCTGCTGCGCGAACTTGGCCTGCTGCATCAGCGCCATGGCGCGCGTGCGTTCGAACGTGTCGTAGGTGCCGGTGTAGTAGCGCAGCTTCTGGTTCTCGAGATGCAGGATGCCGTCCGGCACGCGGTTCAGGAAGTCGCGGTCATGGCTGACGATGACCACAGTGCCGCGATAGCGCTTGAGATAGGTCTCGAGCCACATCACCGCCTCGATGTCGAGGTGGTTGGTCGGTTCGTCGAGCAGCAGGATTTCCGGTTCGGCGAACAGGATCGCAGCAAGCGCCACGCGCATGCGCCAGCCGCCGGAGAATTCGCCGACGCCGCGCGCCTGCATCTCGGCGGTGAAGCCCAGGCCGTGCAGGATGCCGCCGGCACGCGCCGGGGCGCGGTAGGCGTCGATCGCCTCCAGACGCTCATGGATCGGCGCGTAATCGTGCGGGTCGGTGTTGGGGTCTTCCATGCGGGCGAGCAGGGCAAGGCGCTCGGTGTCGGCGGCGAGCACCGTGTCGAGCACGCTGTCGGCCCCCTCGGGCGCTTCCTGCTGCAGGTAGCCGATGCGGGCCGCCGCCGGCTTGCGGATGTCGCCGCCATCGGTTGACAGGTCGCCGTTGATCAGGCGCAGCAGGGTGGTCTTGCCGGTCCCGTTGCGGCCGACAAGCCCCACCTTGTGCCCGGTGGGGATGGCCGCCGAGGTGTCGTCAAAGATGGTGCGCCCGGCAATGCGGTACACGATATGGTCGAAGGTAAGCATTTCGGCGCGCTAGGTAGCACTTTGGGGGCTTCGAGGAAACCTCGGGAGCAACGCGCCCAAAGGACGAACCGAGAGGTTCGCCCTTTGGGCCTGGCTGCTCCCGCTCTCAACAGAAGCCGGAGCAGCTCTTTGCTGCTCCGGTGGGGCTCTAACTTGCCCAAATGGGGCCTCGTCCCGTATAAGGCGCCCACATTTCAGGAATTCACGAGGATTTGCCGGCATGGCCATCGAACGCACTCTTTCCATCATCAAGCCGGACGCGACGCGCCGCAATCTGACCGGCAAGATCAACGCCCGGTTCGAGGATGCGGGCCTGCGCATCATCGGCCAGCGCCGCGTGCGCCTGTCGCGCGAGCAGGCCGAGGCTTTCTACGCCGTGCACCGCGCCCGGCCGTTCTTCAACGACCTCTGCTCCTTCATGGTCAGCGGCCCGGTGGTCGTCCAGGTGCTGGAAGGCGAGAATGCCGTGGCGAAGAACCGCGAGATCATGGGCGCCACCGACCCGGCCAAGGCCGCGCCGGGCACCATCCGCAAGGACTTTGCCGAATCGATCGAGGCCAACTCGGCCCATGGATCGGATTCGCTCGACAACGCCAAGCAGGAAATCGCCTTCTTCTTCAGCGGACTCGATATCGTCCCCTGATCGGCGATCTTTCGGTTTGCAAGGCCCTCGCGCGCAAGTGCGGGGGCTTTGCCGTTTCAGGGCAGGGGATTGATGGTCGCGGCGGCGGGCGCGGCTGCCTTATCGATGGCGACCGTGTCGCCGGTCACGGTGACCCGGCCTTCGCCGATCAGCCGCAGCGCCAGCGGATAGCAGCGATGCTCGGATTCGAGCACGCGGGCGGCGAGGGTGTCTTCGGTGTCGTCGGGCAGCACCGGCACGGCCGCCTGCACGATGATCGGCCCGGCGTCCACATCAGACCGCACGAAATGCACCGTGCAGCCCGCGAACCGCACGCCCGCCGCCAGGGCGCGGGCATGCGTGTCGAGGCCCGGGAAGGCGGGCAAGAGGGACGGATGGATGTTGATCAGCCGGTCTTTCCAGCGATCGACGAAGGTCGGCGTCAGCACGCGCATGAAGCCCGCCAGGCAGATGAGATCCACGCCATGGGCGCGGATCAGCCCGTCCATTGCCTCTTCGAAACTGCCGCGGTCCTTGAACAGCTTGTGGTCCAGCGAGCCGGTGGTCAGGCCCGCTTTCTCCGCGCGTTCCAGTCCGGCGGCGCCGGGCCGGTTCGACAGCACCAGCACGATCTCGGCCGGGAACTTCGGATCGGCGCAATGGTCGATCAGAGACTGCAGGTTGGTGCCGCGTCCCGAGATCAGGACGGCGACCTTCAGCCGCGCCATGCGCTCTCCATGTTGCGGATCTGTGTGCCGGGCGTGGCCTTGTCCTCGGTCACCACCTCGCCGATGACGAAGACGGTCTCGCCCTGCTCGCGCAGCAGTCGAGCGACCTTGTCCGCGTCGGCCTTCGCCACGACGGCCATCATGCCAATGCCGCAGTTGAAGGTGCGCGCCATCTCGTCGTCGGCGACACTGCCCGCCTTCTGCAGCCAGCGGAACACCGGCGGCAGGTCCCAGGACCTGGCGTCAATACGCGCGACCAGCCCGTCGGGCAGCACGCGCGGGATGTTTTCGTAGAGGCCGCCGCCGGTGATATGGGCGAAGGCCTTGACCAGACCGCTCTTCGCGACCGCAAGGCAGCTTCTGACGTAGATGCGGGTGGGGGTGAGGATCGCCGGGCCGATCGCCTTGCCGGCAGCAAAGGGCGCGGGCGTGGTGAAATCCTTGCCGGCCGCCTTGATGACGCGGCGGACCAGGGAGAAGCCATTGGAATGGATGCCGGAAGAGGCGAGGCCCAGGATAACATCGCCGGCGCCAATGGTCGGCTTCGGCAGCAGGTCGCCGCGGCTGACGGCGCCGACGGAAAAGCCGGCCAGGTCATAGTCGCCGGGGGCATAAAGGCCGGGCAATTCGGCTGTTTCGCCGCCCACCAGGGCACAACCGGCCTCCTTGCAGCCGGCGGCGATGCCGCCGACGACGGCCGCCGCCTCGTCGACCTCAAGCTTCGACGTCGCGTAATAATCGAGGAACAGGAGGGGTTCGGCGCCCTGCACCACCAGGTCGTTGACGCACATGGCGACGAGGTCGATGCCGACGGTCGAATGATCGCCGACCTCTTTCGCAACCAGAAGTTTAGTTCCCACCCCGTCGGTGGTGGTAATCAGGAGGGGATCCTTGTAGCCGGCCGCCGCGAGATCGAAGACGGCGCCGAAACCGCCCAGACCGGCATCGCTGCCGGCACGCCGGGTGGAGTGGGCAAGGGGCTTGATGCGTTCGACCAATCGGTTGCCCGCGTCAATATCGACACCGGCATCGCGATAGGTGAGGGAATCGGGATGTTTGTCAGGAGGGGTCATTCAGCACCGGGCCGACGGGCGAGAGGCGTGTTGCTGAAGTTCCACAGCATCCATATTGTCGCCGTCAGGGCTCGGAAAATAGTGAAATCAGGCATGTTTGCAATGGGCATCGGCGGCACCCGGATCGGCTTCGGGACGGCTTTGTGGCGGACGGCGGTCGCAGGGCTGCTTTTGCTGCTCACCCTGCTGGCGCCCAGCCTCGCGGGTGCCCAGAACGCCCCGGCGGCGAACGCCTTCCAGGTCAGTGATGTCGCGGTGGACGCGACGGCAGCTTCGGCTGCCGCGGCGCGCGACGTGGCGCTCAACCAGGGCCATCGCAAGGCCTTCGACAGGCTGATCCGCCGCCTCGTCCCGCGCGGCTCGGTCAGCGCCGTGCCGAGCCAGAGCGACGCGGCCATCTCGGACCTGGTTTCGAGCGTTCAGGTACAAACAGAGCGTGCATCTACAACGCGTTATATCGCGAACTTGACGTTCCGCTTCAGGCCGGACCGGGTGCGCCAGATGCTCGTCGGCGCCGGCGTCCCGATGACGGAAGGCCGCGCCGGGCCCAAGCTCGTCCTGCCCCTCTACCAGGACAAGGGCACGCCGGTGCTGTGGGAAGAGGCCAATCCCTGGTGGGATGCCTGGGACGCGGTGGAATTCGATCCCGAGGCGCTGGTGCCGCTCATCCTGCCGACCGGCGATGTTGCCGACCAGGGCGTGGTCACGGCCGCGCAGGCCGCCGGCCTCGACAGCACCCGGATGCTTGCGCTGGCGCGCCGCTATGGCGCCAGCGACGTGCTGGTGGCCGAAGCAACGCGATCGGGCCCCAACAAGGTCGACCTGACGCTGCGCTCGCTGGGCGGCAGCGGGGAGACCACGGTGGTCGAATCGGTGACCGGCAGCGGCGATGAGGCGACCCTGTTCAGGGAGGCCGCTGCCCGGGCGGTGGCCCGGCTCGAAGACGACTGGAAGCGCAACCAGTCGGTCCGCTTCGACAGCCAGGAACGGCTCAGCGTGCAGATTCCGCTGGATGGCAGCCTGCAGTCCTGGATTTCCGTCCGCAACCGGTTATCGCAGGCCTCGGTGATTCAACGGGTCGAGGTGACCTCGATCTCGCGGATGGATGCCCAGGTGGTGCTCCACTATTTCGGCAGCGCCGAGCAACTGGCGGCGGCGCTAGCCCAGCGCAACCTGGAACTGGGGCAAACGAACGGCTTCTGGACCCTGCGCTCGCGCGGCGGCAGTTGAGTTCGTACCGCATTGAACCTGCCCAACCTGATTTCGCTGGTTCGTCTGCTGCTGGTGCCGGTGACGGTCTGGCTGCTGGTGGAAGGGGACATGCTGGCGGCGTTCTGGGTCTTCGTGGTGGCCGGCCTGTCTGATGCCATCGACGGCTTCATTGCCAAGCGCTTCAACCAGACGACCGAGCTTGGCCGCTACCTCGACCCGCTGGCCGACAAGGCGCTGCTCGTCAGCGTCTACGTGACGCTGGGCATCCGCGGTGTACTGCCTGACTGGCTCGTGATTCTGGTGGTGTCGCGTGACCTGCTCATTCTGGGGGGCATGGCTCTAGCGCTGACCCTGTCGATGCCGTTGCCCATTCACCCGGCGATTGTGAGCAAGATCAATACGGCGCTACAAATCATCCTCGCCGCGTTGACGTTGATGGGGGCGGGATTCGCCCTGCGGATCGAAAGTCTCACGATGCCCCTTGTCTACGCCGTTGCGGCCTCGACGATCCTGTCCGGGGCCTATTATCTGGTGCGCTGGATGCGGGCGAGCGCCGCGTTGGGGAAAGCTGAATGAACGGTCGCCGTCAGTTCATTTTCTGGGCCACTGCAGCCCTTGTTCTGGTGTTCCTGATCTGGGGGCTGCGCAGCATCCTGCTGCCGTTCGCCGCCGGCCTCGCCGCCGCCTATTTTCTGGATCCGCTGGTCGACCGTGTCGAGCGGGTGGGGGTGGGCCGGACGATCGCCACCAGCATTGTCACCGCCCTGTTCTTCCTTGCGATCATCGCCGTCTTCGCCCTGCTGGCGCCGATCCTGCAGACCCAGGTGCTGCAATTGGTCGATTCGCTTCCCGACTACATCCAGCGCCTGCGCGAGCTCGTCACGCCGATCTGGCAACGCGTCATGGACGCCTTCCCGGCTGCCGGCGAACAAAGCAATCGCGAGACCCTGGCTGCCGTCACCGAGAATGCCGCCGGCCTGATCGGCAAGGTGCTGAACGGCATCCTGGGCAGCGGCATCGCGCTGTTCAACATCCTGTCGCTCTTCTTCATCACACCGGTTGTGGCCTTTTACCTGCTGCGCGACTGGGACGGCATCATCCATCGGGTGCATTCCTGGCTGCCGCGCGAGCACGCCCCGGTGATTCGCGAGCAGGCGAGCAAGATCGACGACGCGCTGGCGGGGTTCCTGCGCGGGCAGGCAATGGTCTGCATGATTCAAGCCTTGCTCTACTCGATCGGCCTGTCTGCGATTGGCCTCAAGTTTGGCCTGATCGTCGGCATTCTGACCGGCATGGTCACCTTCATTCCGTATGTCGGCAACCTTATCGGGATCGTCACGTCGACCATCCTGACGCTGCTGCAATTCGGCTTCGATCCGGTGCAACTGGGCCTTGTATGGGGCTTGTTCCTGGTGATTCAGACCTTCGAGAGCCTGTATCTAACGCCGAAGCTGGTCGGCGAGCGGGTCGGCTTGCATCCGGTCTGGGTGATTTTCGCCTTGATGGCGGGGGGCGCTTTGCTGGGCTTTCTCGGAGTGCTCATTGCCGTACCAGTGGCTGCGGCGATCGGCGTGTTGGTGCGCTTTGCTCTGGAACGCTACCTCGACAGCCGCATGTTCCACGGTCGGCCCGTGATTCCCAGGGAACCGCCAGCCGATCTCGGCCCCTTGCCCTGAGCATGGCCGTGCCCGGCACGATCCCGACGCAACTGTCCCTTGATTTGCCCGTGCGGCCAGCACTTCAGCGCGAGGATTTCCTTGTTGCCGAAGCGAATGCGGCCGCCGTGGGCTGGATCGACCACTGGCCCGCCTGGCCGGGTCCGTTTCTGGCGATCCATGGCCCGGCCGGTTGCGGCAAGACCCACCTGATCCATGTGTGGGCGGCGCGTTCCAGCGCCCCGATCGTGGATGGCTCCACAATGCGCCAGGGCGACGTTGCCGCCCTGGCGCGGTCGCGCGATATCGCACTCGACAATGCCGATCGGCTGGTGGACGAGCGGGCACTGTTTCACTTGTACAACCTGGTGGCGGAGCAGCGCGGTAGCCTGTTGATGGCCGCACGGCTGCCGCCATCCCAATGGCCTGTCATTTTGCCGGACCTGCGGTCGCGACTTGGCGCGGTCCAGTGCGTTGACGTTTCGGCCCCCGACGATGCGCTGTTTGCCGCAGTTTTGGTCAAGCTGTTCAACGAACGCCAGTTGCCGATTGGGGCCGAGGTGATCGATTATCTTGTGGCCCGGCTGGACCGGTCCTTTGCCGCGGCGCGGGATGGCGTTGCTGCCATTGATCGCCAATCGCTGGCGGAGCGTCGGGCGGTGACCGTGCCGTTCCTGTCGAAGATTCTCGGCAGCCTGACGGACGGGCCGCGGGTAGACTAGGGATGAAGATCAAGGAGCTATCGATGCGCGCTGTTCTGGTTGTTGCGTTTGCGGTCCTGGCGGCGGCCTTGCCGATTGGCGGCGTTTCGGCGCAGCAGGAAGAAGAGAAGGCTGTTGTCGGCGTCTGGGCGCCGCCCGAGCAGGATTCAGCCTTTGAAATCTATCCCTGCGAGCAAGGCCGCTATTGCGGCAAGATCACGATGATCACTGAGCCGAACCTGCCGGACGGCTCCCCCAAGGTTGACCTCAACAATGAAGATCTGTCTCAACGTGGCCGGCCGTTGCTGGGCATGGTCTTCCTGTCGGGCTTTCGCTACGACGGCAACGGCTCGTTCCAGGACGGCCGTATCTACAATCCGCGCGACGGAAAGATGTACAAAGCCAACATGAAGCTGGAGGACAACAATACCCGGCTTCGCGTGCGTGGTTATGTCGGCGTGCCGATGCTGGGGCAGACCCAGATCTGGACGCGGGCGCGCTAGATTGATTTCGCCGCGCGGTCTTCCAGATCGCGCGGCGTGACGAAATTGCGGAGCGTGCAGCTGCCATCCGCCAGCCCACGCCAGTGCGCACCATTATAGAGGAAGACCGCCAGCCCCCCGGTTGGGTACTTGCGTTCCAGCGCGGCGCGATGGCCACCGGGATCGTCGCCGGTCAGACGGCGCGCCAGCTCCTCGATGCCCGGGTTATGGCCGACCAACAGTACGGTGTTGACACTGTCTTCAGTCAGCCGGAGATGGGCCGCAATCTCGTCCGGCGCGGCGAGATACAATTCGTCGGCATAGGTGATGTGGGTGCGCGCTGCCTGCCAGCCGGCGCGGTTGAAGATGCGCTCGAGCGTTTCGCGGGTACGGTGCGCCGTCGAGCACCAGACGGCTGCCGGAATGATGCCATTCTCGCGAAAATGATCCGCAAGGAAGCCGCAGGCGCGGATGCCCCGGGAATTCAGGTTCCGGTCCTTGTCTGAAACACCGGGCGGGTCCCAGGACGATTTGGCATGCCGCAGCAGATACAGGGACTTCACGCGTGATTTCCTCACCCCTACACCGGTCGGGGTCGATTGCCATGACACAACATGCGGTCGGATTGTGCCAGTGGATTATCTGCGCTAGGTAGATCGGCAACCCCTGTCCGGCTGGTCACGCCGCCGTCATAACGTGGTGCGAAGGTGACCCGCAGGGTCCCAGTTCAGGTCTTGGACAGACGGGAGGAAACGATGCAGATCAGCCGCACGAAAGATGACGCCACCAAGGAATTGGTGCCTGTCGTTCAAACCGGACCGATCAGCCCCGCATCCCCGGATCGTTTCATCAACCGGGAACTGTCCTGGCTCGCCTTCAACGAACGTGTGCTGGAAGAGGCTGACAACACTGCGCACCCGCTGCTGGAACGCGTACGCTTCCTGTCGATCTCGGCCACCAACCTCGATGAATTCTTCATGGTCCGCGTCGCTGGCCTGCGCGGGCAGATGCGGGCAGGGGTCGATCAGCCGAGCCAGGACGGCCTTACGCCGGCCCAGCAGCTGGAGGCGGTGGCGGAACAGGCCAATCGCCTCCTCGGCCAGCAGCAGGTGACATGGCGGGCGCTGCGCAACGAACTCGTAGGCGCGGGCATCGCGGTTCAGACCATCGACGACCTGACTGAGGTGGACCGCCAGTGGCTGGACCAGCGCTTCCTGGATCATATCTTTCCCGTGCTGACACCGATCGCCATCGATCCGGCGCATCCGTTTCCGTTCCTGCCGAACCTCGGCTTCGGGTTGGTGCTGCAGCTGCGCCGCCGGGCTGACGGCAACATTCTCACAGCCGTACTGCCCTTGCCGCGGCACATCGAGCGCTTTGTGCGTCTGCCGGGCGACCAGCCGATCCGCTTCCTTCTGATCGAGCATGTGGTTGAACTGTTTCTGAGCCGACTATTCCCAGGCTATGAGCTGCGGGGCAGGGGGTGCTACCACCTCATTCGGGACAGCGACATTGAGGTCGAGGAGGAAGCCGAAGACCTGGTGCGCTTCTTCGAATCGGCCTTGAAACGCCGCCGCCGCGGCAGCGTCATCCGGCTCGAAGTTGAGAAGCAGATGCCGGGATCGCTGGTGCGCTTCCTGGTCGATGAGCTTGAAGTCGATGAGAGTTCAGTGGTCGTCGTCGACGGCATCGTTGGCCTGACCGATGTGAACCAGCTGATCGTGAGCGAACGGCGGGACCTGCAATTCGCCCCGTTCCATGCCCGGTTTCCGGAACGCATCCGTGAATTTGGTGGCGACTGCTTTGCGGCGATCCGAAAGAAGGACATCGTTGTCCACCACCCGTATGAAAGCTTCGACGTGGTGGTGCAGTTCGTCCGCCAGGCGGCGGCAGACCCGGACGTCATCGCCATCAAGCAGACGCTCTACCGTACCAGCAGCGATTCACCGATCGTACAGGCGCTGATCCAGGCCGCCGAAGCGGGCAAGTCGGTGACAGCGCTGGTCGAGCTCAAGGCGCGCTTCGATGAAGAGGCGAACATCCGCTGGGCCCGCGACATGGAGCGCGCGGGCGTACAGGTCGTTTTCGGATTCATTGCCCTGAAGACGCATGCAAAGGTGTCGCTGGTCGTACGCCGAGAAGGCGGTTCGCTGCGCTCCTACGTTCACCTTGGCACCGGCAACTATCATCCGGTCACGGCGAAGATCTACACCGACCTGTCCTTCTTCACGACCGACCCGGCGCTCTGCCGCGACGCAGCATTCCTGTTCAACTTCCTGACCGGCTATGCGGCGCCGGAGCATCTCGAAAAGCTGGTGATTTCGCCGGCGCATCTGCGGCCAACCATCCTGAAGCTGATCGAGGATGAGATTGCCCACGCCCAGGCGGGAAAGCCTGCCGCGATCTGGGTGAAGCTGAATGCGCTGGTCGATCCGGCGGCCATCGACGCGCTCTATCGGGCATCCCAGGCCGGGGTGAAGATCGAGCTCATCGTCCGCGGTATCTGCTGCCTGCGGCCGGGCGTACCGGGCCTGTCGGAGAACATCCGGGTGCGCAGCATTGTTGGCCGGTTCCTGGAACATGCGCGAATCGTTTGCTTTGGGGCAGGCCATGGCTTGCCCTCCCCCCGGGCAAAGGTCTATCTCACCTCCGCCGACTGGATGCCGCGCAACTTCGATCGCCGAGTGGAAGCCCTGGTGCCGATCGAGAATCCGACGGTCCATGAACAGGTGATGACGCAGATCATGATTGCCAACCTGAAGGACAATACCCAGGCCTGGGAGCTGGAGGCTGGCGGCATCTATCGCCACATGGCGCCTGATTCCCCGTCCGATGCCTTCAACGCTCACAGCTATTTCATGACCAACCCGAGCCTGTCCGGCCGTGGCAGGGCGGTGGAGGGAGAAAATCTGCCGCGTCTCGTGCTGAAGAAGCATCGCTGACGCATGAACACGTTCCCGCAGCGCGTCATTCCCACCACAGCCGTCGCGGGACGACCGGTCGCCATCATCGACATTGGCTCGAACTCCGTACGCCTGGTCGCCTTTGAAGGCTTGACGCGGGCGCCGCTGCCGGTCTTCAACGAAAAGATTCTCTGCGGCCTTGGCCGGGGGATCGCCGAGACCGGACGTCTGTACGAAGAGGGCCGCGTACAGGCGATCGAGACGATCAAGCGTTTCGCGATGCTGACGCGAGCGATGGGCGCGGACCTGATCGATGTGGTGGCGACCGCTGCCGTACGCGACGCGTCGAACGGCGATGAGTTTGTCCGTACCGTGGAACAGGAATGCGGCGTCACCGTGCGCACCCTGTCCGGCGTCGATGAAGCGCAGCTTGCGGCCTATGGCGTACTCGCCGGGATTCCTGACGCGGATGGCACGGCGGGCGACCTCGGCGGCGGCAGCCTTGAGCTCGTTTCAATTCAGGAACATGGCCTGAGCGGGCAGGCGACCCTGCCCATCGGGCCGCTGCGCCTGATGGGGCGCCGCGGCGGACGTGATCCGGCGTTGATCGCGGAAGTTGATCGTGCTCTGGAAGGCGTGCCGTGGATCGCCCAGGCGCGCAACAGACCATTCTACGCCGTGGGCGGCGCCTGGCGCTCATTTGCCCGCCTGCACATGGCGCAGCATCGCTATCCGCTCAAGGTGATTCATCACTATGCAGTGACCCGGCGCAGCGCGCAGGAACTCGCGCGTCTGGTGGCCGGCTTCGGGCGCGAGTCCCTGGAGAACATGGAAGGTGTGTCGAAGAAGCGGCGCGAAGTGCTGCCGACGGCGTCCCTGATCCTTGAGCGGCTGCTACGCGTGGCGGAACCTTCTGAGGTGGTCTTTTCGTCCTTCGGGCTGCGTGAAGGTCTGCTCTTCGCACGCCTGGACGAGGCCACGCGAGAACAGGACCCGTTCCTCGCCGCCTGCCGCGACGTTGGCGTGTTGGGAAGTCGGTTCGCCTATCACGCGGATGAGATCGAATCCTGGATGGGTAACCTGTTCGATGACGAACCACGCGTTGAGGCGCGGCTGCGCTACGCCGCGACTTTGCTGAGCGATGTCGCCTGGCGCGCGCATCCCGACTATCGTGCCGAACAGGCACTAAACCGGATTTTGCACGCGCCCTTCGTCGGCGTTGATCACGCCAGCCGTGCCTTTGTCGCCTATGCGGTCTGCACGCGCTATCGCGGCGCGCGGGCGGGGGATGGCGTCGAGGTGGCGTTGCGCCTGCTGCCGCCAGACATGGCGGCGCGCGCCCGCGTGGTGGGGCTGGCGCTCGACGTCGCGCACACACTTTCCGGTGGCTCGCCCGGAATTCTTACCAAGATGCGCGTTGAAAAGAAGTCGGACCAGATTGAGCTCTATGTGCCCAAGGCGATGGAGCCGCTGGTCGGCGATCTTGTTTTCCGCCGATTCCGTTCGCTTGGCCAGGCACTCAACCGCGGCGCTCGTCTCATCGCGGTCTAGACGTCCGGTGTTAGCCGGATCACATTGACCTTGTCACCCTTGGCTGCCAAGGCAAGTTCACCGCGCTTCAGCGCCAGCGCATCATTGCCGAAAATCTCGCGACGCCAGCCTTGCAGGGCGGGAACATCCGCCTCGTCATCACTGGCGATGCGCTCAAGGTCGCTGGTGTTGGCGATCAGCTTGGCGGCGACGTCTTCCTCATCGCAGCGCAACTTCAACAGCACCTTGAGCAGTTCCATCAGCGGGCCAATGTTGCGCGATGGCGGATCATAGTGCGGCAGGCTGGGCAGCTCGGTCTCCGGCAGGGCGAGCGCCCGTTCCACGGCGACCAGAAGGGTCTGGCCGCGTTTGCCTTCGGCCAGGCCCCGGCCCATGCCGCGGATGCGCAGGAGTTCCTCGATGTTGCGTGGCGGATGCCCGGCGATTTCCAGCAGGGCTTCGTCGCGCAGGATGCGGCTGCGTGGAATGTCGCGCGTCTGTGCCTCGTTCTCGCGCCAGGCAGAAATCTCGCGCAGCACGGCAAGGAAGCGGGGCTTCGCATGACGGACCTTCAGCCGCTTCCAGGAATTCTCGGGATGGATCTGGTACGTCGCCGGGTCGGACAGCAGCGCCATTTCCTCGCCCAGCCATTCGGCACGGCCGCTGCGCTCCAGGTTGCGGGCGAGCTTCTCATAGGCCGTGCGCAGATGCGTCACGTCTTCCAGCGCATAGCGCACCTGGCGTTCGCTCAAGGGGCGCCGAGACCAGTCGGTGAAGCGCGAGGACTTGTCGATGCGGGCGCCGGCCAGCCGGGCGGCGAGGGTTTCATAGCCGACCGATTCGCCGAACCCGCAGACCATGGCGGCGACCTGGGTGTCGAAGATGGGGGCAGGGACCCGGCCAGTCTTGTTGAAGAAGATCTCGAGGTCCTGGCGCGCCGCATGGAAGACCTTGAGCGGGCTCGGGGCGGCCAGCAGGTCATAGAGCGGCGTCAGGTCCATGCCGGGGGCGAGGGGGTCGATCGCCACGGCCCCCTCCGGCCCGGCCACCTGGACGAGGCAGAGGATGGCGTAGAAGGTGTTCTCGCGCATGAACTCGGTATCGACGGTGATGTATTCCGCCTTGGCCCAGTCTTCGCAAAGGGCGGCGAGTTCGGCGGTGTTTTCAATCAGCATGGGGACTCCGCAAGGCCGCCCGGCAGGGGGCCGAAAGCTTGACAAGTCTTGGGCAACCGTGCGCATTTGCGCGCGCGCGCCCAAGCGCTTTTGCGCGTCCGCGCACAGGGCCCGGCCCGGCGGCAAAGCCCCCGGATCGTGACAGCCCGATCAGAGACAGAGAGCCGTTTCATGCACCGGTATCGCACACATACCTGCGGTCAATTGAGCGAACGGGAAGTCGGCGCCACAGTGCGCCTTTCCGGCTGGGTCCATCGCAAGCGCGACCACGGCAATCTTCTCTTCCTCGATTTGCGTGACCACTACGGTATCACGCAATGCGTGATCGAGGTGGAAAGCGACGTGTTTCCCACGGCGGAAAAGATGCGGCCGGAAAGCGTGGTCCGCGTCGATGGCAAGGTTGTCGCGCGGACCCCCGACACGGTCAACACCAATCTATCGACCGGGCGCATCGAAATCCGCATCACCGAGATCGAGATCCTGTCCCAGGCAGACGAACTGCCGATCCAGGTCTTCGGCGACCAGGTCTATCCGGAAGACATGCGGCTTCGCTACCGGTTCCTCGACCTGCGGCGCGAGAAGATGCATCGCAACATCATGCTGCGCACCCAGGTGATCGCCAGCATCCGCCGTCGCATGAACGACGCCGGCTTTACCGAATTCTCGACGCCGATCCTGACCGCGAGTTCGCCTGAAGGCGCGCGCGACTTCCTGGTGCCGAGCCGCCTGCACCCGGGCAAGTTCTACGCCCTGCCGCAGGCGCCGCAGCAATTCAAGCAGCTTCTGATGGTGGCGGGCTTTGACCGCTATTTTCAGATAGCGCCCTGCTTCCGCGACGAAGATCCGCGTGCCGACCGCGCGCCAGGCGAGTTCTACCAGCTCGATGTCGAGATGTCGTTTGTCGAGCAGGAGGACGTGTTTCAGACGATGGAACCGGTCATCCATGGTGTGTTCGAGGAATTCGCGAACGGCCGCATCGTCAGCCCCAGCCCTTTCGTGCGCATTCCCTATAAGGAAGCGCTACTGAAATACGGCAGCGACAAGCCGGACCTGCGCAACCCGATCGTCATCGCCGACGTGACCGAGGCCTTCAACGGCTCGAACTTCCAGATCTTCGCCAAACAGGTGGCGGCCGGTTCCGTCGTGCGCGCCATCCCAGTGCCGGGTGGGGCGGGGCAGCCACGCAGCTTCTTCGACAAGATGAACGAATGGGCGCGCGGCGAAGGTGCAGCCGGCCTCGGCTACATCGTCTTCGCGGAGGGCGAGGCGCGCGGCCCGGTGGGCAAGCAGCTCGACGCCGACCGCCTCAACGCGATCCGCAACGCGACGGGCTTGAAGGACGGCGATGCCGTCTTCTTCGCCTGCGCCAAGGAAGGTGCGGCCGCCAAGCTTGCGGGCCTCGCGCGCATCAAGTTGGGCGAGGATCTCGACCTGCTCGAAAAGAATGCCCTGCGTTTCTGCTGGGTCGTCGACTATCCAATGTACGAATGGAACGAAGACGAGAAGAAGATCGACTTCAGCCACAACCCCTTCTCGATGCCGCAGGGCGGGCTTGAGGCGCTGGAGAGCAAGGACCCGCTGCAGGTCCTCGCCTATCAGTACGACATCGTCTGCAACGGCATCGAACTCTGCTCCGGCGCGATCCGCAACCATCGCCCCGACACGATGATCAAGGCCTTCGGCATCGCCGGCTATCCGCCGGAAGAGGTCGAGAAGCGCTTCGGCGGCATGCTGAACGCCTTCAAGTACGGCGCCCCGCCGCACGGCGGCATGGCGCCCGGCATCGACCGCATGGTGATGATGCTGGCGGACGAGCCGAACATCCGCGAGGTCATCCTGTTCCCGATGAACCAGCGTGCGGAAGACCCGATGATGGGTGCGCCGAGCGAAGTGCCGCCCCGGCACATGCGCGAATTGTCCATCCGCATCGTCCTGCCCGACCCGAAGCCGCCCGCGGCCTGAGGCTCACACAATACGGGGGCGCAGCTCTATGCGCCCCCGAGTGTGGCAGGGAGGATATACCAAACCGGATGGGCCCCGTCCGCCCACCCGTCACCACACACCCCTAAGTCCGCGACACCCGCCGCGAAGGCGTCGACGCCGCGGTGTGTCTCACGAACAGCCGGACGTGCCGCCGCAGGTATCGCACTTCATGCAAGTGCCGTTGCGCACCAGGGTGAAGTTGCCGCACTCGCCGCAGGAATCACCTTCGTAACCCTTCATCTTGGCCTGCCAGATCTGGGCAAGCTTGTCGTCGACCGCATCCATCACGTCGGGCGCCACCGAAACGACGCCGCGCGTGATGGTGGTCGATTCGATGGTCGCAAGCCCGCCCGCCGCCGAGGCCATCATCCGGGTGCGGATGGCGCTTTCACCGCCCTGCAGGACGTAAAGGTTGGCGCTCTTGCCGCGGCTGAAGCCACTGCTGGCGATGCGCACCGCCGGCAGCACTTCGTCATCGGCCTCCGCCGGCTTCGACTTGTCGGCACCGAGGCTGTCGTGCCGCAGGTCGTCGGGCGTGACATGGGCCAGATCGTTGCGGTCGAGATAGGAGATCGCCAGCTCCCGGAAGACGTAGTCGAGCAACGAGGTCGCCATCTTGATCGCGCCGTTGCCTTCGACCATGCCCGAGGGCTCGAAGCGGGTGAAGGTATAGGCGTCAACGAATTCCTCTAGCGGCACGCCATATTGCAGGCCGATGGAGATAGCGATGGCGAAGTTGTTCATCAGGCTGCGGAAGGCGGCGCCTTCCTTGTGCATGTCGATGAAGATCTCGCCGATCTTGCCGTCATCATATTCGCCCGTATGCAAATACACCTTGTGGCCGCCGACGGTGGCCTTCTGGGTGTAGCCTTTGCGGCGGTGGGGCAGGCGGCTGCGCACACCCCGGTCGGAGGCAATGATCTCACGCACGATGCGTTCCGCCACCACGGCGGGACGCTGCGGCATCGGCATTTCGGCGATCGGTTCTTCCTGGTCCTCTTCGAGGACAAGCGCCGAGAGCGGCTGGGACAGCTTGGAGCCATCGCGATAGAGTGCGTTGGCCTTCAGCCCGAGGCGCCAGGACAGCATGTAGGCGTCCTTGCATTCGTCGATCGTGGCCTTGTTGGGCATGTTGATCGTCTTGGAAATGGCGCCGGAGATGAACGGCTGGGCCGCCGCCATCATCCGCACATGGCTTTCCCAGGACAGGAAGCGCGTGCCGGTCCGGCCGCACGGGTTGGCACAATCGAACACCGGCAGATGCGCGTCCTTCAGGCCGGGCGCACCTTCCAGCGTCATGGCGCCGCAGCAATAGGTGTTGGCCGCCGCGAGGTTCGCCGCCGTGAAGCCGAGATGGGCCAGCATGTCGAAGCTGATGTCGTTCAGCCGGTCGAGCGGAATGTTCAGCCGCTCGGTGCAGAACTGTTCGCCCAGCGTCCACTTGTTGAAGACAAACTTCACGTCGAAGGCGCTTTCCAGCGCCGTCTCGACCTTGGCGATGGCGTCGTCTGTGAAGCCCTTGGCGCGCAGTGCGTCATGGCCCAGTCCCGGCGAGCCCTTCAGCGTCGCATGGCCGGTGGCATATTTGATGATGCCGTCGATTTCCTTCGGGCTGTAGCCAAGCGATTCGAGAGCTTCAGGCACCGCACGGTTGATGATGCGGAAATAGCCGCCACCGGCGAGCTTCTTGAACTTCACCAGCGCGAAGTCCGGTTCGATGCCGGTGGTGTCGCAGTCCATGACCAGCCCAATCGTGCCGGTAGGTGCAATCACCGTCGCCTGGGCGTTGCGATAGCCGTGCTCGACGCCAAGTTCGAGCGCCTTGTCCCAGGCGGCTGCGGCGGCCCTGGCAAGTTCCATCTCCGGCACATTGGCGATGTCGAGCGGCACCGGGTTGGTCTGCAGCTTCTCATAACCTTCGGTCACGCCGTGGGCGGCGCGGCGGTGGTTGCGGATGACACGCAGCATGCTCGACGCGTTGTCATCGTAGCGTGGGAAGGCGCCGAGCTCGCCCGCCATCTCGGCCGAGGTAGCGTAGGAGATTCCGGTCATGAGCGAGGTGATCGCGCCGCACATGGCGCGGCCTTCGTCGCTGTCGTAGGGGATGCCGCTTGCCATCAGCAGGCCGCCGATGTTGGCGTAGCCAAGGCCAAGCGTCCGGTATTCGTAGGAAAGCTGGGCGATCTGCTTCGACGGGAACTGCGCCATTAGCACCGAGACTTCGAGCGCCACGGTCCACAGCCGCACGGCGTAGGAGTAGGCTTCGACGTCGAAGCTGCGGTCCGGCCGGCGGAAGGTCATCAGGTTCAGTGACGCCAGGTTGCAGGCCGTGTCGTCCAGGAACATGTATTCCGAGCATGGATTGGAGGCGCGGATGTCGCCGCCCGCCGGGCAGGTGTGCCAGTCGTTGATCGTGGTGTGGAACTGGATGCCGGGATCGGCACTGTTCCACGCCGCTTCGGCGATCTGCTGCCAAAGCTCGCGCGCCTTCAGTGTCTTCTTCGGCTTGCCGTCGGTGCGGCGGATCAGCTTCCACTCGTCGTCGGTGACAACGGCGTTCAGGAAGGCGTCGGTAACGCGCACGGTGTTGTTGGCGTTCTGGCCCGCCACCGAGAGATAGGCTTCGCCGTCCCAGTCGGTGTCGTAGACCGGAACGTCGATCGTCTTGAAACCCTGGCGGGCGAAGTCGATGACGCGCTGGATGTAGTTTTCCGGGATGACCGAGCGGCGCGCGTCGAGAATCGCCTTCTTGAGCTCGGGGTTGTCGTTTGGCGTAAAGCGGTTGGCGCCTTCGACGGCGTAGCAGGCCTTGATAATCGCGTTGAGGTGGCGGTTCATCAGTTTCGAACCGGCAACCAGCGCCGCGACCTTCTGCTCCTCAAGGGCCTTCCATGAGATGAAGTTTTCGATGTCCGGATGGTCGGCATCGACCACGACCATCTTCGCGGCGCGGCGCGTCGTGCCGCCGGACTTGATCGCGCCCGCCGCGCGGTCGCCGATCTTCAGGAAGCTCATCAGGCCCGACGACTTGCCGCCGCCCGACAGCTTCTCGCCTTCGCCGCGGAGCGTGGAGAAATTGCTACCTGTGCCCGAGCCATATTTGAACAGACGCGCTTCACGGACCCAGAGATCCATGATGCCGCCTTCGTTCACCAGGTCGTCGGAAACGCCCTGGATGAAGCAGGCATGCGGCTGCGGATGTTCATAGGCGCTTTCCGAGCGTGTTAGTTCGCCGGTGCGGTAGTCGACATAGAAATGGCCCTGCGCCGGACCGTCGATTCCATAGGCCCAGTGCAGGCCGGTGTTGAACCATTGCGGCGAGTT
>CANJEJ010000037.1 GCA_947473325.1 Alphaproteobacteria bacterium | reverse complement strand
GCCTCCCGTAGGAGTCTGGGCCGTGTCTCAGTCCCAGTGTGGCTGGTCATCCTCTCAGACCAGCTACCGATCGTAGCCTTGGTGGGCCATTACCCCGCCAACTAGCTAATCGGACGCGGGCTCATCTAGCAGCGATAAATCTTTCCCCCTGGGGGCGTATACGGTATTAGCCGCAGTTTCCCGCGGTTGTTCCGTACTGCTAGGTAGATACCCACGTGTTACTCACCCGTGCGCCACTCCTGTATTGCTACAGGCGTTCGACTTGCATGTATTAGGCCTGCCGCCAGCGTTCGTTCTGAGCCAGGATCAAACTCTCAAGTTGAGGGTTGATCCCTTCAGACATTGCTGTCGAAGAAATCTAAAATCTGCACACAAACTTATCTTACCGACGACGTCCTTGCGGACGGCGTCAACATCTTACGTTTGCGACAGTGTGTGCTCGACACACCGCCGCCTTCGCATCCCTTCTGATTCACAATGTCAAAGAGCGGTCGGCAATCAGTCTTTGCAACGTTTTCAGCACTTCTCCGCATTCTTTCGCCGTGCGAGAGCACGATTTTCAGAGTGCGAAGGCCGCCTTGCCGGGGAGCGGTGAGGCCCGTCCGGCCGTTGCGAGGCGCGCTTTCTAGGGCCCACCCGCGGGTCTGTCAAACCCTTTTTTGAACTTTTTGCTGCAGTGCCATCAACCCGTCGGGCGGTGACTGCCGCAGCCCCTTCAACATACCCCTTTTGCCCGGCGGTGCAACCCCACGAAAGCCCATAATTTCAGGGTCTTAGTGGTGTGCGCTGCACAGAGACCCACGATGTTGTGGGGGCTCTCAGCAGAGCCTGGCGGAAGCGGCAAGACGTGGAAGGGAGCCCCAGCCGGCTCGGTCGGGACAGGGGAGTTAGATGGGGCGGTGGGGGTGGGGTTCAAGGGGGCAGAAACCCTGCATCGCTGGCTATTTGCCTTGCCTCGGTTTGGTAGACGCTTTCGAGGAGGGCGCCTCTAGCTCGCTGAGAATCTGCTCAAATCTGACTTCAAGTGTTTTGAAGTCTTCGTTGCTGCCAATGATCATTCGCCTCAGTTCGGCTTTCATAAGCTCCCTCAATCCAGCGCCGTAGTCATAGATCACGATACGCCGCCTACTCTCGAGGTAGGAAAGTCCGAGCTTGGTTGCGATTTCGGATATCGCACCAGGAAATTTTCCAAAAGCTGCATCAATCAGTTTAGGGGTGGCCTGAAGCAGCCCGACTGTCGCCGCTTCAGTTCGCAGGAGCTTCTTGTTCTGACGAACAAGCTTCCTCGCCGCGCTGACAACTGACGCAAGACCTTTCGCAATCGGAGTATTTGCATCTTCCGCTATTTCCTGGGCTCTCACGTAGTTTCCAAATAGCTCACCCGTCATGAGATCAGCGAAACGCTCGACATCATCAGCCCTCACAACGCTTGTGGGCATCGGTCCCGCAACGCTTTGAACAGAAATGGATTGAAGAAGAATATTTATCGGTATGGCTAAATCCAAAGGGAGGAGGCCTTCGAGACGTCTGGCATCAGGAAAACCCGACATCGTTAGCATGGACGATCCCAGTTCCATGCAATCCAAAAGCTGATCCAAGAAAAAGCTAAGCCTCACTACTGGATCGTATTGCTCAGAATTTTCCCAACCTTCCGGCAAGTAAGCTGAGAACAGAGGCCGCGTTGATTTCTTGTAACTAACTATCTTTTCAAGACCTACGTAGCGCGTTCTTTCCCTTACGAATGGGGGAATTTCTTCTTTCTTTCCTCCATGCTCAAACAACAAAAACTGATCAATGCCAGCCTGGTAAACCGAGGCGAAGAATATTGCCGGCAGATTGGAATGTTGTTCTCCCGTCACGCGGGCAGCAACCTTGAGCGCAGCAAATGACCCGTCCAACCAGCCCTCTTGAACGGGAGCGAGGAATCCCCTTCTCATCGCTTTGTCCTCAACGCCTAGTGGTGCCGACCCGCTGATACTTGCTTGCGCCTAACCTCCAACTCAACCCACCACCTCACCCACGCTCCCCACCTCCTCAAACCCCCGCAACGCCGCCAGCAATTCCCGCGCCTTCTTCTCCGGAAAGTTCAGCGACGTCGCCTCCATAAACTTCTGTTCCTGCATCGCGTCCGGCATCGGCTTGTGGCCGCTGCCATAGACCTGGCCCATGGTGGTGCGGGCATGCAGCGTTTCGCCGCCCACGTCGATCTCCACGATGCCGTTCACGTCATGCGGGCGCAGGTTGCCATAGGCCGTGGTGCTCGCCACGTCCTCGGTGATCGTCACCTTTGAGGCGAGCGCGCGGCTGAACGGGTCGGCGAGGCGTTCCGCGGTCACCCATTTCGGCCCCGGCGGCAGCTGCTGGAGCAGCATCGAAACCGCCCATTGGGTCGAATAGATCGCCTCGAAGAACACGTTGGGCGCCGGTTCCCACTGGTGCGGCCGCAGGTACATGGCGGAAAGCTTGAGCCGCACCGCCGTCACCGCGCGCGGGTCGATCGTGCGCTGCTGCTGCAGTTCCCAGATCGCCTGCAGCGCCGCCTGGCAATGGCGGCTCGACACCCAGGGCTTCAGCTCCATCTGGTCGTTCACGCCCTGCCACGGCGCCGGCCCGGTCAGCACGCCGGCGTCATATTCCGCCGCCACCACGCGGTCCACCTCGTCACGCAGGGCCGGGAAGCCCACGCGAATCATCGTCGCCGCCTGCACGCCGGCGCGGGCGTGATACAGCATCTGCATGCCGATGGGCGAGATGCGCTTCGCCGTCGGCGGCGGTGCGAAGATGGGGAAGGAATGGTTCCGGAAGGGCGATTCCCAGGCGAGGCTCATCGCCGTGGCGATCTGCTCGGCGCTCAACCCCATCAGCTTCGCGGCGATGGCCGCGCCCACCGTGCGCAGGTGGGGGGAGCCCTTGTCCGCCCGCCGCGCCGCGTGGAAGCGCACCGAATGCATATAGCCGGTGGCAATGGCGGCCAGGATCTCGGCGCCCGAACGGTCATACTGCTGGCCCACCGCCAGTGCCACATGCACGCAGAGCGGCCCGATGTGATAGCCGGGGCCGCTTTCCTCGAAATTGGTGTTGCGGCACACCTGGGCGTTGATGCCGGCCGCCACCTCCGACGGCACGCGCAGGGTGGTGCCGAACAGCAGCGCATCGGGCGCGCCGCCCAGCGCCGCGGCATAGGCGTGCAGCGCCGAGCCGGTGAAGGCCGCGCCCATGAAGGTGATGCCCACCTGGTCGACCAGCAGCCGCCGCGCGGCTTCGCGGGCGATCTCGGGAATGTCGGCCCAGCGCGTGTCGTGCATCTCGGCGGCAAGGAATTGCGTCACGGTGGTCACGGGCAGGCCCCCTGAAAGACTTTGCGAATTGGCACCATCCTGCGGCGCAACGTCCTTCCATTCCACCGATTCCTCTGCGCTATGATCACCGCCCCGCTGTTTGTGACCCGGTCCATGTCCCCCTACACCCTGCCCGCCCATCGTTCGCTCGACGCCACCACGCTGATCCGCCGCGCCGCCCGCTACAACGGCGCCCGCGATGCGCTGGTGTGGGAAAGCGGCCGCCGTTCCTATGCCGAGCTGATGATGCGGGTGGAGGCGGTGGCGGCCGCCTTCGCCGATCGCGGCATCGGGCCGGGCGACCGTGTCGCGCTGTGCCTGCGCAACGCGCCAAGCTTCCTTGAGGCCTATCTCGCCACGCTGCAGCTCGGCGCCATCTGCGTGCCGCTCAACTTCCGCCTCGCGCCCGCCGAGCTCACCTTCCTGCTCAAGGACTCCGGGCCGTCGCTGCTGATCGCCGACGAGGAGACGGAGCGCACCGTCGCCGCCGCCGAACTGCCGGCGAACTGCCCGGTCTTTGTCGACGGCTCCGGCCGCGGGCCGGGCAGCTATGAATGGCTGGTGCAGTCGGGCCTGGGCCGGCCCGCGCCGCGCCCTTCCATCGACCTCAACGCGCCCGCCTCGCTGCTCTACACCTCGGGCACCACCGGGGCGCCCAAGGGCGTGGTGCGCAGCCAGCTCGCGCTCTGCACCCTCATCGCGCTGCGCCAGGGCGCGATGGAGATCGGCGCGGAATCCGTGCTGCTGGCCCCCACGCCGCTGTTCAACGCGGGCGGCCATGAATTCATGCTGCTGGAAACCCTCGCCGCCGGCGGCCGCGTCGTCATGCGGCGGCGCTTCGACGTGCCCGAGATCATCGACCTTGTCGCGCGCGAGCGCATCACCCACGCCTATTTCGTCCCCACCATGGGCTTCCGCCTGATGGAGGCGATGGACCGGAACCTCGCCGCCGACTGGTCGTCGCTGAAGATGTGGATGTCGGCCTCCGCCCCCCTGCCCGATGCGTTGCGCGAGCGCATCCGCACGCGCCTGCCCCATGTCGGGCTGTGGAACAGCTATGGCATCACCGAGGTCGGCGCCGTCAGCTTCCTGCGCCCGGTCGACATCGACCGCAAGCCCGGCACCTGCGTCGGCCGTCCCGGCGTCGGCGTCGAGGTGCGCTGCGTCGACGACAAGGGCGAAGACGTGGCCCCCGGCCAGGCCGGCGAGATCGTCTGCCGCTCGCCCGAGGCGATGAGCGAATACTGGAACAACCCCAGGGCCACCGCCGGAACCATCAAGGACGGCTGGATCCACACCGGCGACATCGGCGCCATCGATGCGGAAGGCTTCCTCAACCTGCTCGACCGGCTGAAGGACATCGTCATCACCGGCGGCGACAATGTGTATGCCAGCGAGGTGGAAAACCACCTCGCCTCCTGCCCGGCCGTACGCGAGGTCGCCATCATCGGCGTGCCGCACCCGGAATGGGGCGAATGCGTCGTCGCCGTCGCCGTCGCCGCCGAGGGTGCCGTGAATGTGGAAGCGACCGTGCAGGCCTTCGCGCGGTCCGGCCTCGCCCGCTACAAATGCCCGAAGACGGTCGTGCTGGTGCCCGAACTGCCGCGCAGCGAATACGGCAAGGTGCTGAAGGCCGAACTGCGCCGGCAGTATTCTGGGCTGTTCCAGTAGCTGCGGCGACGCGGAAAGCGCCGAAGACAGCGCGCCGCTACGCCCGCTCGATCTTCCGCACGCGCAGGGTGTCGCGCACGGCGATCACGCCCGGCATTTCGGCGATGGCGGCGCGCACGCGCTCATGCGCCTCGGCCGAGTCGACGAGGCCCGACACCGTCACCGCACCGTCCCACACCACGACGCCGACGAAGCGGTGGTCGAACTGCGGCATGCGCGCGAGCGACTTGTCGATAGCGAGCGCAAGCTCGGCGTCGCGGCGCGCGGCGGCATGGAATTCCGGAGCAGCGAAGTCCGGGGCGGCGGGTTCGGAGCGGATATCGACAAGGCACATGATACGCATCCCACGCGGTGGAACGAGACGAACGCCGGAGGCCCCCCACGGGTCCCGGCTCTCACGTTCTGCCCGCATGACCTGTCTCGCGCCGGGATGCGGCGGAAATGAGGCCATCGCATGGTCATGTCGTGTCGCGGACGCGCGCGTTCAATCAAAATGAATCCGCGTGGCGGCGATCGCCGCATGTTTGATCGGGTCGGCAAGCAAAGGCGTGCTGCAGCGCAACGAAGCGCGGCTGCGGCCCGCCTAGGGTTTCGGAAACTTGCGCGCGTCATTCGCGCTGCGGCCCGCCGGCAGGTCGAGCACGCGATGGCGGCGGATGCCGCGCACCTGCAGACGGTCGCGCAAGCCGCGTGCGCCCGGCACCTGGCGCGCCATGGCATGGATGCGCGCCCGCGCCCGGCGCGAGCCGACGATGCCGGTCAGCGTGACGACGCCGTCGCGCACCTCGACGTCGATGAAGCGCAGGCCTGGCCCGGCGATGCGCGCCAGCCAGCGCTCGATGGCGAGCGTGATGACATCGTCCGCCGAGGGCGGCGGCCACGCGGCAATGGGGACGGTGATGACCTGCAGGGCGGGCATGCCACACGAACGAAGGGGAGAGCCCGCGGTTTGCCGCCGTGCCGCACACTTGTGGCACGCCTGGCCGCCGCCGGATCGCATCGCCCCGGCAGGCCGATAAGAATATATACTTGACATTTATAGGAATTAATATATAATTGCGGCCCGGCGACAGGCCCGATCCGGTCGCTGGCGCGCTGCCGGGATTCGCGCGAAAGAGCGCGGCACGGCAAAGGTTCCGCGCAGATTCGGCCCGCGACCAGCGCGGTATCCGGTTACGAAGCCTTTGATTCCGGCCCTGTCCTTGGCTTTGCTTCGGCGGATTTTCCGTCCGCGCCAGGCAAGAAAAAGGGCCGCCGCGGTGTCCCGCGGCGGCCCTGGTCGATGCGTGAAACTCAGCGCTTCAGCGTGATGTCGTGGAAGCTGAACCGCTGGATGGTGTTGGTGAAGCCTTCCACCCGCTTGTTGAGACCGGTGAGGTCGGTCATCTCGAAGAAGTGGATGTTCTGCGACTGGTCCTTGTTCACGACCATCAGCTCCTGGATGAGCTTGCGGCGCGTTTCGACGTCGAACTCGCCCATGGCGCGATCCAGCAGGGCGGTTTCCTCCTTGTCGCAATGATGCGGGAAGGACGCCTTCTTGCAGGTCATGTTCGGATAGGAGTCGAACGGGATGGCGTTGAAGTTGTGGCAGGCGTTGGAGAAGATGTCCGAGAAGCCCATCGTATCCCCGGGCCCGGTCTTGCGGCCGAACCACATGTCGAGCCATTGCGGGAAGGTGATGAGCGACACCTTGGTGCGGATGCCGACCGCCGTCAGGTTGGCGGCGGCGAACTGGTACACCTCGTTGTCGGCCGGGAACGAACCGGTGATCACCTGGACCTCGGTGTCGAAGCCGTTCGGATAGCCCGCCTCCGCCAGCAGCTTCTTCGCCAGCGCCGGATCATAGGCATAGGGCTTCACATCCGGGTTGTAGCCGAAGGTGTTCTTGGTCGCGCACTGGCTCGACGGGATCACCGTGCCGCCCAGAAGGTCCTTGGCCATGCTGGCGCGGTCGATCGCGATGTTGGCAGCCTGGC
Organism: Alphaproteobacteria bacterium; assembly: GCA_947473325.1. Classification (GTDB taxonomy): domain Bacteria; phylum Pseudomonadota; class Alphaproteobacteria; order SHVP01; family SHVP01; genus CANJEJ01. Next base: position 14,286 of record CANJEJ010000037.1, on the reverse strand, counting down.
GCACGCGCTTGTCCTTGAACGGCGTGTCGCGCACCGAGATGATGCGCCAGCCCAGCACTGACGGGCGGTCGGCCACGTCGATACGGTGGCCCGCCAGATCGATCTGGGCCTTCGCGTCAAGCGGCGGGCCCTGGATGATGTCGGTCTGGTTCGACACCAGGGCCGCCACGCGGGACGCCGCCTCGCCGAGCGCGACGACCTGCAGATTCTTCACCTTGGGCTTGCGCGGACCGCCGTCGAAGGACGTGAAGTCGATCTTGCCGTCTGTGCCGCCCTGGTAGTTGGGCTTGCCATAGGGGCCGGTGCCGACCGGGTTCTTCCAGAACTCGTTCTTGCCGAGTTCGGTGCGCGCCTTGTCGTCGGGCATCCAGAAACCGGCAAGCTGGCGCGGCAGTTCCGGGTTCGGCGACGCCATCTTGAATTCGACCGTGTAGTCGTCAAGCGCGTGCGCCGTGGCGATCAGCGCCTGGTTCTTGTTGGTCGAGTTGGCAACGGTGCCGGCGGCGTCCGGGCTGTTGATGACGTAGGTGAACTGGGCCACCACATCGGCCGACTTCAGCTCACGGCCGTTGTGGAACTTCATGCCCTTCTTGAGCGTGACCTGCCAGGTGTCCTTGTCGATGGACTTCCAGCTCTCGGCGAGCAGGCCCGAGACCTCGCCCTTGGTGTTGACCATGGTGAGCGAGTCATAGAGCGGCCACAGCGAATAGACGCTGGGCGACGCGGTGCCCTGCTCGGGCTGGCCGAAGCCCGGCGACAGCGAGGCGGTGGCGAAACGGATGGTGTCCGGTGGCGCCTGCTGCGCCAGCGCGGCACCGGTCGGTGCCGCCAGCGCCAGCGCGGTGCTGAACAGCAGCGCGGCGCGGAGGGTGTTGATACGCATGCTTCTTCTCCCTTTGAAACTAGATGGGACATTTCCCTTGAAGACCCGCCCAGTCTAAGCCGGGCGGGGTCGAAACGCGGCACTATATGCGCCGATTCTGCCAAGAAAAAGGCCGCCGCACCGGGCGCGGCAGCCTTTTTCCGGCGGTTGTCAGCGCGTCAGCGTGATGTCGTGGAAGCTGAAGCGCTGGATCGTGTTGGTGAAGCCCTGCACCCGCTTGTTGAGACCGGTGAGGTCGTTGAGTTCGGTGAAGAAGATGTTCTGCGCCTGGTCCTTGTTCACCGCCATCAGTTCCTTGGTCAGCGCCCGCCGCTTTTCCAGGTCGAACTCGCCCATCGCGCGATCGAGAAGAGCGGTTTCCGCCGGATCGCAATGGTGCGGCAGCTCCTTCTTGCAGGTCATGTTCGGATAGGCGTCGAACGGGATGGCGTTGAAGTTGTGGCAGGCGTTGGAGAAGACGTCAGAGAAGCCCATCGTGCCATCCGGACGGTTCTTGCGTCCCTGCCACATGTCGAGCCATTGCGGGAAGGTGATGATGCTGAGCTTGCTGCGGATGCCGACGTTGGACATTTGCAGCGCCGCAAGCTGGTAGATCTCGCTGTCGGCCGGGAACGAACCGGGGATCACCATGATCTCGGTGTCGAAGCCGTTGGCGAAGCCGGCTTCGGCAAGCAGTGCCTTGGCCTTGGTCGGGTTGTACTCATATGGCTTCACGTCGGGGTTGAAGCCGAAGGTCGCCTGGGTGGCGCACTGGCTCTGCGGCACCACCGTGCCGCCGAGCAGGTCCTTCGCCATGCCAAAGCGGTCGATGGCGTAGTTCGCTGCCTGGCGCACGCGCTTGTCGGCGAAGGGGCTGTCCTTTCGCACCGACATGATGCGCCAGCCGAGCACCGACGGGCGGTCGGCCATGTGGACCGTGTGGCCGGCGGCCGCGATCTGGCCGCGCGAATCGAAGGGTACGTTCTGCGCAATGTCGATCTGGCCCGACGCAATCGCCGACACGCGCGCCGCGGCTTCCGCCAGCGCGATGATCTGCAGCTTCGGTACCTTGGGCTTGCGCACGCCGCCGTCAAACGACGTCAGGTCCATCCTGCCGTCGGTGCCGCCCTGGTAGTTCGGCTTCATGTAGGGGCCGGTGCCGACCGGGTTCTTCCAGAACTCGGCCTTGCCGATCTCCTGGCGCGTCTTGTCGTCGGGCATCCAGAAGCCAGCGAGCTGGCGCGGCAGTTCCGGGTTCGGCGCGCTCGTCTTGAACTCGACCGTGTAGTCGTCGAGCGCGCGGGCGGTGGCGACGAAGGCCTGGGCCTTGTTGGTCGAGAAGGCGACCGTGGCCGCGGCATCGGGACTGGTGATCACATAGGTGAACTGCGCCGCCACGTCGGCCGCCTTGAACTCGCGGCCGTTGTGGAACTTCACGCCCTTCTTCAGCGTGAGCTGCCAGGTGTCCTTGTCGATGTTCTTCCAGCTCTCCGCCAGCAGGCCCGACACTTCCCCCTTCGGATCGACCATGGTGAGCGAGTCATAAAGCGGCCACAGCGAATAGACGCTGGGCGATGCAGTGCCCTGCTCGGGCTGGCCGAATCCTGGCGACAGCGAGCCGGTGGCGAAACGGATGGTGTCCGGGGGGGCTTGCTGCGCCTGGGCAGCAAGCGGTGCGGCGAGCACAAGCGCGCTGCCAAGCAGCAGGGCCGCGCGGTGGGTCAATCGCATCGTGAATCCTCCCTCAGTGTAGATAGCGCGGGGCAGCCCCCGCTGATGGCGGGATTTTACGGCGCGCCCGTGGGCAAATCACACACTTTCACGGGACATTGTCCGCCCGTCGTGCACTGCCGAATCGAGCAGAAACGTGTATACTGAGCCAACGGAGCAAAAGACCGGGACAGGTCTGGCTCCGTGGGAAAGGCGTCTTCAAGGGAGTCTGCGATGACCGTTCTGCATCAGCACGTCCACGACATGATAGCTGTGCCCTCGCGCGACGAGGAGGCCCGGCAAGAGTTCACCTACAGCCTGCGCCACTACCTCTATCGCTCGCTGCTGCCCGGCAACAAGACGGTCTATGACGCCGATGTCGGACCGAAGCTGACAAAGCGGCTCGGCCACCCGCCGAAGAACCGCCACGAGATTCGCCCGGCGATGGAGCGCAGCCCCTACTGGCAGATGACCTCGTCGATCCGCCAAGTGACCCAGGAAGTGATGTGGGACACCTTCGGCGAGAAGATCGAGAAGCGGCTGCCGGACCTGATCGACAAGGCGAGGAAGTATCGCCAGAGCAACCGCAAGAAGGGTTCGCTGACGTTGAACCCCAACCTGCCGATTCCGCGCTATCACACCGCCGTCGACATTCACACCCAGCCGGGCGCCTATCACACCGATCTTGCGCCCGATGACGTTTTCGCCGGTGCGCTCTATGACGACGTGATCTGGATGTTCTTCCTGCATTCGGCCGGCGGCCTCAACGACGCGCCGGGTCGCGCCAACATCCAGTGGCTGAAGACGAGCTACCCGAACCTGAAGCCGAAGCGCATCCTCGACATGGGCTGCACGGTGGGCCATTCCACCCTGCCCTGGGTCGATGCCTTCCCCGACGCAGAGGTGCATGCCATCGACGTCGGCGCGCCGGTGCTGCGCTATGCCCATGCTCGCGCCGAGGCACTGGGCAAGGCGGTACACTACAGCCAGCAGAACGCGGAAGAGACGAACTATCCTGACAACCACTTCGATGTCGTCGTCTCGCACATCATGTTCCATGAAACGTCGAACAAGGCGATGCCGAAGATCATCAAGGAGTGCCACCGCATCCTGAAGCCGGGCGGCGTGATGATCCACCAGGACATCCCGTCCAAGCACTTCATGGGTGGCCCCTATGGCGCCTTCCACAGCGATTGGTCGACGCATTACAACGCCGAGCCCTTCATCGGCCGCCTGATGGACGTGGACCGGCCGCAGATGTGCCTCGACGCCGGCTTCCGCCCCGCCTCGATCAAGGAACTCGACATCCCCGGCCTGCGCGAACCCTCGACGATGGACGTGATGGGCCCGGCGCAGAACATCTTCGCGGCGCAGAAATAGCGGTCGCGCTTCGGAAGAGCCCCGTGCCGGCAACGGCGCGGGGCTTTTTCGTGCCAGCCCCGCGACTCACACCTGGAAGGAAACAGCAATGCGGCGTGGTTTTGCCGACACCCCTGACGGTCAGGTCTATTACGTGGAACAGGGCCGGGGCGAGCCCCTGCTGCTGCTGCACCAGAGCCCGCGCTCGGTCTCGATGTGGCTGGACGTGATGCCCCTGCTGGCCGACCGCCATCGCGTCATCGCCTTCGACATGCTGGGCTATGGCGACTCGGATCCGCCGCCCGTGGAAGGCGATGAGGCCGACGTGGCAGCCATGGGGCGCACGGCGATCCACCTGATCGACGCGCTGGGAATCCGGCAGGCGCATCTCTGCGGCCTGCACACCGGCGCCTATGTCGGCGCGCAAGCTGCGGCACAGGGCGGAGATCGGTTCCGCTCCCTCGCGCTTTTTGGCTATCCCTTCATCGAGACCGATGGCGAGTACGAGGCCTTTTTCGCCCGGAAAGTGCCGGCCCCTGCCCGGCCACTGCGCACGGGGCGGCAGGCTGACGGCTCCCACCTGACCAGCCTTTGGATGGCGGGCTATGCCCAGGTCCAGAAGAACTGGCTGCTGCACGGCGGACCGCAGGACACTGCGGCCGATAGCGAAAACCACCGCCAGCCCAGCCCGCACCGCCATGCGCATCTGTTCATGACGGAACACGAACTCGACGTCATCGAACGTTACGTCTTCGACTCGCCCCGCGCCCGCTACATGCCGCAAATCTACAAGGTGATGATCCGCCCGTCGGCCGACCTGCTGCGCCGGATCGCCATTCCGGTGCGTGTGGTCGACCTCGAAACGCCGCATGAATCGAGCTTCTGCCGCCGCGGCGCGCGCATGACGCGCGTGATGCCGAACCTCGAGGCCGCCCAACTTGTCGGCCATGACGACAATATCTGCGAGTTTTCGCCCACGGTGTTTGTCCGTGAATTGACTGATTTTCTTGCGCGGCATCCCATAGGTTAGTGCCATGACGGCAACAGTTCTCGACACCATCAACATGCCTTGGGAGTCGAACGGCGATTCGCGAATCAAGACATTGCACGTTGACCGGGTGAAGCAGCGCTCGGTCGTCATCCGCTTCTTCCCGCCCGGTGGAGCGGTGACGCCCTATCGCTGGTTTCATCGCAGCGTGCGCGAAACCTTCCTGTTCCTGTGGGGCGAATATCCCGGCTGGGAGTTCAGTGGGCCGGAAGACACCGCAGGTCGCGTTGTGCCCTTTCGCGCGATGAGTTTCATGGATCGGCCGCCACTCAGCCTGCATGGGCGGCGGCCGGCTGCCTCCATGACCGGCAGCGAATTCCTGCAATGGCATTCGCATGGTGGGGCTTTCGACAACGACCCCAACGAAAGCGAAGCCCTGCCCTTCGGGGCGCCATCACCACCCGGCGTTTCCCGCTTCCGGCCTCCTGATGTGGTGGCGACGGAGTCGTTGCCCTGGCAACCGCATCCCGCTCTTCCCGGCGCCCTGATTCGCCTGGTGGCGCGGGCACCCGACGACGCACCGGCCGGGCACTATCCCATCACCATGGTCTCCCTGCCGCGGGACTGGTCGGGCGGCGATGCGATCCTGGCCGCCGGCGGGCGACCCTGGGTTTACGTGCTGTGGGGCGATCTTGCCTTGCGTGTCGATGGAACCGAACGCCGCTTGTCCCGGGGCTTTTTCCTCGACTGGGACGCGCCCGGTGATATCCGCCATGGTGGTGCGAAGACGGGCGGTGACGGCTGCGTGGTGTTCTGCGTCGGCCATGTCCTCGCGTCGTCTCCGTCCGTGACCGCGCCAACCTGATCTGCCCGCCTTTTCCTTCGCCGTGCGATGGGGAGCGCGATACCGCACTGCGGCATGCTGATAAATATCGGCTGGCCACTCCCTTGCAGAACAAAGGGGGTCTATTATCTCTGTGCGAGCCGACCGGTGGGGAAACCGGGCCAGCGGGTTTGCGCTGGCGACGCGTGGAAGGCGGGAAACCGGATGATCCGGCTCCCGGGACACACACAGCCATGAATCAGTTTGCGCGCGTAACCGTCCGCTTCGCCATTGTGGCGGCGGCGTTGCTGGCCGCGGCCTGCACCCAGACGGTGCGGTCCGAGGTCAGCCGTTTTCACACCATGGGCATCACCCCCAACCAGCAGACCGTCGCCATCGCGCCACGCGGCGAGCAGGTGGGCAGCCCCGAATTCAAGTTCTACGCCGACGCCGTCATGCAACGGCTGGTCGGTGCGGGCTTTACGCCCGCCGCCAATGCGGACGCGGCCGATGTCATCGGCTTCATCGACTACACGGTCGGTGAAGGCCAGACCATCTTCACCAGCACGCCGGTCTACGGCTCGCTGGGCTATGGCTTCGGCGATCCGTTCTACGACCCGTTCTATCGCGGACGCGGGCGCCGCGGGTCTTCCGCCTATGGTGTCGTCGGCACACAGACGCAGGCCGACGTCATCTACCAGCGCACGTTCAAGCTCGAACTCAACGACCAGATCACGCCGGGCAAGCTCGGCGACAAGGTGTATGAGGGCAAGGCTGTATCCAACGGCACCTCGGCGAGCTTCGCGCGCGTCGGGATCTGCCTGATCGACTCGATCTTCGCCAACTTCCCCGGCGGCACCGGCCGCACCGAGGTTGTCGCCGTGAACGGCGAAGCCTGCCTGCGTTGATTCCACTGCTGTGCACCTGATCCGCTTTACGGATCAGGTGCCGTCTTTCCAGCGCACATAGCCGGCCCGGCGCAAATCGCAGGCCGGGCAGTCGTTGCAGCCGTAGCCCCAGTCATTCTGCACGCTGCGATCACCGCGGTAGCAGCTGTGCGTGTCGCGGCGGACAATCTCGACCAGCGCATCGCCGCCCAGTTCCTGCGCCAGCGCCCAGGTCGCCGCCTTGTCGATCCACATCAGGGGTGTCTCGACAATGAAGCGCCGCGCCATGCCGAGATTGAGCGCGACCTGTAGCGCCTTCAGCGTGTCGTCACGGCAGTCGGGATAGCCCGAATAGTCCGTCTCGCACATGCCGCCGACGAGATGGCGCAGATTGCGCCGGTAGGCAAGCGCGGCGGCCGTCGTGAAGAACATCAGGTTGCGGCCGGGCACGAAGGTGGTGGGCAGCCCTTCGCTGTCGAATCGGATTTCCGCCTCTCGCGTCAGCGCGCTGTCGGAGACCGCGCCAATCACGCCCAGGTCGACGACATGGTCATCGCCAAGACGCGGGGCCCATTGCGGAAAGTGCGCACGAAGAGCGTCGCGTATGGTGGCGCGGCAATCAAGCTCGACGCGATGCCGCTGGCCGTAGTCGAAGCCCACGGTCTCGACGCGATCGAACCGCGCCAGCGCCCAGGCAAGGCAGACCGTCGAGTCCTGCCCGCCCGAAAGCAGGACGAGCGCACCATCGCCGGTCATGGCCGCCTCAGCGCCGGCCGTAGGCGTCGACACCCAGCTTGGCGAGTATCCGTGTCGATTCGTGTGCCTTGTGCAGGCATTGCGTGAGATGTTCCATGATCGCGACATTGTTGGCGATCAGGCCGCGAATCTCGGGCCGGGTGTCGTCCACCATGTGCGCGGAGCGATGAATCATGTCGCCGCGCAGGACTTCGAGAACCTCTTCCAGGCTCCAGCCGTCGGGATTGGCTGGGCTGGCGAGCAATTGCGTCATGGCGATGTCTCCACAGGATGCGACCGAAGCCTAGCGCCGGATGCGGCACCGGCAAAAGAAAACCCGCCATGCGAGCGCCGTCGCATGGCGGGTGTGATCGAGACAGCTCAGGCGGCCGCGGGCGCGCCCGAACCGGCCGGCGGCTGGCTGCCCCAGTTGACGAGGAAGGCCTCGCCACGGCTCAGGAAGTCGCTGACGAGACGCGTGAAGCGTTCCGGCTGGTCGACTTCCGGCACATGGCCCGCGTCATACAGGAAGATCAGGTGCGACTTCTTGATGCGGTTACGCAGCAACGTCGAGGAAGCTTCCGGAATCGTGCCGTCCTTCTCGCCGTGCACGATCATGGTCAGCGCCGTGATCTCGGGCAGACGGGCGACCAGCTCTTCGTCGTAGCTGACGCCCTGGTTGTAGACCGGGATCATCTTGCGATTCTCGGCACCCTGCTCGGGAGTGCGGCCATCCGGCTTGATCTTTTCCGGATAGACATAGGCGAGCTTGCGCAGCGCTGCCGGATCGGACGGCATCGGCGGCGTGCCGGGCGGACGCAGCCCGCCGGTGCCGACGACCACGAGCTGATCGACCTGTTCGCCCATCAGCACCGCGAGCCAGGCCGCGATCCAGCCGCCAATCGAATGGCCGATGACGTCGATCTTGCCGCCGCCCATCTCCTTCTCGGCGAATTCCTTCAGCACGCCGGCGAAGGCCTTGCCACCCTTGATGCCGTCATGCGCCGCCGTACCGTCATAGCCGGGGAAGATTGGCATGTAGATGGTGTAACTCTCGGCCAGCTTGTCCAGCGGCTCGGTGAAGCGCACCCCGGTGCCACTGTGGAGGTACAGGATGGGTTGTCCCTTGCCCTGCTTGTAGTAGCTGACCGGGCCGGTCGAGAGCTTGGTTTCCTTGCGTTCGAACGCCATAGCAGATCCTTTTCATTTGCCGCCATCGCGGCCCAGGTTGTGGTTTGCCACGTAATCGTGGCGCCGGCTTTCCTGTTGGTGGCGCCGCCCACCATGTGGGCGGTGCGGCATCAGAGGTTCTTCACCTCGGGATGCACATGGTCGCGGAATTTCTCGAGGCTGCGGGTGATGGCCGCATTCGGCAGGTTGCCGATCTTCATGCTGAGGCTCATGGTGCCGTGGCCCAGTTCCTTCTTCAGGTACTTGATGCTGTCAATCACCATCTCCGGCGTGCCGACCAGCATGGTCTTGTCCTTCACCATCTTGTCGATCGGCATGCGCATGATGTTGCGCATGTCCCGGAACTTCTTCTTTGTCTCATCGTCATAGTAGCGCGACTTCTGCAGCACAAGTTGCTGCGCGGTGCGCATGCCGCCGCCAAGGATGTCGGCCAGGAAGGCGCGACCTTCCTCCATCATGTCGCGCGCCTCTTGGAAGCTGTCGGCGATCAGGCAGGAACTGCCGCACATGATGTCTTCCGGACCCGGCGTCCAGCCGCATTCCTTGGCCTCGTCGCGATAAGCCTGGATCATCTTCTTGGTCGCGTCGATATCGGTCACCTGCACCAGGCCCAGGATGGCCTTCTCGCGTGCGGCGAGCTTGGCCGATGCTTCGGAGCTGCCCGACATCAGGATGCGGGGCATCGGCTTCTGGTAGGGCCTGGGCCAGATCGAGACGGCGCGGAACTGATAGTACTTGCCTTCCCAGCCGAACGGCTCTTCCGACGTCCAGGCCTTCTTGATGAAGTGGATCGCCTCGATCAGGCGGCCATAGGATTCGTCCGGCGGTACATTGTAGGCGACATACTCGTGCGGAATGCCACGCAGCAGGCCCGCGATCAGGCGCCCGCCGCTCATCGTGTCGAGCATCGCGTATTCTTCCGCCACCCGCAGGGGATTGAGCAGCGGCACCAGGCTGCCGACCATGGCGATCTTGGCGCGCTTGGTCCGCTGGATGAGCGCCGAGCCGATGATGTTCGGGTTCGACATCATCCCATAGGGGCTCATGTGATGTTCGTTGCAGCCGATCCAGTCGAAGCCGCAGCTTTCCGCGAACACCATGCTGTCGATATATGCGGCGTAGAGCTCGTTCGCCACCTTCGCGTCAAAGTCGTGGTTCGGCACCGGCCAGTCGTCGGGCTTCCGCGTCGTGGCGGTGTAGGGCATCAGGTGGAAATAGCTGAACTGCATGGAAGGCCTCGAAAATGAGCCGGGGGAAAGCGAAGCCGCCTTCCCCCGGGATTCGCGACGGGTTCGACTGTTACGGTTCGATCCGCATCTCGTTGTAGTTCAGGATGAAGACGTCGTTGCGGAAGTTCTTCACCTTGGGGTGCATCGCCATGTTGATCTTCGTCTCTGCCATGAAGATGAGCGGCGCATGATCGTGGTTCATCTTCAGCACATCGCGCAGATTCTGGCGGCGCTTGGCCACGTCAAACTCTCCCGCCGCTGCATTGATGAGCGGCATCTGAGCCTCGTCGCAATCGACCTGCACCTTCTTGGCGCAGGAATAGAAGCTCGAGAATCCGACGCCCGCGTCGAGATGGCCGGTGTGGTCCGTGCCGACATTGAAAGCCTGGACTTCCGGTGCCCAACCACCATTCAGGAACTTCCCGATCAACTCGGGAATCGGAATGGAAATCAGGTTGGTGCGGATGCCGACGGCGCCAAGGTCCGCCGCCACCTGCTGGGTGGCGTTGGTCAGCGTCATCGTCGTGTGGACGACATTGATGGTGAGATCGACGCCGTTGGGGAAGCCCGCTTCCGCCAGCAGCTTCTTCGCCATGGCCGGATCGTAGGGATAAGGCTTGACGTCCGGGTTGTATCCGAAGGACAGCGGACTGGCGTGCTGCGATGCGACGCCGGCCTGACCACCATAGATGTTGTCGACGATGGCCTGCTTGTTGACCGCGTAGTTGGCCGCCTGGCGCAGGCGACGGTCGCGCCACGGCGAGCCTTCCTTGGTCGTCAGGAAGGAGATGCCATGCACCTGGCTGCCCGGTGTCGAATCGACAACAAACTTCTGCGCCTTCAGCCCGGCGAGGTTGTCGACGGAAACATCGGTGTCGATGTCGATCTGGCCCGACATCAACGCCTGCACGCGGGTGGGCGCTTCCGGCAGGCCGATGATCTCCAGCTTGGAGATGTTGCCGCGCTTTCGGATCGATCCCTCATGCGCGTCGAAGGATGCGCTCTCGGGCGCGAGGCGCGTCATCTTGTAGGGGCCGGAGCCAATCGGCGCCGCAGCAAAGCCCCCAGCGCCCAGATCCTTCCAGGCCTTGGGCGCGACAATGAAGACGACCGCAAGCCGTGTCGGCCAGATCGGCGTCGGCGTCTTGGTGACAAACTCGATCGTCTTGTCATCGACCACGCTGGTGGAGGCGAGTTCGTTGATCCACTGACCGACGGCCGTGGCCTTGCCTTCGTCCGTCATCAGGTAGTCGAAGGTCGCCTTCACCGCCGCAGCGTCGAATTTCTCGCCATTGTGGAACGTTCCACCTTCCTTCAGCGTGAAGCGCCAGGTGGTCGGGCTGACGTTGGTCCAGCCGGAGGAGATGTCCGGGCCGATCTCGCCCTTGCCGCTGATGAGCGTCAGGCGGTCGAACATTGGCGACCACGTAAAGACGCTGGGCGTGCCGCGCGCCTTGAACGGATCCCCCTTGCTGCCCGGCATGCCCCATGTGCCGACCTTCAGGGTTTGCTGCGCGACCGCCGGCGCCGACGCCACGATCGCCCCAAGTGCCAGCGCTGCGGCCAGCACCGCGGCAGCCCGCCTGCCAACCGGTTTCAACGTGTTCATGTATTCGCCTCCCTTTGTGACGATAACCGACGACCTGGTTTTTTTGGCCGAACGGGGTTCCGCCCCAGTATGGCTGGCAGAATGGTATACAAAAACGACTTTCTGGGAGGGCGCAAAAACAGCCGGCCCGATGTGGCGTTTGCCCGCAGGCTGGGCAACAGCGGGACGCCGCAAGCAACCTAGTCGGATTCCGGGCAGCCCCAGGCCAGCGTCCAGATGGCCGGCTACATCCGAAGCGGTGAGCGAAAAGCGGCCAAGAAATTGCAGGCCTCAGGCCTAGCCGAGCCCCAGCACGCCCGGGTTCATCAGGCCGCGCGGATCGAGGTTTCGCTTGATCCCTTCAAGCACCGCGAAGGTTGCCGGTGCAAGCCCGTCGCGATATCCATAGAACTTGCCGATCTGGAGATGCACCGTCCCTTCGCGGCGGAACAGGTCGCGCAAACCGGCGCGCAGCTGGCTGACCGCTTCGGTCGCGGCGGCGCTGGCGGGAACGGCGACCGTCGGTTTGATCTCGCCGCCCAGACCCCGTTCGTGAATTGGCTGCAGCGTGTCCTGCCAGTAGAAGACAGGCTCAACCAGGAAAGCGCCGCGCACGGGCGAGATGGAAATCGTCGCGGCAATGCCATGTCGTGCCATTGCGCTGGCCTGCTCGTTGAAGAGGCCCACCACCGCACCATAAAGATGCAGCCCCCGCGAATAAGGTACCAGGCCATGCGTCCAAATCATGCGGCGCCCTGTGGGGTCCTGCAGACTCTGGATGAAGGTGAAGGGATAAGCGCGGAGATGCTTCGGCACGACAGGCTCGATTTCCGTGCCCTGATGACCGCACAGCCCCTTCACTTCGAGTAGACGATCACGCGCCTCACGTCGGCTGCGACCCTCCACGACAAGATGCAGCGCAGGCAACACCTCGCTTTTTTCCATTCCGGGCGGCGACCAGGGGCCACTTCCCAGACAATCGGTGGCAAGCCGACGGCGGCCGACCGCGCAGGCCGCTGTTATCATCGACTCGAAGGTGGGGAAGCGGAAGGAAGCATATTCAATTCCTGCAGGCACGGATTCGAGGCGCAGCGTCGCTCGCGTTTTGATCCCCAGCGCGCCGCAATCTCCTAGAAACAGGCCTGTCATATCTGGCCCATAGGGCCGGTAGAATGGCGTTCCATTCGCGACAGCGCCGGATCCGGTGACGATCACATCGCCGGGACCGGTCACAACCTCCAGCCCCAGTACACTGTCAGCCGCTGTGCCCGCTGCACTTGAGCCGAAGAGCAGGGTGTTTTGCGAAAGACCGCCGCCAATGGTGGAAACACGCCCCGACGCCGGACCGGAATGCGGCACGCGCAGGCCGAAGCGTGACAATGCCTCGGAAAGCGCCGCCCAGGTGCAGCCCGCCTCGACCGTCACATAGAGATCGTCCGCCTCGACGCCGACAACGCGGTTCAGGCGGCGTGTGTCGAAGATGACCGCGCGCGGGCCCTTGGGCACATAACCGCCAGTGTAGGAGAGCCCGCCGCCGCGCGGCACGATCGACACGCCAGCGGCATAGCAGGCCTTCACCGACTGAACGAGTTCCTCGCGCGATCCGGGCTGCACCACCAGCAAGGCGGGCGGTCCCTGGAAGAAAAGGTCGGCGGCGTAGTAGGCGCGCTCCGTCGCGTCCTCGCGCACATGCTCGCGGCCCATGATGCCGGTCAGCGCATCGGCAAGATTGCGGTCGGGCGCAGAAAGCACGTCCATCTTCGACTCCGGTTCGGGGGATGCCTTTGCCATGATAGTCGAAGGACGGAAGGGCGCACCATGTCCAGCGACGATCAAGCCCTTGGCATCGCAGCTGTGGAAGCGGCGATCGGCGCAGTGCCAGCCCCTTGCTTTCCCGGCAGGTGCGCCCAACACTGCGCGTCCTTTTCTTGCCTCCCGAGGTCTCGATGAAGCGCGTCATCTATCGTCAATACGGCCAGCCCGCCGACGTGCTGGAACTGGTCGAGGAAGACGCCGGCACGCCGGGCGCCGGCGAGGTGATGGTGCGGATGGAAGCGGCGGCCATGCACATTGCCGACCTGAAGAACATCCGTGGCGAACCCGAGTTTCGCCCGCCGCTGCCGCACATGCCGGGCTACGAGGGCATCGGGCGCATCGCTGCCGTTAGCAAGGATGCCGGCGGCTGGCAGATCGGCGACCGGGTCTTCGTCCTGACCATGACCGGCGTGTGGAGCGAGATGCTGCGCGTCAAGGCAGCCGGCCTGATCCGCGCGCCCGAGGGCGATGCCGTGCAGCTAGCTTTGCTGCCGCTCAACCCGCCGACGGCCTATCTGATCCTGGAGGATTTCGCGCACGGCCTGAAGCCGGGCGACTGGATCATCCAGAACGCCGCCAACTCGTCCTGCGGCATCTACCTCGCGAAGCTTGCGCGACTGCGCGGCCTGCGCAGCGTGAATGTGGTGCGCCGCGAATCCCTGTTTCCGCTTGTGCACGAAGCGGGTGGTGATGTCGTGCTGGTCGATGGACCGGACCTCGCCGAACGGGTCAGGGCCGCGACTGGCGGCGCGCCGATCCGGCTGGGCGTCGATGCCGTGGCCGGCGCGGCGACGGGACGGCTCGCGGCCTGTCTGGCCGATGATGCGACGCTGCTCAACTATGGCGCACTGGCCGGCGAGCCTTGCCAGATCCGGCCCACCGACCTGTTCCTGCACAACATCAAGCTGATCGGTTTCTGGACCAAGCGGCAGATGGCCGGACGCACGCCCGCGGCAGCCGCGGCTGTCTACGAGAAGATGGCGGCGCTGGTCGCCGACGGCACGCTGCGCGCGCAGATCGCCGGCGTCTTCCCCTTCAGCCGGGTGAAGGACGCCTGCGCGCTTGCGGCGCAGGTCGGCGACGCACGGCCCGGCAAGGT
>CANJEJ010000036.1 GCA_947473325.1 Alphaproteobacteria bacterium | reverse complement strand
TGGCGTCGGCAATACCCTGCTCGACAACGCCAAGGCGGCAGAGGCCGACATGCTGGTGATGGGTGCCTATACGCGCAGCCGTCTGCGCCATCTCATCTTCGGCGGCGCCACCAGTGAGATCCTGGCCCAGGCCGATCTGCCGGTGCTGATGGCGCACTGACCGCGCGGTTCCACTGCGGCGGTGCAGCACGGCTGACGATTCCGCGCGGTCCGCGCGTGCTCTACACTGCCTGTCAACAACGACCGGGAGGTTAGTGGATGCAAGGCCTGATGATGGATCAGCCGCTGACGATCTCAGCGCTGCTGACCTTCGCCGAACAGAATCACGGCGAATCCGAGATCGTGACGCGGACGGTCGAAGGGCCCATCCACCGCCACACTTATCGCGACGCGGCCCGGCGGTCGCGCCAGCTCGCGGGCGCGCTCCAGCGACTTGGCGTCCGGGACGGCGACCGCGTCGGGACGCTGGCGTGGAACACGCACCGGCATTTCGAGCTGTATTACGGCGTCTCCGGCATGGGGGCCGTGCTGCATACGATCAACCCGCGGCTGTTCCCGGACCAGATCGCCTACATCATCGGCCACGCCGAAGACAGCTTCCTCTTCTTCGACCTCACCTTCCTGCCGCTGGTTGAACAGCTGGCGCCGAAGCTTCGCGGCGTGCGCGGCTTCGTCGCGATGACCGATCGTGCCCACATGCCGACATCCGCGCTGCACGGCCTGCTCTGCTACGAGGATCTGCTCGCAGCCGAAGATGGCGCGTTCGCCTGGCCGAAGCTCGACGAGAACGCGGCGTCCTCGCTATGCTACACCTCGGGCACGACGGGCAACCCGAAGGGCGTCGTCTATTCGCACCGCTCCACCGTGCTGCATTCATGGGCCGTGTGCATGCCTGATGCGATGGGCTTGTCCAGCACCAGCGTGATCCTGCCGGTGGTGCCGATGTTCCATGTCAACGCCTGGGGCCTTGCCTATGCCGGGCCGATGTCGGGCGCCAAGCTGGTGATGCCCGGTGCGGGACTGGACGGCGAGCGCCTGTGCGAGATGCTGCGCACCGAGGGCGTGACCTTCTCGGCCGGCGTGCCGACCGTGTGGTTGGGCATGCTCGCCTATATGGACGCGCATCCCGAAATCAAGCTGCCGGCGCTGAAGACGCTACTCATCGGCGGCTCGGCTATGCCGCGCGCCATGCTGGAAGTCTTCGAGACGAAGCACGGGATCGATGCGCTGCATGCCTGGGGCATGACCGAGATGAGCCCGATCGGTGTCGTCGGCCGTCTGCTGCCCAAGCATGCCGGCTGGCCGCGCGAACGGCGGCTTGCGCAGCAGGCAAAGCAGGGCCGCGCCGTGTTCGGCGTCGAGATGAAGATCGTCGACGACGACAACAGGTCGCTGCCGCGCGACGGCAAGGCGTTTGGCAACCTGAAGGTGCGCGGCCCGTGGATCGCCCGGTCCTATTTCCGCGGCGAGGGCGGCGAGATTCTCGACAAGGATGGCTGGTTCGATACCGGCGACGTTGCGACGATCGACGCGGACGGCTACATGCAGATCACCGACCGCTCGAAGGACGTCATCAAATCCGGCGGCGAGTGGATCAGCTCGATCGATCTGGAGAATGTCGCCGTGGGGTTCCCCGGCGTGGCGGAGGCCTGCGTGATCGGCGTGCCGCACGAGAAATGGGGCGAGCGTCCGCTGTTGCTGGCGGTGTGCAAGCCCGACCAGACCATCGACACCACGGCGCTGCTCGCCTTCTTCGACGGCAAGGTCGCAAAGTGGTGGCGGCCGGACGAGGCGCTTGTGGTCAAGGAATTGCCGCACACCGCGACAGGCAAGCTGCTGAAGGCGAAGCTGCGCGAGCAGTTCCGGGCGCACCGCCTGCCCAACACGGCGGCGCGCTGAACGCGAAACCGCCCTAGGCGATGCGGTAGGTTGATTCCAGCGTCGGCGGACCGTCGCTGTGCACGCGGGCCGTTTCCACCAGGGCGATCAGATGCGCGTGAATGTTGCGCGCCGCGGCGGGCAGCAGCCGCTTGTCGAGCGTCGCGTAGAGCACAGCGACCATCTCGGGGATTGTCTTCGGTCCCCCCGAAAGGCAGTCGAGCACCTGGTTCTCGCGGTCGATGCGATGGGCAAGATAGGCCTTCAGGAAGGGTTGCGGATCGGTGATCGGCGGGCCGTGCGTCGGCCATAGGATCGCGTCCTCGGCGGCGATCAGCCGCGGCAGGCTCCTGATATAGGCCTGCATGTCGCCATCCGGCGGCGAGATGACGGTGGTCGACCAGCCCATGACATGATCGCCACTGAAGAGCGCGCGCTCCTCGCGCAGGCGGTAGCACAGGTGGTTGGAGCAATGGCCGGGCGTGTGCACGGCCTCGAGGGTCCAGCCGGGCCCGGCCACCACATCGCCGTCGCGCAGCCGGACATCGGGGCGGAATTTCTGGTCGCCACCTTCCTCGACCATGCCCTCAGGCCGGCCCGAGCCGTGCGGGCCGAAGCCATAGGTCCGGGCGCCCGTGCGTTCCTGCAGCGGCGCGGCGCCCGGCGAGTGGTCGTTGTGCGTGTGGGTGATCAGGATATGGCTGACCGTCTCGCCGGGCTGGAGCGCGGCCAGGATGGCGTCGACATGTTCCGGGATATTTGGGCCCGGATCCATCACTGCCACCTCGCCGCGGCCGATGATGTAGGTGCCGGTGCCGTGGAAGGTGAAGGGCGTCGGGTTGCGTGCGATCACGCGGCGGATCAGGGGCGTCATCTGATCGACCTCGCCATAGCGGAAGGCGATCTCGCGCACATAGGGAATGCTCATGGGACCCGGCTCGGAAGGGAAGCGGGCTGCATCATACGGCGGTTGCGCGCCCGCTCAACGTCACTTGAATGGACCGCCACGACGGAACGGCCCAGTGTCGTCCGTGAGGTGCTGCATGACCGTTTTCCTTTCCGATCGCCGCCAGATCCTGCGCGCGGGTATGGCCCTGGGCCTCGCCGCTGCGCTTCCCCTTCCTCTTCTGAACCCGGTTTTCGCCCAGGTGCGCACCTTGCGGCCAACCCCGGCGCAGACCGAAGGGCCCTATTACCCGGACCGCATGCCGGCCGACGTCGACAACGACCTTGTGCTGGTGACGGGCCGGCCGGCGTTGGGCGCCGGCACCATCACGCATCTGACCGGGCGCGCGACCGACACACGCGGCGCGCCGCTCGCCGGGCTGACGGTCGAAATCTGGCAATGCGACGCCCAGGGCGCCTATCGTCACAGCCGCGATCCGCGTGGATCGGGCGCCGATCCGAACTTCCAGGGCTATGGCCGCACCGTCACGGCCGCCGACGGCACCTACAGGTTCCGCACCATCCAGCCCGTTTCCTATCCCGGTCGCACGCCGCACATCCATCTGGCAGTGTCGCAGGGCACAACACGGCGGCTGGTCACCCAAGTCTATATCGACGGCTTTGCCGGCAACGAGCGCGACGGGGTGCTGCGGAGTGCGGGCGATGCCGAGGCGCGAGCGCTGTTGCTGGCCCGCTTCGAGCCGGCGCCGGACCTGGAATCCGGCGCCCTGCGGGCCCGTTTCGACCTCGTGCTCGCCTGACGGCCGGGCGAAGGACTTGGCACAAGCCTTGCTTAATCCGCGTCATAGGCGCCAATCCGCCAGTTTGCGCCCTCGAATTCGCTTCGTTCTGACACGCAGCTCGCTTGACGGCGGACAATTGTTGCGTTTTGGCACGCATCGAGTTTTCGTCCAGTTATCCCCGTTATCCACAGGAAGTTCTTGGTCAAATTGCAGGGGTGGTGGGCGTGATATGCGTTGTGGTTGTGTGTCAGGGTCCTGTGGGGGACGGCAATGGTTGAGGCAGCGAATCCCGCGCGGTTGACAGCGGTTCTCGCGCTCAACATCGCGGATTTCGGAATTTACGAAGCATCCGATCGCAATGCGGTGCGCCGCATGCTGCCCGCATACCTCGACATCATCCGCGAGCAGGTGAATGAAAACCGCGGCCGCCTGTTCCGCGCCCAGAAGGACTCCTTCATGGCCGAGTTCGCGAGCCCGGTGTCCGCCGGGCGCGCTGCCATGGGCATCTTCTCCGACGTGGCTGAATACAATGACGAGCAGCCGCAGCACCTGCGCATGCAGTTCTGCATGGGCCTGCATGTCGGGCCTTCCAGCGGTTCGGGCCGTGACCTTGGCGGCGAGGCGGTGAATGTCGCCGAATCGCTGCGCGACATTGCCGAACCGGGCGCCATCTGCATTTCCGACCTTGCCTATGAACAGTCTGCCGGTCGCGTCGAACTGGAGTTCGAGGAACTGGGCGAGCGCGACCTGCCGGGCATCAGTACGCCGCTCAAGGTGTTCAAGGGCACCGACGGTCTCGACATGTACGCCAACGCCACGCATAGCGGCGGCGCGGTGGCCGGCCTGAGCGTGCGAAACATGGTGCTGATCGCGGTCGGCATCGTCGCGGTCCTGATGGGTTCGCTCTTTGGTTGGCAGGAGTTCAACAAGAAGCCGGTGCCTTCGACACCGCAGCGTAGCGCGATCGCAATCTTCGACAAGCCATCCGATGCAACGCCATTTGGCCGTGGCGCGGCGGATCCGACGGCGCAGAACGCAGCGACGCGCCAGCAAAGCGACACGGCGGCGGGCGAAGTGGGCAAGGCCGACGTCAATGTCGTGTTCGTGCCGGTGCCTCTGCCGTCTGAACCCTCGGTCGCGGTGTTGCCCCTCCTCAACCTGACGCGCGAGCCCGATCAGGGTCATATCGCCACGGGATTGAGCGAGGACATTGCTGAGGCGCTCGGCCTAACGGCCAGACTGTTCATCGCCGCGCCCCATTCAGCCTTTGCCTTCGAAGGCCAGCCGGCGAATGTGACCCGCGCCGGCGTCACGCTCGGCGTTCGCTATGTGATGATCGGTTCAATCTCGCGGGCGAACGAACGTTATCGCTTTGCCCTGCAGCTTATGGATGGCGCCAACGAGGTGCCGGTCTGGACCAAGGTGATCGAACGTGAGGGCCGCGACCTTTCGAGCCTGAAGCGCGACGTCGCGCTCGAAATAGCAACCGTGCTGCGTGCGCCGTTCCCACCAGAGGAAGGGCTGCGGCTGCGCCGCCGCGAGACCTCCAACCCGGCGGTCTATGACCTGTATCTGCGTGGCCTTGAAGGCCTGCGTGCGGGCCGGGTCGAGACGGTGCAGAACGCGCTGCGCGCCTTCACCCGCGCCAGCGAACTGGATGCCAAGTTCGCGCCGGCCTTTGAAGGCCTCGCGCTTGCGCATCTGTATGGCCAGCAGATTGGCGGCGATCCCAGCGCCTCGCTGGCGGGTGCGCAGCGTGCCGCCGAACAGGCGCTCGCGCTCGACGATTCGCTGGCCGGCGCGCGCAGTGTGCTCGCTCGCACGCTGGCTGCCCAGCGGCAATACGATCGCGCCATTGCAGAAGCCGAACGGGCGATCCAACTGGCGCCGAACCATGCCGACAGCCATGCGCATCTTGCCGTGATCCTGACCTGGGCCGGGGCGCCGGAAGCCGCGGTGCCGCGCATGCAGCGGGCTATGCGCCTCAGCCCCACACCTCCCTATTGGTACCTGTTCGGCATGGGACACGCGCAGTTCCTGCTGCAGAAATACGACAATGCGATCGCGGCGCTGCGGCGCAGTCTGCAGGTCGCGCCGGATTTCGTGCCGGCGCGCGTCTATCTCGCCGCCGCCTATGCCCAGAGTGGCAAACGCGACATGGCGCAATTCGAAATGCAGCGCCCCGACGTGCGCATGATGGCGCCCGCCTACACTAGCGGCGAGCAGGCGCCCTACCGCAACCCGGAAAGCCTGTCCCTGCTGCAGGATTCGCTGCGCAAGGCGGGGCTGCCGCGCTGATCCTCTGCTAGCGAAACGCGCGCAGCCAGCCGAGCGTATCGACAGTCTTGCCGCTCGGCGCATATTCGGCGCCCACCCAGCCCGCATAGCCCGCCGCATCGATGGCGGCGAAGACCGCCGTGAAATCGATATCACCGGTGCCGGGTTCGTGCCGTCCGGGCACGTCGGCAAACTGGATGTGACCGATGCGCGGCATCAGGCGGGGCAGCGCCTCCGGCACGCCCCCTTCCATCAGCGTCATGTGGTAGACGTCGTATTGCAGGCCGAGATTGTCATGGCCGGCCTGGTCGAGAACGTCGAGCGCCGCGCGGCTGGTCGAGATCAGCGAGCGTGGCCGGTCGACCGTGTTGATCGGTTCGGTCACCACGCGCGCGCCCAGCGGCGCCATGGCGCCGGCGGCGTAGCGCAGGTTGCCGGCCAACGCGCCCAGGCAGTCGGCGCGGTCATACTCGATCTCCACCGGCGGCCAGCCGGCGAGCACATTTACCGCGCCGGGTTTCAGCGCCTGGACATAAAGCTTCGCTTCGGCGACGGCTGCGCGGAACTGCCCTTCGCGCCCGGCAATGGCGGCAAGACCGGGACCGCCGCTGAGCAGGTCGCCGACCGGCAAGTTGAACAGCGCAAAGCCGATGCCGGCCCGCTCAGTGGCACGCGCGAGATCGGCTGCCGGTGTGTCGTAGGGAAACTGCATCTCGACGGCGCCGAAGCCGGCATCGGCTGCGGCCGACGGACGGTCGAGCAGCGGATATTCTGTGAACAGCAGGCTGATGTTGGCGGCAAAACGCGGCATGGCGACCGTGGGTAGACGGATGTGGTACCCGCCGTCAAGAACGAGGACGCGCGATCTTTCAACCCGCCTGGTCCATGTGCCAAAACTCTTGCGGTGGACTGCAGTTCGGTCCCCAATGGGCAAAAGAACCATCGGGAGGACAACATGGACACCCCGCGCGCGCCCTATACCGGGGAACGCCTCGCCGACGAGACGGCGCTGTACTGGACGCCGCCGGCCGGGGTGCATCGCGGCTATGTCGATGGTCGTTACGGCCAGCAGCACTATCGCATCGCGCAGCCGCTGGCGGCGACCGGCCGCGTGCCGCTGGTGATCTTCCATCAAAGCCCGTCATCGGGCCGTGTCTATGAGGGCCTGCTCGCCATCCTCGGCAAGGGCCGGCTGGTCATCGCGCCGGACACGCCGGGTTTCGGCGACTCCGATCCGCCACCCGGCCCGCCCGCCATCGCCGACTATGCCGCCGCAATGGGCGACTTCCTCGATGCCATGGGCCTCGACAAGGTCGATCTGTTCGGCGACCACACCGGCGCCAAGATCGCCGGCGAACTGGCGCAGCAGCGGCCGTGGCAGGTTCGCCGCATCGCCTTCAACGCCTGCCCGGTCTATTCCGACGAGGAAATGAAGGTGATGCAGGGGCATCTCGCCGAGGAAAAACCGCAGGCGCGCACCGAGGACGGCGCGCATCTGAAGCACGCCTGGGCGAGCATGAAGTCCACCTATTCGCCAGACGTTCCGCTCGCACAATTCGACCGCGATTTCACCGAGACGCTGCGCGCGGGCGAGCTTGGCTGGTATGGCCACAACGCGGCCTTTGCCTATTCGCATGCCGAGAACCTGCCGAAGCTGGAGCAGCCGATCCTCGTCATCTGCCCCGACGACGGGTTGTGGCCCTCGACGCAGCGCGCGCGCGACTACCTGCGCAACGGCCGGCTGACCGAGAAGCCGGAATGGAAGATGGGCGCGGTGTCCTTTCACACCCAGGGGCTGGCCGACACGCTGCGCGAGTTTCTCGATGCCCCCGACGGCACGGGGCCGAGCCAGGCCGCGCCGAAGCCGGCGCCGGCCAAGCCGGCGGTCGCAAGGCGCGCCGTGCGCCGCCGCTTTGTCGAGACGAGCAAGGGCGCCGTGCATGTCCGCATGGCCGAGGGCGGCAAGCCGGGTTCGGTGCCGCTGTTCATCTTCCACATGAGCCCACGCTCGACGCATTATCTCGAGGGGCTGATCGTGGCGCTCGGGCACAACCGCACTGTCATCGCGGTCGACACGCCTGGCTTCGGCGAATCCTTCAAGCCGGTCGAACGGCCGCAAATCGGCGACTTTGCCGAGGCGATGGCGGCGACGATCACGGCCATGGGCTATGCCCAGGTGGACGTGCTCGGTGATCACACCGGCACCAAGACGGCGGTCGAACTGGTCAACCGTTACCCCCAGCGGGTGCGGCGCATCGTGATGAACACGGCGGCGGTCTATTCGCCCGAGGAAAAGAAGGACTGGCAGAACCGGATGGGGCCGATCGAGGTGGAAGACGATGGGGGCCACATTGCCGCGGTGTGGGAGCGGTACCACCGCCTCAACCGTGGCCGCATGCCGGCAGACCAGATCAAGCTGCGCTTCTACGAAACCATGCGCGCAGGCCCCTGCGCCTGGTGGGGACCGAAGGCTGCGCAGGACTTCCACATGGATGCCGTGCTGCCGACGGTGAAGCATCCGGTGTTCCTGTTCACCTCGACCGAAGACAGCCTGCTTGAGCCGACACGTCGCGCGGCGAAACTGATGCCGCATTGCCGCTATCGCGAGCTCGAAGGCGTCGGCAGTTCGCCGCTGGAAACCCATGCGACCACGGTGGCGCCGCTGATCGACGCTTTCCTCGACGAAAAGATGGATGCCAGACCATGAGCGAGATGACCAAGGAAGCGGCCGCCGCGGCGCTGATGGAACAAAGCCGCTGGTGGCTGAAGCCGCGCCAGGTCAAGCGCGGCTTTGTCGATGGCCGCTTTGGCCAGGTGCACTACCGGATGGTGCGGCCGTCGAAGCCGACGGCGATTCCGCTGGTGATGTTCCACCAGAGCCCGGCCTCGGGCCGCGCCTACCAGGAACTGCTTGTGCAGATGGGCACCGACCGCGTGACGGTCGCGCCCGACACGCCGGGCTTTGGCGATTCCGCGCCGCCGCCGGCGCCGCCGACCATTGCCGACTACGCGGCGGCGATGGGCGAATTCCTCGACGCCATGGGGCTGGGCACGGTCGATGTGCTGGGCGACCACACCGGCGCCAAGATTGCGGTGGAACTTGCGCAGCAGCGGCCGACGCAGATTCGCCGCCTGATCTTCAACGCCTGCCCGGTCTACACACCGGAACAGGTCAAGGAACAGCAGCACCATGTGGCCGAGGAGAAGCCGAAGCCCTGGCCGGCCGACGGCAGCCATCTGCTGGAACGCTGGGCGCGGACGCGCTCTTACTATCCCAAGGACGCACCGATCGACCTGTTCGACCGCGACGTCACCGAGATGCTGCGCGCCGGGCCGCTCGCCTGGTACGGCCACCACGCGGCCTTCGCGTATTATCACGCAGACAACCTGCCGCTGCTCGAACAGCCGGTGCTGGTGATGTGCCCCGACGATGGGCTGTGGGACGAAACGCAACGCTCGAAGCAATATCTGAAGAACGGCCGGGTGCTCGACCTGCCGCAATGGCGCATGGGCGCGATCTCGCAACATGCGCCGGAGATGGCGAAGCTGCTGCGCGAGTTCCTCGATGCGCCCGACCCGGCGGTGCGACCACCGGCCCCGGCCGCGAAGTCGGTGCCGATGCGGCCGGCCCTGATGACGCCGGGCGTGCGCCGCCGCTTTGTCACTGTCGATGGCAGCCAGATCCATGTGCGCGAGGTGGTGCCGGCAAAGGCCACACAGACGCCGATCCTTTGCCTGCATATGAGCCCGGTCTCGGGCCGTGGCTTCGAGCCGCTGCTGCGCGAGCTGGGGCAGAACCGCATAGCCTGGGCCGCCGACCTGCCCGGCTTCGGCGAATCCGATCCGCCGCCAGCGCAGCCCAGCATCGCCGACCTTGCCGCCGTCTTCGCTCAGGTGATCGAGAAGCTGGCACCGGGGCAGGCGATCGACGTGCTTGGCGACCACACCGGCGCCGTCGTCGCGATGCATCTGGCAGCGACGCGACCGGACCTGGTTCGCAAGCTCAGCCTGAACACCGTGCCGTGGTTCGACGCGGAGCAACGCAAGCCGCGGCTCGCCCACACGCAGCCTTCGTTCCCGAAGCCCGACGGGTCACATCTCGTCGAGCAGTGGAAGCGCATCCAGAACCTGACCGGGCCGGGCATGACGCCGGAGCTGATGGAGCGCAACTTCATCGAGGCATCGCGCGGCTCGCCCTATGCCTGGTGGGGCCACTACGCCGTCTTTTCCTATGACGACATGGAGAAGACGATGGCGGCGATCCGCCAGCCCCTGCTCGTGTTCCGTCCCAAGGACGGGCTGGAAGAACACACAGCGCGTGCGATGCCCTTCCTGAAGACGGGCAGGCTGCACGACGTGATGCAATATCGCTACAGCTACATGGAGATCAATGTGCGTGAAATCGCCGACGTCCTGCGCGGGTTCCTCGACCAATGACAATCAAGATCCCGGAGGGCGTCGTCGAGACGCCGCGCGAAGGCCTGGCCTGGTGGCACAAGCCGGCGACCGTCCACCGCCTGTATGTCGAAGGCCGTTTCGGCCAGGTGCACCTGCGCATGGCGCGGCCGCCGGGCAACTCGACCGCGCGGCCGGTGATCCTGTTGCACCAGAGCCCCTCGACGGGCCGGGCCTGGGAAGATGTGGTGGCCGAACTCGGCAAGGACCGCATCGCCATCGCGCCCGACACGCCGGGCTTCGGCGATTCCGACCCGCCGCCGTTCCCACCCACCATCGCGGACTACGCCGCCGCGCTGGGCGACCTGCTCGACCGGCTCAACCTGCCCAAGGTGGACATCGCGGGGGATCACACCGGCACCAAGATCGCGATGGAATTCGCGCGCCAGCGCCCGCACCAGGCGCATCGGCTGTTCCTGAACGCCGCCATGGTCTTCACCGCGGCGGAGCAGGCGATGCAGAAGGACACGATCGAGCGCGAGAAGCCGCACACACCGCCGACGGACGGTTCGCATCTGGTCGAGCATTTTGTGCGGTTGCGTAAATATTACGCGCCGGATGCGTCGCTCGACCACATCACGCGCGACTTCGTCGAAGGCCTGCGCGGTGGCCCGCTGATGTGGTACGGCCACAACGCGTCCTTCAACTACGACCCGGCCGCGGCGCTGAAGGACGTGCCGCATGCGATCCTGCAGTTCATCCCCAACGACGGCTTTGCCGATTTCGCGCGGCGGACCGTCGACCACATCCGAAACGGCGAGGTTGTCGAGATGCCGGCCTGGCGCCTGGGCTCGATTTCGCAGCATCCTGTGGCCCTCGCCGCCCTGATGCGGGCGTTCTTCGATTCGCACGACGTCGCGGATCCGGACCATCTGGGGCCGGGCATCAAGGCGCCCGCCGCACCGCCGCCGGTGCAGCGCGACATCCACCGCCGCTTCGTGGAGACGAGCCATGGCCTGCTTCACCTGCGCGAGGCCGCGCCGGCGAATCCGACGGGGCGGGCGCTCGTCTGCCTGCATTCGAGCCCGCTCTCCAGCCGCTACATGGAGAACCTGATCCGCCGAATGGCGACCGACCGCCGCGTCATCGCCTTCGACAACCCGGGCTATGGCGAAAGCGACCGGCCGACCTCGCCGCCGCGCATCGAGGACTATGCGGCCTGGATTGCCGAGGGGATCGACGCCTGTGGCCTGCAGGACTTCGATATCGTCGGCGATCACACCGGCGCCAAGATCGCGGTGGAACTGGCGCTGCGGCTGCCGCAGCGCGTGCACGCCATCGCGCTCAACGCCAGCGCCATCTACACGCCGGAGGAGCAGGCGAAGTACAAGTCGCTGGTCGGCCCGGTGCCCGCCACGGAGGAGGGAACGCATCTTGCCGACTTGTGGCGCCGCGCACAAAGCTTCAAGGCGCCGGAAGCACCGGAAGAGGTGACGCAGGAACTTGTCGTCGAGATCATGCGCGCCGGCCCCGGCTGGTGGTGGAGCAGCCATGCCTCGCTCAACTATGACATGGAGCAGAAGCTGCAGCGCCTGACCCAGCCCGTGCTGCTGCTGTTCCCGGCCCGGGATCCCTTGACGGCACTGGCGCGCCGCGCCGTGCCTGTCCTGCCCAAGGCGACGGTGCGGGAGTTTCCCGAGTTTGGTGCCGGCGTCATGCAGCAGCATGCCGGGGCGATGGCCCAGGAGTTGCGGGGCTTTTTCGACCGCTGACACGGCCGTGATGACGCGCGCCCCGGACTCTCGCCAGGCTGACTCTGCGAGGGACCCGAACCGACGCCGTGACGACGGGGCTGGAGAGCGCTGATTCAGCCCCTGAAGTGCCGGCATAAACGGACTGTCTGCGCCATAGCGGTCGTGTAAGGTCGCCAGGTGAGTTTCCTGAGAGATATCTACGGCCACACGCCGCCGGCGTTGCGCGGCATCGGCTTCATGCTGGCCTCGACCGTGCTGTTCGCGCTGATGCAGGTCTGCGTGCGCTCGGTCAGCGACGAGATTCATCCCTTCGAGACCGCCTTCTTCCGCAACTTCTTCGGCGTCCTGTTCATGCTGCCGCTGCTGCTGCGCGCAGGTCCGCGCGTGCTGCGCACGCAGAAGATCCACATGCATGTGCTGCGCGGGTCCTTGCAGACATGCAGCCTGCTGCTGATGTTCTATGCGCTCACCATCGGCAAGCTGTCGGACAACGTGGCGCTGTCGTTCACCGCGCCGCTCTACACCGCGATCCTGGCCGTCCTGTTCCTCGGCGAGAAGGCGGAGTGGCGGCGCTGGGCGGCGCTGGCAGCGGGCTTCGCGGGCGTGCTGATCATCATGCGGCCGGGTTCGGGCGCCATCGGACTCTCTGGCGTTCTCGTCCTCGTCTCGTCGGTCCTGTGGGGCTCTGCGATGATGTCGATCAAGTTCATGGCGCGCACCGATTCCGCGCTGACAATGAACATTTACATGGGTCTGACCATGGGGCCCCTGTCGTTTATTCCGGCGCTGTTTGTCTGGACCTGGCCAAGCCCAGAGGCCTGGGCGTGGCTCGCCGGCGTCGGCTTCACAGGCGTGCTCGCCCACCTTCTGCTGGCGCAGTCCTTCCGCGAGGCGGACGCGACGGCGGTGTTGCCCTACGACTTCGTGCGGCTGCTCTGGGCGGCGCTGTTCGGCTTTGCCTTTTTCGGCGAGGAGCCAGGCGTCTGGACGCTGGTTGGCGGCGCCGTCATCTTCGGTTCCGCCACCTTCATCGCGATGCGCGAGGCACGGGTCCGGCGACAGGCGTCATGATCGCGCCCTTGCGCCACCTGTATCTGTCCCTTCCGCCGACAGCACGCGGCGCCTTCTTCATGCTGATCGCGACGCTCGTCTTCACCGGCACGCAGCTTTGCGTGAAGCGCCTCGGCACCGAGTTGCACCCGTTCGAGATCGCCTTCTTCCGCAACACCTTCGGGCTGCTCGTCGTGATGCCGGCCCTGCTGCGCGGCGGCCACTATTACTTCCGCACCAGCAAGTTCCACCTCCATGCCTTGCGCGGGCTGATGCAGGCCGGCGCGATGATGCTGATGATGACGGCGCTGACGCTCGGCCCGATCGCCGAGGTCGTGGCGCTGTCCTACATCTCGCCGCTCTATGCCTCGATCATGGCAGTCTTCCTGCTTGGCGAGAGGATGAGCTGGGCACGCTGGCTGGCGCTCGGCATCGGGCTCGCAGGCGTGATGATCGTGCTGCGGCCCGATGTCAGCGGAATTGGCCTGCAGGGCGTCCTGGTCATGGTTTTTGCCCTGCTATGGGCCTGCGTGGTGGTGTCGGTGAAGTTCGTCTCCCGCACCGATTCCAGCGTCACCATCACGCTCTATATGGGCCTGATCATGGTGCCCATCTCCATCATCCCGGCCCTGTTCGTGTGGGCATGGCCGGAAGGTTCGACCTGGTTCTGGCTGGTCGTCCTAGGCGTGCTCGGAGGTCTTGGCCAGCTGTGCCTCGCCCAGGCTTTTCGCGAAGCTGATGCGACGGCCGTGTTGCCGATCGACTTCCTCAGCCTGATCTGGGCGGCTGGCTTCGGCTATCTCTTCTTCGCCGAAGTGCCCAGCGTGTGGACGTTGCTGGGCGGCACGGTCATTTTCGCCGCGGTGGTGTTCGTCACCTGGTGGGAGGCGCGGCGGCGGACGGGAGGGCAAAGAAATCATCTCGGTCCAGAAACGACATAAAAAGATTCACGCCATCGCTGTTGAGATGCGCCTCATCAAAGAAGAGGTGGGACGGAAAGCGCTCGTCATCGGCGAAATACCAGACCCGACGGCCCGCCGCCACGGATTGCAATAGCGCCCGGAACTCGCGCACGCCGTTCAGCTGACCAAAGGGTTGCCAGACGGGGGCCACAACGAGGCGCAGGTCGAGTTGATTCTCCACAGCGAGGCGCAGAATATTGTTCAACGCCACCAGGTTGGCAGGCAATGGGGTGAAATAGTCTCGGGCCGCCGGAGGACCCAGGCCCTCAGTTCCATTTAGCACCTGAGGCTTGCGCGCTGAGACCACCTTGTGCGCCATATTCAGGGCGAACTTGCTGTTGTAGTTCAGCAAATGGCTGACAGTGCCCGCGAAGTAGAATTCGGGAAAATGCTCACGGACGAGTTCCGCCTGCCGGTGTGAGCGCGTCGCGAAAGTGCGTGCGTTGGCAATGGCTGCGGGCCCCGTCGATAGTGAAGACAGCTCCAGAATTACAACACGCGGGGCTCCGTATCGATCGATGTAGTCTGCCAGCAAGGCTGCGGCGGATTCCATGGGCAAGGCATCGTAGCCAAGGTTGGCGACGCTCGCATTGAAGCGTGCAGCCAGCGTTGCTGCATCGAAATGCCGGAAGGCGCGCGAATTGCCAAGGATCAGGACATCCGCCTCGCCCCGGCCTCCATAGAGTGCGGCCATGGGCTCCTTGCTGTAGTCGATGAAGCGGCCGAAGACATGGGCTGCCAGTCGGTCGCCCGCCAGCAGAACAACGAGGAAGAGCAAGATGCCGACGGCGGGTCTCATGGCGGCTCAGAACTGGAAATAGATGAATTCGGTGCCGGAGAAGGTGCCGAGCAGCGCTATCCCCCAGAGAATGGCCATAAGGCCAGCCGCGCGCCATAGGCCGGAGGCTAGGTAAGTGCTTCGGAAGCGGCTGGTCTCCATGCCGGCATCGGCAGCGATGACCAAGGCGACAGCGATCAGGCATTTCACAAGGCCGATCTTGTCGTGGGACACCGTCATCCCAGGATCGGCAAGGGTGAGGATCCGGGCCAGCATCGTGACAGCGTGGTCCAGCGATGGTGCGCGAAAGAATATCCAGGCGAGCGCGGTCAGGATGAACACAATGGCGATGGCGAGAAAGCGCAAGGGGCGCAGACGGCTTCGCAGGGCGGGCTGTAACTTATGGACCCGCCGCTCCACGGCATGTGAAACGATGAGATAAAGTCCATGCAACGTGCCCCAGATCACAAATGTCCAGGCCGCGCCATGCCAGAGTCCGCCGAGGATCATGGTGATGAGTAGATTGCGTTGCGTCTGGCGCCGTCCACCACGGTTGCCGCCCAGCGGAATGTAAAGATAGTCGCGCAGCCAGCTCGACAACGAGATGTGCCACCGCTGCCAGAACTCGCTGAAGGAAGCTGCGAAGTAGGGACGGCGGAAATTTATACCGAACTCGTAGCCCATAAGATGACCAAGGCCGATCGCAATCAGCGAGTATCCGGCGAAATCCCCGTAGATCTGAAAGGAGAAGAGGAGCACACCCAGCAAGTTACCGAGGGCTGAGAACCTCTCGGGATTCTCGAACCATGGATCGCTCCGCATCTGGAAGCCGATGGTATCAGCCAGGACGAGCTTGAGGAAAAACCCCCAGGCGATCAGTTCGATCGCGTAGCGGGCGCGCTGCCAGTCGAACGGCAGGTCGCGGTGAAGCTGGGGGAGCAGGTCGGCTGCGCGCACGATCGGGCCGGCGACAAGCTGCGGAAAAAGGGCAACGAAGGTGGCGTAGCGCAGCAGACTGAGCTCCGGCGGGCAGCGGCGGCGATAGACATCGATCGTGTAGCTGAGGCCTTGGAACGTATAGAACGAGATGCCGACAGGCAGGATGATGTTCAGCGTGGTCCAGGACAGGGTGATGCCGAGCGAAGTCGCAAGCGACTCGAGCGAGGATGCGAAGAAATTGAAATACTTGAAAAAACCGAGGATCGCGAGATTCACTACAACGCTGGTGGACACCAGAATCCTGCGTCTCCCTGGCTCTTCTGTCACGTCCAGCCATCGGCCGATGGCATAGTCGAAAAGCGTCGATGTTCCGATCAGAAACAGAAACCGCCAGTCCCACCAGCCATAGAAGGCGTAGCTCGCGCCCAGCGTCCACAGAAGCCGAATGCGCCCGCGTGCAAGAAAGAACACGGGAAGAAACAGCGCGATAAACGCGAAGAATGTGAGGCTGTTGAAGAGCAAGATGCGGTCCCGGACGCTGTGACATACAAGGTCGGGCTGTTCCCGACCAGCGCTTTCTCGATGCATCGCTGTATGGCCCTCGCCAGAATACCGCGATTGTATGTAGAATTTGGTATTCAGGCTGGCTCCGAACAATGCCGGCCGTTCCGGGAGGTTCATGTGATGACCAATATGCGCGCGCCGCTTCTGGCCGGCGCCCTGGCGGTGCTTTCAACGGCTGCGCTGGCCCAGCCAGCCGACACCTTGCGTGTCGGCAACTGGGACTTTCCGCCCGGCCGCGGCAACCCATTTTCGTCCGTTCCCGGACAACCGCAGATCTATGTCTGGTCGGCCGTTTTCGACACCATGACCTATGTCGACGAGAAGGGCGCGCCATCGGGCGGCCTCGCGGTGGGCTGGAAGAATGTCGACAAGACGACCTGGGAATTCAAGCTGCGCCCGAACGTGAAGTTCCAGAATGGCGAGCCGATGAACGCCCAGGCGGTGCTCGACACAATTGCCTGGTTCAAGACGGACGCGGGCAAGGCATCGGTCGGCGGTCAGACCTTTTCCTATGTAACCGAAGCCAAGGCGGTGGACGACCAGACCGTGGTGCTGACGACCTCGGCGCCACGGCCCATCTTCCCGAACCAGATCGCGGCCATGTATGTCGTGCCGTCCAAGGCCTGGGTGGAACTGGGCGTGGAGAAGTTCTCGACCCTGCCGATCGGAACAGGCTCGTTCAAGCCGACCGAATGGACGGGCGAATCGATCAAGCTGCAGGCTTTTGCCGACTCGTGGCGCCCCCCAAAGATCGCCAGGATCGAATACAGCCGCCTGCAGGAAGCGCCAGCGCGGCTGCAGGCAATGATCTCCAATCAGATCGACATCATGATCCAGGTCACCCCGGATCAGGTGAAGGCAATTGAAGGCATTGGCGCCAGCGTCAGCAACGTACCGTCGCCGCTACTGCTGCAACTTGGCTTCGTGCTCGAAAACGTCAAGGCCGGCGTCGACAACACGATGCTGAAGGACAAGCGCGTGCGGCAGGCGCTGAACTATGCCGTCAACAAGGAAGCGATCAATCGCGACCTGATGGGTGGCCTGTTCGGCATCAACACGCAGTTCTCGGTGCCGTCTGCCTTTGGCTACAACCCGAACATCAAGCCCTATGCCTATGATCCGGACAAGGCGAAGAAGCTGCTGGCCGAGGCCGGGTATGCCAACGGCTTTTCGTTGCTGGCGGAAATCCGCGACTATCCCGATGTGTGGGTTCAGGTGGCGCAGGATCTCGCCAAGGTTGGCGTAAAACTTGATCTGCGCCCCACCGTGCAGGCCGACTGGGTGCGCAAGTTCCTCGGGGTGCAGTTCGAAGGCCAGACCTTCAGCGTCACCATTGGCGCCGCGCCGGAAATGGACACCATCCGCATGATGGTCTTCCAGTCCTGCCGCAAGAATCCGGCCTACTACTGCAACAAGGAGTTGATGCCGCTGATCGAGGCCATCGATTCCGAGTTCGATGTCGAAAAGCGCAAGGCGATGCTGTTCGACCTGATGGCGCAGATGACGGAAGAAGCTTCGGCGCTTTTCGTTTTCGAGCAGAAGGACCTGAACGGCATCGGCAAGCGCGTGAAGGGCTTCAAGAACGTCAATCGCATTTTCAACTATCACGAGCTGACGCTCGCCAACTGAGGGCACTTGCCCGCGCCGCGTCCCTTCTCTTTCAGGAAGGGACGCGGTGGTCGTTCGCACGTGAGGAGGATTGCCATGCCCCGTCCCCATATCGATTTCATCCAGCCGCAGCATCTGCCCTGGGAGAAGGGCCTGCCCGGCGGCGCCCGGCCCGAGATCGAATCGAAGCTGCTGTCGATCGATGCCACCGCCGGTGATTCGAGCTTGATCGTCCGCCACCCCGCCGGCTGGCGCGCGGGGGCGGCGCATCACCTGGACGTCGACGAGGAGTTCTTCGTCCTAGAAGGCGCTGTCGAGATTAACGGCATCGTCTACGAGCGTGGCTGCTATGCCCACCTGCCCAAGGGCTTCACGCGCTGGAAAAGCGAATCGCCGCAGGGCTGCGTCGCACTCACGTTCTTCTCGGGCCGCCCCAAGGTGGTGGCAGGCGAACCAACCGGCCGTCATGACGCACTGCGTGTCGTGCCTTTCATTGATACCAAGAAGGGCGGCTGGCAGGAGAACACCTATTTCCCCGGGCGGGTGCTGTTCCTGCGCATCGACCCCTATACGCGCGACATGACCTATCTGCAGACAACCCGGCCGAACGACGGCGCCGGCAAGGTCGAGACGCATGACACGGTGCAGGAGTTCTACGTGCTGGCCGGCGAGCTTTCGACGCCGCTCGGCCTTTACGAACCGGGCGCCTATATCTGGCGTCCGCCACTGATCAAGCACGGCCCGTTTGGCACCCAGACCGGCTGCAACTTCCTGCTGCGGTCAGTCGGTGGCCCGCTGACGTATCAATACTATCCGGTGGAAAAGCCCTTCACCTGGACGCCGGCCCATGCGCCGATCCTGCCGCCGGAGCTGCAGAAATATGGCGGCGCGGTGAAGCCCGGCCCGAACTACTAGGGCACCAGGCCGTCGGTCCGATGGCGTTATTGCGTCGGCTTGGCGCCATCCTTGCTGACCTGCACGCGCACGGCGGTGAACGCATCTTCGCTGTCGCGCCGCGCGGAAACGAACACCGTCTCGCCCACCTTCAGGTCGCCGCGCGCGCCGGGGATGGATTGCGACATCGGTGTGCCCGGCGGCACAAGCACCTTGGCGACGCCGCTGCCGTAGTTGAGCGTGAGCTCCGAGCCGCCTTCCGCGCCTTGCATCGTGCCTTCGAGTACGGCGTTGGTCATGGTCGATTGCGGCTGCAGGTCATAGGCGCTGAGGCCGGAATTCGCCTGGGGCGGGATCGGCCGCACGTCGATGGCGATGAGCTGTTCGCCGCGCTGCACCGTGGTGACGCCGAGCTTGGCGCCGGGCGCGAGGTCGGCGAGCGTGATCGCCTTGGTCGCGGCGACATTGACGCTGTCAGGCACCGTCACCTTCACCACACGGCCTTCGCGCGCGGCAATGGTCAGGGTGGTGCCGTCAAAGGCCGAGATTGTGCCGCGGATGTTGACGTTTTGTTGCTGCGCGTCGGCAGCCGCGGCAAAGGCGATGAGGGCGGCCGCAAGCGCGGCGAAGCGGACGAAATGCATGGAAAGCTCCCGCCGGCGCCAACCGCCGGTGAAGCGTAAACAGTGCGGGGGGCGTGCGCATTCCACCCATGACGCCGCGTCGCGCGTCCAACCCTGTCAGAGCCAGCTGTTTCAGGGATTGTCGATGATCACCCGCACCACGCGCGCCACCACCTCCAGCCCGCGGCTGGGAAAGATCGCGGCGTGGCCGCTTTCCGCCGAATCCGGCTCCAGCCGGTCGGGGTTGGCGCGATAGCGTTTGAAGGTCGCGTCGCCGTCGATGCGGAAGATGTAGCAGCGGCCATCGGTCAGGCTGCGATCTTCGTAGTCACACAGGATGACGGCGCCTTCGGGCGCCACGCGGTTCATGCTGCCGCCGCGCACGCGCAGGGCGAAGAGTGAGTCGCGCTTGTAATAGGTGGGAATCTTCTCGGCGCCGTCCTGCACCTGCTGGGAATCCATGGCTTCCGCCAGCTTGCCCGCCTGCACCCAGGATAGCACCGGCACGTTGAAGATCGGTGCCGTGCTGCCGACCACGACGCCGAGGCCGGCAAGCGCCAGCACCTCGTCCCGGGTGATCGGCGGGCGGCCGCGGCCGACCAAAACGCCCGCCAGCTTGTGCACGAGTTCCACCGGAAGATATTTGCGCCGGTAATGCTCGGCCGATTCGTAGCGCTGATAGCCCGACGCGGCGCGATAGCCGATCTCGCGCGCCAGCGCATCCATCGACAGCCCGGCCCGGTCGCGCAATTCGCGCAACTGGTCAGTGACATGGTGGGGCTGGACGTTGGTCATGGCGGCATTACGCTTCTCGTGTATTATCCCCACGCGGCCATACGTTTTCTACGTTGACAAATATACGTATATAACGTATATCGAGCATATGAATGCTCCTATCGATCCCCGTGCCGTCGGCCGCGGCCGCTCCTGGCATCCCTTCAGCCTCCCGCCCGAAGCCTGCTTCCCGAAGGCCGTGGAGATTCTGGATCCCGCCGACCCGGTTGCAGCGGCCGGGGACGACGCCCTGTTCGCGGAAGCCTTCCTGCGCGCCGAGACCGGCGGCCGGATGCGCGACAGCGGGGAGGAGTAGCCGCCGCCGCACCCGCCTTTCACCCCCCACCCGCTAAGGAGAGCCCGCATGGACCGCATGCCCGAGACCCTGTGTGACGACCGCCGCCTGGACGACGGTGATGACGCCGTGCCGCCGACGCCGGAGACATTGGCCAAGCTGCGCGGCGATCCGTTGCTGCGCCTGTTGAAACGCGGGCAGATCGACGTGGAAGGATTCGAGGCCGCGGTGGCCATCCGCCGTGCGGTGGAGAGCCTCGCCCAGCCGCTGCGCCATCGCGCCATGCGGGTGATCTCCAATGCGGAAGGCACGAGTTTCGACCCGACGCGCGGCAGCCGCATTGCCGTGCCGGCCTCGCACCGCGCCATCGACGGCCAGCGCCGCTACAACGATTGGGTGGATGCCATGCGCGGGGAGCACATGCCGGTGGGGCCGCTGCTCGACGTCATCGTCGATGGCTATTCCTGCCGCGCCGTCGACGTGCGCCGCCGCCGCCGCAAGGGCAAGACCGCCGAGCAGGTGGTGGCGGGCCTGGAACTCTACGTCCAGATCACCCGCCATCCCCGCCGCAGGCCGCGTGCTGCAGAATTGCCCACGGGGCAGAAAACGTGATTGGACATTTGAGGCGTTATATGGCATAATTTTCCTATAATCGGCGAAGTGTCGCCAACGCGATCCGAGCAGGACGACAATCCTCAGGGCCCGCTGAGATGCATGCGGGCCTTTTTCGTGCCTCTGCACCAACGGCGGCACCTTGCATCTACCCTTTCATCCGAACCGCACAGGCACAGGGGCGCCGGCGGCATCGCGGCGCGCTCCTCACGCGCCGTGGCCCGCGTTTGTCCCGAGTCTCCCTCCGAACGCGATGGCGCGGGCGCACCGCCTGCGCCCGGCCCGCGGCGGGCGCCCCTGTGCCTCTGCGGTCCGGCAAGGAGCCGCGATGAGCAAACCCTATTTGCGCCCCAAGACGCTTAGCGAGGCCTATGCCGTGCTGCGCCATCCGGTCTGGGCCTGGCTGCATGTCTATGGCGACGAGCTGGGCGGCTGGAGGCCGCCGCAGCCGCGGCAGAAGAAAGCGAAGCGCGCCGTCGGCACACCCAACGCGGCCACATCGGGCACCGCCGAACCAGACGCCGCCACGCAGGCTGAAGACGCAGCGGCGACGCCGCTGTCCTTCGCCGAGATCGAGGCGAGGGCCTATCGCGCCTTTGCCGAAAAAGGCGTGCGCGACCATCTCGACGGCATGCAACTGCCGCCGCCGGATTCGCCCGGCAGCGGCACGCTGGCGGCAATGCTCGCCGACCTCGAGACCGCGCGTCTCGGCGCCTTGCGCGCCGGCGACTGGCGCGAGGCGCGCGCGGCGGTAATGGACAAGGCGAAGCTTTGCGCAATGACAATTACCGCCGCCCCGGAGAAGGACATGCCGCCGGATGACCGACCGCTCGACGTCGTCGTCGACGAAGCGTTTGAGGCTTTGGGTGCCTGGCGCGCGCAACGTGACGCCATCACCGCCGCTGTTCGCGCTGATCGCGAACGCGATGTCGCGCGTGAAGGTGGCGGCACCGCAATATCACCCCTACAGCCCGCAGCGCCGCTTCCATGAAGCCGGC
>CANJEJ010000035.1 GCA_947473325.1 Alphaproteobacteria bacterium | reverse complement strand
CGAGGAGCAGTACCGCGCCAAGGGGCTGAACAAGGACGACGTGGATATCGTCGATTTCCGTCAGGAATGCCGCAGGTTCGCCGAGGGCTGGATCGACGTGCAGCGCGAGGAGTTCAAAAGGCTGGGTGTTGTCGGCGACTGGGACAATCCCTATTCGACGATGGCCTTCCCGGCCGAAGCGCAGATCGCGCGCGAGATCTGCAAGTTCCTGATGAACGGCGGCCTTTATCGCGGCTCCAAGCCGGTGATGTGGTCGACGGTGGAAAAGACCGCGCTGGCCGAGGCCGAGGTCGAATACCACGACAAGACCTCGCCCACGGTCATGGTGCGCTTCCCCGTCGCCGCCGCTGCGGACAACGTAGCCGTGAAGGGTGCGTCCATCCTGATCTGGACGACGACGCCATGGACCTTGCCGGGCAACCGCGCCATCGCCTATGGCGCGGGCTTCGACTATGTCGTCGCCACAGTGACGGCGGTGGCCGACGGGGCGCTGGCGACGCCGGGCGACCGGCTGGTGATCGGTGCCGCGCTGGCCGATGCCGTGAAGGCCGCGGGCAAGATCGCTGACTGGACGCTGTCCGAACCCTTTTCCGGCGCGACCCTCGCAGGCGTCGTGGCCCGCCATCCCTTCGCCGGCCAGGACTATGACTTCGCCGTGCCGCTGCTGCCCGGCGATTTCGTCACGACGGAAGACGGTTCGGGTTTCGTGCATATCGCGCCCGGCCATGGCGCCGACGACTTCGAGCTTGGCTCGCGCCACGGCATCGCCGTGCCGGAGACGGTGGGGCCGACCGGTCATTATTTCGATCATGTGCCGCTCTTCGCCGGCAAACGGATCATGAAGCCCGACGGCAAGGAAGGCGACGCCAACACGGCCGTCATCGAGGCGCTGAAGGGCTGTGGGGCACTGTTTGCCGAGGCGAAGCTCGTGCATTCCTACCCGCACAGCTGGCGGTCGAAGGCGCCGGTCATCTTCCGCAACACGCCGCAGTGGTTCATCAGCATGATGAAGAACGACCTGCGCGAGAAGGCGCTGACGGCGATCGACAACGTTCGCTGGGTGCCCTCGCAGGGGCGCAACCGCATCTATTCGATGATCGAGAATCGCCCGGAATGGGTAATCTCGCGCCAGCGCGCCTGGGGCGTGCCGATTACCGTCTTCGTGAGCAAGAAGACGGGCGAGCCACTGCGCGATGAAAAGGTCAACCAGCGCATCTTCGAGGCCTTCGAGAAGGAAGGCGCCGATGCGTGGTGGAAGGACGATGGCCAGCGCTTCCTTGGTAACGACTACGCCATCGCCGACTATGAAAAGATCGACGACATCGTCGACGTGTGGTTCGACTCTGGCTCCACACACGCCTTCGTGCTGGAGCAGCGCGACGACCTGCAATGGCCGGCCTCGCTCTATCTCGAAGGCTCGGACCAGCATCGCGGCTGGTTCCATTCCTCGCTGCTCGAATCCTGCGGCACGCGCGGCCGCGCGCCTTATGACGCGGTGCTGACACATGGCTTCGTCATGGACGGCGAAGGTCGCAAGATGTCGAAGTCGCTCGGCAACGTCGTCTCGCCGCAGGACATCATCAAGCAGCATGGCGCCGACATCCTGCGCCTTTGGGTCGTCAGCTCGGACTATTCGGAAGACCTGCGCATTGGCGACCAGATCGTGCAGCGCCAGGTCGATGCCTACCGGAAACTGCGCAACACGCTGCGCTACATCATCGCGAGCCTTGACGGCTTCACCGACGCCGAAAAGGTCGACCGCGCCGAAATGCCGGAACTCGAACGCTGGGTGCTGCACCAACTGCACGACCTCGACGCCGTCGTGCGCCAGGCATGCGCTGACTTCGATTTCCACCGCATGTTCGTCGCGCTCTACAACTTCTGCACCAACGACCTGTCGGCCTTCTATTTCGATGTCCGCAAGGACGCGCTCTATTGCGACCGGCCGGACAGCCTGCGCCGCCGCGCCACGCGCACGGTGCTCGACATCCTGTTCCGCAACCTGACGGCCTGGCTCGCGCCGATCCTCTGCTTCACGGCGGAAGAGGCCTGGCTGTCGCGCTTCCCGGGCGAGGGATCGAGCGTGCATCGCCAGCTCTTCCCGACAATTCCGGCGCACTGGAAGGACGAGGCGCTGGAGAAGAAGTGGAACATCGTGCGCAACGTGCGCCGCGTCGTCACCGGCGCGCTGGAACTTGAGCGGCGCGACAAGCGGATCGGCTCGTCGCTGGAGGCGGCACCGACTGTTTATCTCGATTCGGCGACGCTCGAAGCCTGCCGGGGCCTCGACATGCCGGAGATCTTCATCACCTCGGAAGGCACGCTGAAAGTGGGCGAGGTGCCGGCCGGCGCCTTCACCCTGCCGGACGTCCCGGGCATCGGCTGCGTGCCGGGCAAGGCCGACGGCGGCAAATGCGAGCGCTGCTGGCGCGTGCTGGCAGAGGTGGCCGAGGCGAAGCCAATCTGCGGCCGCTGCGCCGACGCTGTGGCGCATCTGCACCCGGCGGGCGCCGCCTGATGCGGGCCTCGGTCCGCAATGCGTTGCTGATTACCGCGGCGGTGCTGGTCGTTGACCGGCTGACCAAGGTCTGGGCGCTCGACTTTGTCGGCGTCGAGGGCCGGTCCATCGCGGTGACGGGGTTCTTCAACCTGGTGCGGGTCTGGAACACCGGGGTGTCCTTCAGCCTGTTCCAGTCCGATGGCGCCTTCGGCCGCTGGGCCCTGACGATCCTGCCCCTGATGGTCGTGATTGGCCTGGTTTTCTGGGTGCGCAAGAGCCGCGATCGCTGGCTTTGGGCTGCGGTTGGCTTCGTGGCCGGCGGGGCGCTTGGCAATGTGATCGACCGCATCACCTGGGGCGCGGTGGCCGACTTTGTCGATATCCACGCCTTCGGCTATCATTGGCCGGCATTCAACGTGGCGGATGCGGCCATTGTTGGCGGCGTCGCCTTTATTGCCCTGGAAGGCCTGTTCAAGGGCCGGCAGCCTTCCCCGGGTTGAAGCAACGGAGCTTTTTCATGCAGCACCGGTTTGACCGGCCCCTTCGCATTCTCCTCGCGCTTGGCCTTGTCGCCACGCTGGCCGCCTGTTCCGGCGTGCGCCAGCAGTTCGGCCTCGTCCGCAACGCGCCGGATGAATTCACCGTGGTGCGCAAGGCGCCGCTGGTCATTCCGCCCGATTTCAACCTGCGCCCCCCGCAGCCGGGGGCCGTGGGTCCGCAGGAGCCCGATTCCTCGACCCGGGCCCAGGCAGCGCTGCTGGGTGGCGATGTCCGCCCCGGCCAGAGCGCCGCATCGCGCGGCGAGCAGGCGCTGCTGGCGAGCGCCGGCGCCGTCGGCGCCGCGCCCAACATCCGCGAGGTGCTGCAGGCGGAAAGTTCGCTGACGCAGCGTGACGAAAACTTCGTCCAGCGCCTGATGTTCTGGCGCACGGACGCGCAGGAGCGGGATGTCGTCAATCCGTCGCAGGAAACCCGCCGCCTGCAGCAACAGACCGCTGCAGCCAACACCGGCGCCGACGGCCAGCAGCCCGCGACCATCCGCCGCAAGAGCCGATCGCTCCTCAACGTCTTTTGATGGCCCCGCAGGCCTGACGACCGCGTGACCAGCCGGTTCTCCGTCTTGCCAAGGCGGGGACCCGGGCGCACCCTCCCGGCGTTCCTTTGGGTGCGATGATGAATTTCCTGCTGACGACTACCCGCCGCCTCGGCCTTGCCCTGGCGGCCATGCTGGTCCTGACCGCCAGCCCCGCCACCGCCAAGATCTTCGATGCCAAGACCTATACGCTGCCCAACGGGCTGCAGGTCGTGCTGATCGAAGACCACCGCGCGCCGGTGGTCACGCAGATGATCTGGTACAAGGCCGGCGCGGCCGACGAGAAGATCGGCAAAGGCGGCATCGCGCATTTCCTTGAGCACCTGATGTTCAAGGGCACGCCGACCAATCCGGCGGGTGTGTTCTCGCAGCTGGTAGCGCGCAGCGGCGGCCGCGAAAACGCCTTCACCGCGCATGACTACACCGCCTATTTCCAGACTGTGGCGGCGGACCAGCTCGACAATGTGCTGCGTCTGGAAGCCGACCGGATGACCAACCTGTCCCTGACGAAGGAACAGGTCGATTCGGAGCGGCAGGTGATCCTCGAGGAACGCCGCCAGGTCGTCGACAACAACCCGTCGTCGCAATTCTCCGAACAGGTGGCGGCGATCCAGTATCTCTCATACCCCTATCGCCTGCCGGTGATCGGCTGGGAACACGAGATTCGCGGACTGACCCGGGACGACGCGCTGGAATGGGTGCGCACCTGGTACACGCCCAACAACGCCGTGCTTGTCATTGCGGGCGATGTCACGCTCGACCAACTGAAGCCGATGGTCGAGAAATACTACGGACCCATTCCGTCGCGTCCGCTGCCGGAGCGCTTCCGCGCCGAGGAGCCGCCGCAGCGCGCCGAACGGCGCATCGAGATGGAACATCCGCGCGTTACCCAGACGACCTGGAGCCGCAGCTTCCTCGCGCCAAGCTACGCCTGGGGCGAGAAGCAGCACGCCATGCCGCTGTCCTTTCTGGTCGAGATCCTGGGCGGTTCATCGACGAGCCGGCTCTACCGCGCGCTGGTGGTGGAACAGAAGATCGCCGTTTCGGCCGGCGCCTATTACAACCCCGGCGGCCTGGGCCCCAACCGCTTCGGCGTCTATGCCGTACCGGCCCAAGGCAAGACGCCGGCCGAGGTCGAGGCCGCCGTGCGCGGCGTGATCGAAAACCTGATGTCGACCGGCGTGACGGCGGAGGAGATGACCCGCGCCCGCACCGGCATGCTGGCCGAGGTCGTCTACGCGCGCGACAGCGTGCAGGGCGCGGCCCGAATCTTTGGCGCCGCACTCACCACCGGGCGCAGTATCGAAGATGTCGAAACCTATGCGGAACAGGTCAACGCGGTGACGGCCGATCAGGTCAATGCGGCGGGCAAGGCCGTGTTCGACGTCACCAAATCCGTGGTTTCGGTGTTGCGGCCGCGGCCGCCGCAGAAATGAGAATGTCCATGCTGCGTCCTTTCGCCTCCGCGCTTGTCGCCCTGTTCATCGTCGTCGGCGCCACCACGGTGCAGGCGGCCACCAAGATTGTTCCTGTTACCAGCCCGGGCGGCATCAAGGCCTGGCTGGTCGAGGAACATTCCATTCCCATGCTGGCGCTGGAGCTCAATTTCCGAGGCGGCGCCTCGCTCGACCCCGACGGCAAGGAAGGCCTCTCCAACCTGCTCTCCGGCCTGCTCGACGAAGGTGCCGGCCCGCTCGATTCGGAGGCCTTCCAGCAGCGGCTGCAGGATCTCGCGATCTCGATCAATTTCAGCGCGAGCCGCGACAGCTTTTCGGGCAGCTTGCGCACCCTGACGATCAACCGCGACGCCGCCTTCGACCTGCTCGGTCTCGCGCTCACCCAGCCGCGCTTCGATGCCGAGCCGGTGGCGCGCATCCGCGACCAGGTGCTGAATGGCATCCGCAGCCGGTCCGAAGACCCCAACACCATCGTCGGCAACACCTTCTTTCGCCTCGCCTTTCCCGGCCACCCCTATGGCCGACCCACCAACGGCACCATGGAGAGCGTGGCCGCCGTCACGACCGATGACCTCAAGCGTTTCATCGCCACGCGCTTCGGCCGCGACAACCTGGTGATCGGCGTGGTGGGGGATGTGACGCCCGAGGAACTGGGCAAGCTGCTCGACCGCGCTTTCGCCAAGCTGCCCGAAAAGGCGCAGATCGCCCAGGTGGCCGAGGTGGTGCCCCAGGCGGCTGGCCGGCTGGAACTTGTGCGCAAGGACATCCCGCAAAGCGTGGTGATGTGGGGCCTGCCCGGCATCAAGCGCGACGATCCCGACTATTTCGCCGCCGTGCTGATGAATTTCGTCCTCGGCGGCAGCACCTTCAACTCGCGGCTCTACAGCGAGATCCGCGAAAAGCGCGGCCTCGCCTATTCGGTCTACAGCTCAGTGGTTCCCTTCGAGCGCTCGTCCCTGTTGATGGGCGGCGTGGGCACGGCGAATGAACGCGTCAAGGAATCGCTCGACCTGATGCGCGCCGAAATCCGCAACATCGCGGACAAGGGCATCACGGACGAAGAGCTGGCGCTCGCCAAGACCTACACGATCGGCGCCTTCGCCCTGTCGCTCGACAGCAATGCCCGCATTGCCCAGACACTGCTGTCGCTGCAGATCTACAATCTGGGCCTCGACTATCTCGACAAGCGCGCGGGCATCATCAATGCCATCACCAAGGCTGACGTGCAGCGCATCGCCCAGAAGCTGCTGCGTGCCGATGCCATGACCGTGGTGGTGGTCGGCGATCCCCGGGACGTGGTCCCCGCCGCCGGCAAGCCGCCGGGCTGAGGGGGAGTGGTTCCCCCCGGCCGGGTTTGCTAGGGTCCGGCCACAACGTTACCCAAAGGCCCTATGCCCCTCGACATCGACACTTCCGCCTGCTTCGCCGACACGATCGGCGGTGCCGGCCTGCCTCGCGCCCTGTTCGCGCCGCTCGCCGAACGGGCCGGCGCGGCGCTGGCCGGGATCGGTATGCATATCGACCACCCGGACTACGCCCCGCTCGCCTGGGCGCGGCGCAGCGATGACCTGCCGGGGCTGGAACGGCATGCCCGGCACCTGGGCTCGCTCAGCGACGTGATCGCTATTGGCATCGGCGGCTCCAGCCTGGGCACGCGTACCCTGCTCGCCGCATTGCCGCTGCCCGCCGGGCGGCCGCGTATCCATTGCGTCGAAGGCCTGATGCCAAGCGCGGTCGACCAGCTGATGACGACCGTCAATCCCGCCACCACCGGCCTGCTGCTGATCTCCAAGTCGGGCTCGACGGTCGAGGTGATGGTGCAGGCGCTGGCCCTGATCCCGCGCCTGATCGCGGGCGGCGCCGATCTCGCGCGCAACGGCATCGCCATCG
Organism: Alphaproteobacteria bacterium; assembly: GCA_947473325.1. Taxonomy (GTDB): domain Bacteria; phylum Pseudomonadota; class Alphaproteobacteria; order SHVP01; family SHVP01; genus CANJEJ01. The sequence continues at coordinate 15,546 of CANJEJ010000035.1, read as the reverse complement.
TCGCGCCCGGCATCACGCCGTTGCACAAGCTTGCGGCCCATCATGGGATGACAGTGCTGGAGCACCCCCCCACGGTGGGCGGCCGCTATTCCGTGCTGTCCATCACCGGCGTGTTGCCGGCGCTGATTGCCGGCATCGATGCTCAAGGATTGCGTCGCGGCGCGGCGGTCGCGCTGGACCATGCGCTGGAACAGGGCGCGTCGTCGGCCCCGGCCGAAGGTGCGGCGCTCTCCGTCGGCCTGCAACGCGAGATGAAGGTCGGCACCAGCGTGCTGATGGCCTATGACGACCGGCTTGACGCATTCGGCCTGTGGTTCCGCCAGCTCTGGGCCGAAAGCCTGGGCAAGGACGGGCAGGGCACGACGCCGGTGCGCGCGCTCGGCCCCGTCGACCAGCACAGCCAGGTGCAGCTCTATCTGGGCGGCCCGGCGGACAAGCTGTTTACCATCGTCACGGTCGAAAGCCTGGGCCACGGCCCGCGCCTCGCCGCGAAGGACATCGATCCGTCGCTCGCCTATATCGACGGCGCCACGGTGGGTGACGTGCTCGCCTACAGCGCGCGGGCGACGGCGGAAACGCTGGCAAAGCATGGCCGCCCAGTCCGCCGCATGCATCTGCCGCGGCTCGACGCGGAAATTCTCGGCGCACTGTTCATGCATTACATGCTGGAAACGATCCTGACGGCGCGGCTGCTCAACGTCGACCCCTTCGACCAGCCGGCGGTGGACGAAGGCAAGCAGCTCGCCCGCGACTATCTCGCCGCGGCCCAGCGGCGCTGACGCGCATGGCCATCCGCCGCCTGCCCGAGGGCACGGTCAACCGCATCGCCGCCGGCGAGGTGATCGAGCGGCCGGCCAGCGCGGTGAAGGAACTGGTGGAAAACGCCCTTGATGCGGGCGCTACGCGCATCGACGTGCAAATCGGCGGCGCCGGCCGCGACCTGATCGCTGTCACCGATGACGGCCATGGCATGGACCGCGGCGACCTGCTGCTTGCCATCGAGCGCCATGCCACCTCGAAACTGCCCGACGACGACCTGCTGCAGATCGACAGCTTCGGCTTCCGCGGCGAGGCGCTGCCCTCGATCGCCGCGGTCAGCCGTCTGTCCATCACGACGCGCGCCAGCGGTGCCACCGAGGCGTGGAGCCTGGCGGTGGATGCTGGCAGGGTTGATGAACCGCGTCCCGCCGCCCATGGCCAAGGCACGCGGGTGGAGGTGCGCGACCTGTTCTATGCCACGCCAGCGCGGCTCAAGTTTCTCAAGACCGACCGCCATGAATCGAGCCTGATCGCCGACACGCTTAAGCGCCTTGCCATGGCGCATGCCGGCGTGTCGCTGACGCTGATCGAGGACGGCCGCCGCGTCTTCACCTTCCCGGCGCAACCTGGCGCGTTGCTCGACGGCCGTCGCGCCCGCCTTGCCGAAATCCTTGGCCGTGCCGTGGCCGACAATGCGCTGGCCATCGATCTCGAGCGCGACGGCGTGCGGTTGTCGGGCTTTGCCGGATTGCCGACGCTCAACCGCGCCAATTCCCTGGCGCAATATCTTTTCGTCAATGGCCGTCCGGTGAAGGACCGCCTGCTGGTGGGTGCGCTGCGTGCAGCCTATCACGACCTCATCGCCCACAACCGACATCCCGTGGTGGCGCTGTTTCTCGATCTGCCGGCCGACATGGTCGATGTCAACGTGCATCCTGCCAAGGCGGAGGTGCGTTTCCGCGACACGAGCCTGGTGCGCGGCCTCATCGTCGGCGGTTTGCGCCACGCGCTGGAACGCGCCGCCAACCGCGCCTCCACCAGCATTGCCGACCAGGCACTGGCGGCACTGCAGCCCGGCCTGCCACCACGTCTCGCCTTCGGGTCCTTTCCCGAGGTCCGGTCGCCGATCCGCCTCAATGAGCCGCTGGCCGAATGGCAGTCCCCCATCGCCGGCACGCCGTTTGTCCCTGGTGCGCGGGTGGCGGAAGACGCGCCGGTGCCGGAAGACATTCAGCATCCGCTCGGCGCTGCGGTTGGCCAGCTGCACGACACCTATGTCGTGGCGCAAAGCGACCGCGGCATTGTCATCGTCGACCAGCACGCCGCACATGAACGGCTGGTCTATGAGCGGATGAAGCGGCAGCTCGCCGACCGCGGCGTCGCGCGCCAGATCCTGCTCATCCCCGAAGTGGTGGAACTGGCGCCGGAAGAGGTTCAGCGCCTTGCCGCCCGTGCGCCGGAACTCGCCGAACTCGGCCTGTCGCTGGAAGCCTTCGGGCCCGGCGCGGTGGTGGTGCGCGAGGCGCCGGCGTTGCTCGGTGACACCGACCTGCAGGGCCTTGTCCGCGACCTCGCCGACGACCTCGCCGCCTTCGAGGAAGGGCTGTCGTTGCGCGACCGGCTCGATGCTGTCTGCAGCACGATGGCCTGTCACGGCAGCGTCCGCGCCGGCCGCCGCCTTACCGCGGCGGAGATGAATGCGCTGCTGCGCGAAATGGAACGCACGCCGCATTCCGGCCAGTGCAACCATGGCCGCCCGACCTATGTCGAACTCGGTCTGGGTGATATCGAGCGGCTATTCGGCCGCCGCTGACAGCGCGGGACGAATCCACACCGCATTGTCATGGAAGGCCGCGCCGCCATTGGGCGGCGGCGAATCGGCGCCGGTCAGAGCGTTGATGCCCATGCCTTCGGGAAAGGCCGAGCCCGACCACACGCCCTCGACTACCACCACATCCGGCTGCACGCCGTCGAACAGTTTTGCCATGACGGTGACGGCGCCACGCCGGTTGCCGATCTTCACGTCGCTGCCATCGGCAATGGCCAGCTTTACGGCGGATGCAGGATGCAGCAGCACGGTCGGCCGCTTCTCGCGCGCCAGCGACGACGAGGTGTTGTTGAAGGTGGAGTTCAGGAAGCTGCGCGCGGGCGCTGTCACCATGCGGAAGGGATGCTCGTTGTCCGTCGTCTCGATCACCGCCTGATGATCGGGCAGCACCGGCATTGCGGCATAGAGCGGTCCCTGCGCCGCCCAGTCGGGCGAGAAATGGAATTTGCGGTCGGGTGTGGGGAAGCCGTCGAGGAAATGCGCTTGGGCGAAAGGAGGCTCGCAGTCATGCCATTTATTCGCGCGCAGGGTCGCGAAATCGGGATGGCCCGAGGCCTTCAGCGTGGCGTCGATCAGTTCGGCCGCCGTCATGTCGAACCCGGGATGCGTTGCGCCCAGCCGTTTCGCCAGGCCCTGCATGACCTCGTGGTTGCTGCGCGCCTCGGCAAAGGGCTCGATCACCTTGGGTCCGAGCTGGAGATAGGTGTGGCCGGCGCCGGTGTAGAGGTCGTCATGCTCGAGAAAGGTGGTGGCCGGCAACACGATATCGGCAAAGCGCACCGTTTCCGTCGGCATCTGTTCGTGGACGCACAGGAACAAGTCGTCGCGCGCGAGCCCGCGGTGGACGAGATTGCTGTCGGGTGCGACATCGGCCGGGTTGGTGTTCTGCGTGATCATCGCTGTCACCGGCGGTCCGTCGCCGAGGTCGAGCCTGTCCCCCGTCAGTACGGGGCCGATGCGCGACATGTCGAGCACGCGGGTTGTGGGGTCGAGCACGTCGAGGCCTTCGATAAGCGTCTGGTTCAGGCCATAGATCGCGCTGTTGAGGAAGAAGGCGCCGGCGCCGCGGTGCTGCCACTTGCCCGACACGCTTGGCAGGCAGGTGATGGCGTGCATGTTGGCGGCGCCGTTGCGCTGCCGTGACAGGCCGAAGCCGACGCGGATGAACGCGCGCTGGGTGCGGGCATAGTCGCCAGCAAAGGCCTCGATCTCGGCCACCGACAGGCCGGTGATCACCGCCGCCCATTCCGGCGTGCGTGTCTTCAGATGTTCTTCCAGCTGCGCGGGCACATCGGTGTGCTGCGCCATCCAGGCGCGGTCGGCGAAGCCGTCGCGGAACAGCACATGCATCACCGCGCAGGCGAGCGCGCCATCGGTGCCGGGCTTGAGGCACAGGTGCACGTCTGCCTGTTCCGCCGTGCCGTTGCGATAGGGGTCGATGACGATCAGCTTCGCCTTGCGCTCCTTGCGGGCGCGGGCGATGTGGGTCATCACATTGACCTGGGTCGAAACTGCGTTGGTGCCCCAGACGATGATGAGGTCGGCCTCGCTGATCTCATAGGGGCTGCCGCCGACATAGGCGCCAATACCGGCTTTCCAGCCCGGGTCAGCCGTGCCGGTGCAGATCGTTTTTTTCATGCGCGAATAGCGCATGACATGGCGCAGGCGGTTGATGCCGTCGCGCTGCACCTTGCCCATCGTGCCGGCGTAGTAATATGGCCAGACCGATTCGCTGCCATGGCGCTGCGTGGCCTTTACAAAGGCCTCGGCCACCGCGTCAAGCGCCGCGTCCCAGCTGATGCGTTCGAACTGGCCGCTGCCCTTGGGACCGATCCGGCGCAGGGGGTGGGCCAGCCGATCGGGGTGGTGGACGCGCTCGCTGTAGCGGGCGACCTTGGCGCAGACGATGCCGGCGGTGTAGCGCTGGTCCTTCGCGCCATGGATGCGGCCAATGGTGTGGGCGTCGATCCGCTCCACCTCCAGCGCGCAGGTCGATGGACAATCATGCGGGCAGGTGGAAAACGCCTTTTCGACCACGCTCCCAAACACGCCCATGGCCTGTCCTTGTTCTGTCCCGCCCCCACCTTAGGCGGCGGTGGAAGGTCCCGGCAAGCAGCGAGAGACCGCAGATTTCCGCCGGATTCACCCATTTGGCCCGCGCGCCGTCGCCATGTTATGGTCCGGCGCGCAGAAGGGGACGCAAGGCGTTGGCCCGTAACAAAATCTCCGTCACGGAAGCGACCACGGGCCGGCTGCTCGCCCGCCTCTTCCGCGGCTATATCCGCCCGCATCTCGGCACGCTGTCCGTCGCCATGGTCGCCATGGCCGTCGTCGCCGCGACGACTGGCGCCTATGCCTACATCATGCAGCCGCTGGTCGACCGCGTGTTCGTCAACCGCGACGCGTCGATGCTGCTCTTCGTGCCGGCGGTCGTGCTGGCGGTGGGCGCCATCAAGGCCATTGCCACCTACATGCAGGCCTATCTGATGGGCGTGTTCGGCCAGCGCATCATCGCTGACATCCAGAACAGCATGTATGCCCATATCATCCGAGCCGACCTTGCCTTCTTCCACAGCAAGCAGACCGGCGGGCTGATCGCCAGCTTCCTCAACGACGCCAACCTGCTCAACGAGGCGCTGGGCAAGGCGCTGACCGGCATCGCCAAGGATTTCCTGACGCTCGTCTTCCTGATCGGCGTGCTGTTCTCGATGGACTGGCAGCTTTCGCTGGTCACCATCATCATCCTGCCCGTCGCCGTGTTTCCGGTGCGTAAGCTCGGCCGCCGCATGCGCAAGGCGTCGATGCACAACCAGGAACTGACGGGCAATTTCAGCGCCCTGCTGGGTGAAACCTTTGCCGGTGCCCGTCACATCAAGGCCTATGGCATGGAGGCCTATGAGACGGGCCGCGTGGCGCAGTCCAACGAAACGCGCCTGCAGGCCATGTTCACGGTGATCCGAAACCGCGCCGCGGGTGCGCCGCTGATGGAATTCCTCGGCAGCGTGGCGGTGGCGGCGGTCGTCTTCTATGGCGGGTCGCAGGGCCTGTCGGGCCGCATTTCGACCGGCGAGTTCTTCGCCTTCATCACCGCGCTGCTGCTCGCCTACCAGCCGCTGAAAAGCATCGCCAACTTCAACACCGCGCTGCAGGAAGGCATGGCTGCCGCCATCCGCATCTTCGCCCTGCTCGACACGGAACCGAAAATCCAGGACGCGCCGGATGCCAAGCCGCTCGTGGTGCGGGGCGGCACGGTGCGCTTCGACAATGTGGTGCATGCCTATTCCGACGGCGCCCCAGCCCTGAACGGGATCAGCTTCGAAGCGGCGGCGGGCCGCACCACGGCCATTGTCGGTCCCTCAGGCGCCGGCAAGTCCACGACCCTCAACCTCATCCCGCGCTTCTACGACGCGGCGTCTGGCCGCGTACAGATCGACGGCCAGGATGTGCGTGGTGTGACGCAGGCCAGCTTGCGTGCGGTCGTCGGGCTCGTCAGCCAGGAATCGACGCTGTTCAACGACACGATCCGCGCCAACATCGCCTATGGCCGTCCGGGTGCGAGCGAGGACGAGATTGTCGCCGCGGCCCGCAGCGCCGCGGCGCACGACTTTATAGTCAGCCTGCCCAAGGGCTATGACACGCTGGTGGGCGAGGCGGGGGTAAAACTGTCCGGCGGCCAGCGCCAGCGCGTCGCGATTGCCCGGGCAATGCTGAAGAATGCGCCCATCCTGCTGCTCGACGAGGCGACCTCATCGCTCGACACCGAATCCGAGCGCCTTGTGCAGGACGCGCTGCGCCGCCTGAGCCAGGGCCGAACCACCATCGTCGTCGCCCATCGCCTGTCCACCGTGGTCGATGCCGATCGCATCTTCGTGGTCGATGACGGGCGCATCGTCGAATCCGGCACGCATGGCGAACTGCTCGCCCGCCGCGGTCTCTACGCCAAGCTCTACACGCTCCAGGGCGGCGGCGCCGCCGCCGCCTGAACGCGCCCCGTGTTCAAGCGCTTCGTCCGGTCCACTGCGGCACGCACCACGGTGTGCTGGATTGCCGCGCAATACATGCGCCTCGTCTACCTGACGGGGCGTTGGCGCATCGAAGGCGGTGACATTCCGGGACGCTTCTGGGACGAGAACCGCCCCTTCATCCTTGCTTTCTGGCATGGCCGCCTGCTGATGATGCCCTATTGCTGGCGGCGTGGCCGGCGCATGCACATGCTGACCTCGCAGCACCGCGATGGCGAGCTGATCGCCCGTACGATCGCGCATTTCGATATCGGCGTGGTGCGCGGGTCGTCAAGCCGGGGCGGCGCTGCCGCGGTGCGCACGATGGTGAAGGCGTTGCGCCGCAACGAGTATGTCGGCGTGACGCCGGACGGGCCGCATGGTCCGCGCATGCGCGCGATGGAAGGTGTAGTCGCTGTGGCCCGGCTCGCCAACGTGCCGATCATCCCGGCAACCTATGGCACGACGCGCCGCCGCGTGCTGCGCAGCTGGGACCGCTTCATCCTGCCGCTGCCCTTTGCCCGAGGCGTGATCCTGTGGGGCGAACCGATGTCCCTTCCGCCGCATGCCGATGCCGCCGCAGTGGAAGACTTTCGCCAACGGCTGGAAGTCGTGCTGACCGATCTTTCCGATGAAGCCGACCGACGCTGTGGCCAGCCACCCATTCCCGCCGACACGGCGCCTGTGCCGGACTCCGCCTGATGCGCGCGCCGGCCTTCTGGGACGCGGGCGTGGCCTCTGTCTGGCCCGCGCTCCTCGCGCCGCTCGCCGCCCTTTATGACGCGGCGGGCAGGCTGCGGCGCGCGATGGCGACGCCCGTGCGCCTGCCGGTGCCGGTGGTCTGCGTTGGCAACCTGGTCGCGGGCGGGGCTGGCAAGACACCTGCCGTCATCGCGCTATTGCGCCACCTCAAGCAGAAGGGGCGCAAGCCGCATGTTGTGACACGTGGCTATGGCGGCAGCCTGGCCGGGCCCGTGGCCGTCGGCTATGCGCATACGGCGGCGGATGTCGGCGACGAGGCGTTGCTGCTGGCCGCCGAAGCGACCGTGTGGGTCGCGCACGACCGCGCTGCCGGCGGGCAGGCCGCCGTCGCGGCGGGTGCCGATTGCGTGCTGCTCGACGATGGCTTCCAGAATCCGTCGTTGCACCAGGATGTCCGGCTGCTGGTTATCGACCAGGCCTTTGGCCTCGGCAATGGACGGGTCATCCCGGCCGGTCCCCTGCGGGAAACGCCAGAATCCGGCTTTCCGCGCGCCCATGCCGTCATAGCCCTGCGCGGCGAGGGCGAGTGGATCCAGAAGCTGCCCGTGCCGCCGGGCCTTCCTGTCTTCACCGCGCGTCTCGCACCGGGCATTGCGCTGGCCGAGATAGCCGGTGCAAGGGTCGTCGCCTTCGCCGGCATCGGCCGGCCGGCCAAGTTCTTTGCCACCCTGCGCGCCATCGGCTGCGAGGTGGTGGCCGAACATGCTTTTCCCGATCACCACGCCTTCGACGCGGACTTGGTGATGCGCCTTGTCGATGAGGCGAAGGTGCTGAATGCGCGGCTCGTCACCACGGCAAAGGATGCCGTGCGTCTGCCGGAAAGCGCCCGGGCGCTGATCGACGTGCTGCCGGTACATCTGCTGTTCGACGATCCTGCAGCGGCCGACTCACTGCTGGCGCCGGTTTTGCAACATGTCTGAGACCGTCGTGACGACGACCATCAGCGGCAAGCACCGACTGGAAGCCGCGCTCGCGGCGGGCTTCATGGCGCTGATGCGCGCGCTGCCGCTCGACACCGCCTCGGCGCTCGGCGGTTTCATTGGCCGCACCATCGGGCCGCGACTTGGTATCACCAAACGGGCCGCGCGCAACTTCCGCCGCGCCTTTCCGGAGAAGTCCGAGGCCGAGGTTGCGCAGGCGATGCGCGACATGTGGGACAATCTCGGTCGCACCGCAGCCGAGCTGCCGAACCTGCACCGCATCCAGACGCGCGGGCCCGACTCGCGTGTCGAGATGGTCGGGTTCGAAGTCATCGACGCGATGCGCACGGCGGGGAACGGCGGCATTGTCTTTTCCGGCCACCTCGCCAACTGGGAGATCATGCCGCTGGCCGCTGGCCAGCACGGCATGCCGCTCAGCCTGATCTACCGCGCCGCCAACAACCCGCTGGTCGATTCGATGATCCTGGAGGCGCGGGCCGCCGCCAGCGATGTACACCTGCCGAAGGGCAACCAGGGCGCGCGCGAGGCGGTGGCCGTGATTCGCCGCAAGGGCCATCTCGGCATCCTGGTGGACCAGAAGCTCAACAACGGCATCCCGATTCCGTTCTTCGGGCGGGATGCGATGACGGCGCCGGCGCTCGCGCAGCTTGCGCTGAAATATGGCCTGACGGTGGTTCCGGGTGCGGTGACGCGGCTCAAGGGCTGCCACTTCCGCCTGACCGTGCAGCCGCCACTGCCACTGCCTGACACGGGCGACCGTGACGAAGACACGCGGCTGCTGATGACCGCGGTTAACCGTTGCCTCGAAGACGCCATCCGCGCCGCCCCGGCGCAATGGCTCTGGCTGCACCGGCGCTGGCCGGATTCCTGATTCTCAATCCGACGGCATGGGCGGCACCGCAAGCGCCGGATCCAGCCGCACGTCGAACCAGTTGATACGCCAGTCGAGATGTGGGCCGGTCACCCGGCCGGTGGCGCCCAGCGTGCCGATTGGGGCGCCGCGCGGCAGCACGTCGCCCACCTTTACCGTCACCGTCTGCATGTGCAGGAAGGTCGAGCTCACGCCATGGCCGTGGTCCAGGATCACGGTGCCGCCGGTGAAATACTGGTCGGTGTCGGCAAGCGTCACCCGGCCCGGCATGGGGGCAAGGATCGGCGTCCCCACCGGCGCGGCGATGTCGATGCCGTAATGTGGCGCGCGCGGCTCGCCGTTCAGGATGCGCTGGCTGCCATAGACGCCGGAGATGCGGCCTTTCGCCGGCCAGTCGAACGGCTCGGCGAACCAGGTTTCGGGGAAGTCGTTCTTGCGCGCGGTAGCGACCATCTGGTTGTCGCGGCGAATGCGCTCAAGGTCTTCCGGCTTCGGTGTCACCATGCGCTCGGGCAGGCCGGTGATACGCTGGATGTCGAATTGGCGTGGGGCGACGGCGAGCGTGCGGATATCGGTCTGGCCGCCCGGTGCGATGATGGCCAGCGTCGCGCTGGGCCCCGCCTCGCGCCCGAAGCCGAAGGCGAATTGTCCGTTGGCGGCGACGCGCACCGGCTTGCCGTCCAGCGTCACCAGGCTGCCCGGCGTGGTCTGGCCGCGCACCAGCCCGCCTTGGGTCAGGGCGCCCTCCAGCTTTGTTTCGGCCAGGGCGGGAAGGGCGCAGAGCAGCATTGCGGCCACCGCCGCAAGTCCGCGCAACCGGTCAGGGTTTCGGCGCCCCATTCAATTCGATCCAGCGCGCATGGGCGATCTCCGGCGTGGCATAGGCTTCCTGGCGCTCGAAATCCCAGTAACGCAGCTCATCCAGCGGAATTTCCTTGCCGGTGATGGCGCAGCGCACGAAGGAACCCGGCTTCACCACGTCATAGTGGCCGGAAAAGTAGTGAAGCACCGCTTCGCCGCGCATCGGTCCATGCATGGTCAGAGCAGGCTCCCCTGGTTGCCGGGCCCACGGCCGCGCCTCCTGGCGGACGTGTCGCTTGCGACATCGCCGCCATCGACATGGGCGGCGACGCGGCCATCACCGAATTCCAGTGTAATCCCCTGGCCCGGCGCGGTCGAGGCGGCGGCCAGCAGCGGCGTCCCGGTTCCGGCGTCGCGCACCACGGCGAAGCCGCGCTTCAGCACTTCCTGGTAGCTGAAGCTTTCCAGCAGGCGAGTGGCGCCCAGCAGCCTGTCCTTATCGCGACGCAGCTGCGCGGCCATCTCGCGGCTGAGCTGGCGGCTGAGCAAGGTCAGGTCGCGCCGCGCGGGCTTCAGCCGGTCGGCGACCAGCGCGGGGCGCAACCGGGCGCCCACTTCCTTCAAGCCGCTGCGTCGCTCCGCCACCAGGCTGCGCAGGGCTGGCCGGAGGTGCAGCGAGGCTTCTCGCAGGCGCTGCCGCCGGTTGTCGACCGAGGCGATCAGTCCCTTGTCCAGTTGGCTGGAAAGATCGTCAAGCCGCTGCATGGCGTTCTGCAGCAACTCCCGCGGATCACGCAGGCCGCGCACGGCGGCGCGCAGGTCGCGCCGCGCCGTCTCGACGCGGCGGTTGAGCCCGCCGAGCAGCCGGCGGTCGAGGTCCGTGGTCTGGTAGCGCAGGTCCGCCAGCACCGGCACTGCCATTTCGGCGGCAGCCGTCGGCGTCGGCGCGCGTACGTCCGAGGCGAAGTCGATCAGCGTGGTGTCGGTCTCATGACCCACCGCGCTGATCAGCGGAATCGCGCTGTCGGCGGCGGCCCGAACCACGGCCTCCTCGTTGAAGGCCCACAGGTCTTCCAGGCTGCCACCGCCGCGCGCGACGATCAGCACGTCCGGACGCGGCACCGGCCCGCCCGGGGCAATGGCATTGAAGCCGCGAATGGCGGCGGCCACCTCGCCCGCGGCGCGCTCACCCTGCACCGTCACCGGCCAGACCAGGACATGGCAGGGGCAGCGGTCGCGCAGGCGATGAAGGATGTCGCGGATCACCGCGCCGCCCAGGGATGTCACGACGCCGATCACCGCCGGCATGTGCGGCAGGGGCCGCTTGTGGCTCTGGTCGAACAGGCCTTCGGCGGCGAGCTTCTTGCGGCGTTCTTCCAGCAGCGCCATCAGCGCGCCGACGCCGGCAGGTTCGATATGGTCAATGATCAGCTGGTACTGGCTGCGCGAGGCATAGGTCGTGAGCTTGCCGCTGCAGATAACCTCGAGCCCGTCGGTCGGCTTGAACTTCAGCTTCGACCACACCGGCTTGAAGCACACGGCCTCCAGCACGGCAGTTTCGTCCTTCAGGGTGATATAGGCATGGCCCGAGCCATAGACCTTGACCCGGCCCGCCTCGCCGCGCACGCGCACCCGGCCGAAGGCGTCCTCAACCGTGCGCCGCAACGCCCCGGCAATCTCGCCGACGCTGTATTCCGGCACATTCTGGACCCGCTCGCGCGGGGCAGGGTCTTCACTGTCCGTCTCGCTCATGCCTTCAGCTTGTACCCTACCCGCCCTGTGATACAAAACGCACATGCTGCGTGACGCCGGCTTCTCCGCACAAACGCCTCCTCCCCCCTTGAGGGGGAGGGCAGGGTGGGGGGTGACGGCGAACGCCGCTGCGCGGCTTTCAGATTGGGCGCACCGCGCCGACCCCTCACCCCAACCCTCTCCCGCAAGGGGAGAGGGAGAAGCGAGCGTCGCATGAACATCCTGGTCATCGGCTCGGGCGGGCGGGAACACGCGCTGTGCTGGGCCATCGCGCCCTCGCCGCTGGTCGAAAATCTCTACTGCGCGCCGGGCAATGCCGGGATTGCGAAGGAAGCGACATGCCTGCCGGTCGATCCGCTCGACTTCGACGCCATCGTCAAGACCTGCCGCGACCGGAAGATCGACCTCGTTGTCGTCGGGCCTGAGCAGCCGTTGGTCGCCGGTCTGGTCGACCGCCTGCAATCTGAAGGCATTCGGGCCTTCGGGCCGCGCGCCAGCGCCGCGATCCTTGAAGGCTCCAAGGGCTTCACCAAGGATCTCTGCGCGAAATACGGCATTCCCACCGCCGCTTACGGGCGCTTCTCCGACGGGGTTGCGGCCAAGGGTTTCATCCGCCGCACAGGCCTGCCGATCGTGATCAAGGCGGATGGCCTGGCCGCAGGCAAGGGCGTTGTGATCGCGCAAAGTTTCCAGGAAGCCGATGCCGCGGTCGACGAAATGCTCGGCGGCCGATTTGGCAACGCGAGCGAATCGCTCGTGATCGAGGAATTCCTTGAGGGCGAGGAAGCGTCCTATTTCGCGCTCTGCGATGGCTTGGATGTGCTGCCGCTCACCTCGGCCCAGGACCACAAGCGCGTTGGCGACGGCGATATCGGCCCCAACACCGGCGGCATGGGGGCCTATTCACCGGCCCCGGTTGTCGATGCCGACATGGAAGCGCGTATCCTGTCTACCATCATCAAGCCCACGGTGGCGGCGATGGCGGCGGAGGGTCGGCCCTTTGCCGGGGTGCTCTATGCCGGGCTGATGATCACCAAGGACGGCCCGAAGCTGATCGAGTACAACGCCCGCTTCGGCGATCCCGAATGCCAGGTGCTGATGCCGCGCGTCTTCGGCGACATTGTCCCGGTGCTCGATGCCTGCGCCAACCGCCAGCTCCGCCATGTCGGCATCCGCTGGAAGGACGAGATAGCGCTCTGCGTCGTCATGGCCGCAAAGGGCTATCCGGGGGATGTCGAGAAGGGTAGCGAGATACGTGGCCTCGACAGTGCGCCAGCCAACGCCGACACCGTCATCTTCCATGCCGGCACCAAGATGGAAGGTGGCAAGGTCACCGCCAATGGCGGCCGCGTGTTGGGCATCACAGCGCTGGGCGCCGATGTAGCCGCGGCGCAAAAGGCGGCCTATGCCGCCGTGGATCGAATCGACTGGCCTGGCGGCTTCTGCCGCCGCGACATCGGCTGGCGCGCCATCGGCCGCCGCTGACAAAACACCCCTTCCCATCGAACCGGTGAGCTCGACAGGAAGGGGCGTTTGATGCGCTTCACGGAGTGAAGCGCGCCGGCCGGGTGGATGGTGTCATCCGGCCGGGTCTGGCTTCGGGCGGTCAGTGATACTGACGCTCGAATTCCTTGACTTGCTTCTCGGCCTCGTCTTTCGCGATGCCGTAGCGTTCCTGGATGCGGCCGACGGCCTGGTCGCGCTTGCCGTTGATGACCGTCATGTCGTCGTCGGTCAGCTTGCCCCAGCGTTCCTTGACCTTGCCCTTGGCCTGCTTCCAGTTTCCTTCAATCGTGTCCCAGTTCATGGCTGTTCTCCAATGTTGCGGTTGCGGGAAGTCGCGCCTCAGATCCAGTAGGTCGGGACCTTGTAATATTGGTCGACCTTCTTGCCGTATTCCGGCGACCAGGTGATTTCGTCGTCATAGGACGGCGCCTTCTCGAGCAGGGTCTTGTCGAGATCGACGACATAGCCCTCGAGCTTCTTGTCATAGTCAAGCACCGACCACGGCAACGGATGGTGCTTGTCGCCCATCCCGAGGAAGCCGCCGAAGGACATGATGGCGTAGACGGCGCGGCCGCTAATCTTGTCAATCATCACGTCCTCGACGCTGCCGAGCTTGTCGCCGGCGCGGTTGTAGACGGTGGTGCCGGTCACCTTGGTCGAGGCGATCAGCGACCCGTTCGTGATCTTGTTCTGGTCTGCCATGGGTTGCTCCTATGGGTTGAAAGAGAGGGCCGCCGCATGCCACCACGTAACAGCGGCATTTCCGCCGTGTCGTGGCGGGCAGGCGACGCACATCAGACAAACGCAACGCCACGCTGAAAGTTCAGATTCGTTGGTGCGGTAACCCGTGGCGAATATTGGATTTTCGAGGGCGGTTCGATGGATTGGCTTGACCTTCTTTACGTCGCGCTACGCACGTCCGGCCTCTATCTCGGCCTGCTGGTCGCAATGCGCATCGTCGGCAAGCGAAAGGTCGGCCAGATGGCGCCGTCCGACATCATCGTGCTGCTGCTGATTGGCGACGCGGCGCAGAACGCGATGACGGATGGCGAGTCTTCCTTCTGGGGCAGCATCGTCGCGGTGCTGGCGCTGCTGCTCACTGACCACGCGGTGGCCTGGCTCACCTACCGCTTCCGCTGGGCCGAGACGTTCCTTGAAGGCCGGCCGCTCACGCTCTATCGCGACAACCGCTTCAATGAGCCGCAGCTGCGCAGCGAGAGGATCACGCGCCAGGATCTCGCCACGGCGCTGCGCGCCCATGGCTGCGACACGCTCGACGGCGTGCGCGAGATTGTCCTCGAGCCGAACGGCATGGTCAGCCTGCTCAAGGAGAAGCGGGTGGGCGGCAGCGACGACGACGGCCCGGCGGCGCGGCCCCGCATCATCTGAGCGCGATCATTGGGTGACGGCGCGGAAAGCCTGTGCTCCAATCGGGTCATGAGCGCGACAATTGACGTCAAACCCGCCCATCGCTTCGACGAGAAACGCCTGGAGACATTCCTGCGCGAACGGCTGCCCGGCTTCCAGGGTCCGCTGACAGTGCAGCAGTTTCCCGGCGGGCAGTCGAATCCGACCTACAGCCTGAGCGCACCGTCTGGCCGCTATGTGCTGCGGCGCAAGCCGCCCGGCAAGCTTTTGCCTTCGGCGCATGCGGTGGACCGGGAGTATCGCGTGATGACGGCTCTGCATGGCGCCGGCTTTCCCGTGCCGCGCACCTGGCTCCTGTGCGAGGATGACAGTGTCGTCGGCACGGCCTTCTATGTGATGAGCCATGTCGAAGGCCGCATTTTCTGGGACGGCACCCTGCCGGGCATGGCGTCGTCCGAACGCGCCGCGCTTTACGATTCGCTCAATGCCACCTTGGCGAAACTGCACCAGATTGATCCGGCTGCGATCGGCCTTGGCGACTTCGGCCGCCCCGGCGGCTATGTCGGCCGCCAGATCAAGCGCTGGAGCGAACAGTACCGCGCCAGCGAGACCGAGACGATCGAAGCGATGGAACGGCTGATCGCCTGGCTGCCGCAGCGTCTGCCGGCAGGCGACGAGACTGGCCTCGTGCATGGCGACTTCCGCCTCGACAACGTCATCTTCCATCCGACCGAGCCGCGTGTTCTTGCCGTGCTCGACTGGGAGATCGCGACGCTCGGCCATCCGCTCGCCGATTTCGCCTATCACGTCATGGCCTGGCGCCTGCCGGCGGATTCCTTCCGCGGCCTCAAGGGCCATGACCTGCGGGTGCTCGGCATCCCTGACGAAGCGTCCTACGTTGCGGCTTATGCGAAAAGGACGGGCCGCACGACGTTGCCGGGCTTTGACTACTACGTG
>CANJEJ010000034.1 GCA_947473325.1 Alphaproteobacteria bacterium | reverse complement strand
GAAGCATGCAATGGCGCTGCTAGCGGCGTCCGGCGCTGGATCGTTGATCCACACGGCTTCGGGCGTGGCCCAGCGCGCCCTTCCTGGCACGGGTGTCTATGCCGCGGCCAAGGCGGGCGTCATCGCGCTGGCCAAGCATCTTGCGCTGGAGAACGGTCCCACCGTGCGCGTCAACGTGATCTCGCCCGGCGGCGTTACCAATCGCGTGCAGAACCCGAAACCCGGCGAGCCGATACCGCCGCATGTCGCGGCCATGCCGCTGAAGCGCTTCGCCGATCCCGAGGATCTTGTCGGCCCGACGATGTTTCTCGCCGGTCCCATGTCGGGCTACCTCACCGGCCAGACCTTGCACCTGTCCGGCGGCGCCATCACGCCGTAAGCTGGTCGAAATCATTTCATCTTGCAGAGGTTTTCCATGACCAGGCCAGCCTCTTATGACTTCGCCCGCCTCGGCCCGCCGCCGGGATCCGTCGTGGTGGTCTGCGGCGGCTGCGGCGGCATTGGTGCGGCGGTGGTGAAGGGCTGCCTTGCCACCGGGCTCGACACCATCGTGCTCGACCTGCAAGCGACGCATGACGCGAACCCGCCGCCGGCGGAAGCGCAGTTCATCGCCATGGATGCGTTCAACGAGGCGCAGGTAAAGGGCGCCTTCATGGCCATTGCCAAGGACTATGCCGCCATCGATGCGGTGCTGAACCTGATCGGCGCCGGCAAGCCGCCGCGGCCGCTCGTCGACACGCCGACCGATGACTTCGACGAGGTCGTGCACCGCAACCTGCGCGCCTCGTTCATGATCTCGAAATATGCGATGCCGCTTCTGAAGGCCTCCGGTGCGGGTTCACTCGTCCACACGGCGACCGGCATGGCGATCCGCACCATTCCCGGCGTCGGCCCCTATGCGGCGGCCAAGGCCGGCGTCATCGGCCTGACCCGGGCGCTTGCCATCGAGAATGGGCCGGAGGTGCGCGTCAATGTCATCGCGCCGGGCGGTGTCAGCAACAAGGTGAAGGTCACCGGCAACGACGCCAGGGGGCCGGGCGGCATGGAGATCAGCGCGATCATGAAGTCGATGCCGATGCGGCGCTTCGCCGATCCGGACGACATGGTGGCGCCCTTCCTGTTCCTCGCCGGCCCGTCGTCGGGTTTCATCACCGGCCAGACGTTGCATGTGAACGGTGGCGCGATCACACCCTGACTGCGCTGGCAGGCGGGCAAAGAAAAAGCCCGCTTCCCTGCTCGGGAGGCGGGCTTTCCATTGGGCAGTTGGCTACTGGACGGTGATTTCGTCGTAGTTGACGAAGCGATGCACCATCTTGAAGCCCTTGACCCGCTTGTGCACGCCGCCGACGTCGATCTGGTTGACGGTGAACAGCACCGGTGCGTCGTCATGGGAGAGGCGCATCAGCTCCTTCAGCGCTGCTTCACGCTTCGCCGGGTCGAATTCCGTGCGCGCCGTTTCCAGCAGCGGGCGCAGGGATTCGTTGCAGTACCAGGTCGGCTTGCGCTCGCACCAGTGGTTGGCGAAGGCGCGCACTGCATCAATTTCCGGCACCAGGAAGTAGGCAAGGCCGAACATGTCGGGGAAGCTCACCGTCCCGTCGGGCCGTGCAGTGGTCCACTTCTTCAGCCAGTCGCCGAAGGTGACCGGAATGACGTCCACCTGCACGCCGACGCGGGCGAGGTCGAGGCCGATCTGCTGGTAGATCTCTGCGTCTGCGGTCTGGCTGCCGCTCATCACGCCTTCCATTTGCGTCTTGAAGCCGTTGGGATAGCCGGCCTCCGCAAGCAGCTGCTTCGCCTTTGCCGGATCGTAGGGATAGGGCTTTACATTCGGGTTGAAGCCATAAGCATTAGGCGTCGCCGGCTGGCTAGCCGCGGTGGCAAGGCCGCGCAGCAGGTTGGTGTTCATGCTCTCCTTGTCGAGGGCGTAGTTCACCGCCTGGCGCACGCGCACGTCCTTGAACGGTGATTCGGGGCGGAGGCTGACCAGCGGCACGCCATACACAACCGGCGCGGGCGCGTTGTAGAAGGTGTGGCCAGCCTTGGTGATCGTTTCATACGCGTCCATATTGAGGCCGATGGCGATGTCCATCTGGCCCGACTCGATCGCATTCACGCGCGCCTGGCGTTCCGGAATTTCGGCGATGGTGAGCTGCGCCACCTTGCCGGGATGCCAGCCGCCCGCGTTCGGCACCATCTTGATGGACTTTCCGGCCCAGTCCGGCGTGCCATCGATCTTGTAGGCGCCGGTCGTCACCGGATTCTTGCTGAAGTTTTCCGGGCCCATGTCGGCCCAAGCGCCGGGTTCTACGATGGGGAGCGCTCCGGCTTCCTTGTCGAAGATCGGGTTGGGAGTCTTGGTGGTGATTTCCAGCGTGTTGCCGTCGATCACCCGGGCGCCGGCCGGGCTCGGCGCGTTGCCGTAGATCTGCGTCGTCTTGGCATAGTCGCTGAGGTAGATCTTGTTGATGTTGTCGGCGAGCGCCTGCGCATTCAGAGGCTTGCCGTTGGAGAATGTGCTGCCGCTGCGGATGGTGAATTGCCAGGTCGTCGGACCCATGTTCTTCCAGGCGGTGGCGATGCGCGGCGCGGCCTTGCCCTGTTCGTCGACGATGGTGATGCCGTCATAGATCGCGGCCATGAAGAAGATGTTGGGCGAGCCGAAGGTCTGGGCGGCATAAGGGTTGCCTAGCTGCGGCGGCACCGTCGGAATCGCGACGCGCAGGTGCTGGCCCTGAGCGAACGCCACGTTAGGGGCGGCAGCAAGGCCCAGCGCGACCATCGCCAAAGAGATCACGCGCGTGGCGCTCTGGCCCGCGCGGCTTGTGACTGTTTTGTCCATCGCATCCTCCCGGTTGGAACCGCCCGATCCGGCGGTTTCCTTTTTGCGGAACAAGTTTACACATGCAGAATAGAGCCCAGCAAGGAACAACCCTTCCTGGCAGGAGAATGCGCGATGGCGAACACGGCTCGGAATGGCCAGACCTGGCACGCAATGATGGCCGCCCCCGCCCATGACGAGATGGCGCGGCAGATGTTCGTGCAGAGCATGTTCAAGATGGTGGAGGACGATCTCGTTCCGGCCACGCGCAAGTTGTGGACGGCGAGCGCCGAGCCGCGCTTCAAGCAGGCAAAGGGTCGGGCCGCGCAGGACGCCAATGAAGTGCGCAAGGCGCTGATGCAGGAACCCTATGTCCAGACATGGAGTTCGATCCGCCGCACGCTGAAGGAAATGCAATATGACGCGGTGGGACCGATGGTAGAGCGGCAGTTGCCGGCGCTCATCGACCGCGCCCGCGCCTTGCGCGATTCCAGCCGCAAGCTTGGCTCGCTGACGCTGCATCCCGACGTCGCCGTGCCGCGCTACATGGCGGAAGTCGACATCCATGCGAAGCCCGGCAGCTTCCACACCGACCTGACGGAAGACGACGTCTTCGCCGGTGCCGAATTCGACCGCACCTTCTACATCATCTACAACGGCGCGATGGGCCCGCTCGGCGAAGACATGGGCGCATCCGTTGCCGCCTGGACCAGGGCGAACCATCCGAACCTGCAGCCGAGGCGCATCCTCGACATCGGCTGCACGGTGGGCCACGGCACGCTCGGCTGGGTCGATGCCTTCCCGGATGCCGAGGTCTATGCCATCGACACCGGTGCGCCTTGCCTGCACTATGCCCATGCGCGGGCGGAGACGCTCGGCCGCAAGGTGCATTTCTCGCTGCAGGACGGCGAGCACACCAAGTTCCCCGACGGCTATTTCGACATCGTCACATCCCACATCCTGCTGCACGAACTGCCGCGCCCCGCCATCAAGGCGATCTTCGCCGAATCGCACCGGCTGCTGTGCAAGGGCGGCCTGATGCTGCACCAGGACGGCAGCAACTATCACGCGCTACCGCCGATCGACGGCTTCTTCTCGGACTGGTACACGCATTACAATAATGAGCCTTTCCAGAGCGGCGCGCACACGCTCGACAAGATGGGCACCGCGGCGGCTGCCGGCTTCGACAAGGCAAAGACGTTCGAGGCCTTTGCCCCGAGCCAGCGGCCAGGCGCAAAGAGCAGCTACTACATGGTCGGTGCCCAACGCTAGGAGACGACAACGGTGAAGAACGGACCGAAGAGCGGAATTCGCAGGGGATACGCCGATTCAACCGGTGGGCAGATCCATTTTCTCGAGAGCGGCGAGGGTCCGCCGGTGGTGTTCCTGCACATGACGGCTGACGCGGCCAGCCAGTGGGAGGGCGTGCTTCCGCTGATGGCGCGCCGCGGCCATCGCGCCATCGCCTTCGACATTCCGGGTCATGGCAACTCCTTTCGCCCGCCTGCGGAGCCCGATGGCCCCGCCTATGCCGGCTGGGTAATGGAGGCGCTGGCCAGCATGGGGATCGAGCGGGCAACGCTGCTCGGTCACCACTTCGGCGCCATCGTCGGGGCCTGGGCAACGGTCTTGCATCCCGCGCGCGTCACCCGTTTCTGTGCCTATGGCTGGCCACGTCACGATGAAGAGTTGCGCGCCAAACGCCGCGCCATGCCCGGACGAGTCTTTGACCGTGCTGGCGCGATGGTCCAGGACGCCTGGGTTCGCCGCTGGGACATGAGCGGCATGCTGCTGCCGCCGGGAGAGCCAGACCGATTCAGCGAGGCGCTTGCCATTCGCACGATGATCGCGAAGTTGCAGGCGGGCAAAACCTGGAACTGGGCCTATCACTGCATTGGCCACTCGGACCCTATCGCCCTCGCGGCGCGCATTCGCTGCCCGGTGCTTCTCTTTGCCGGGCCACGGGACCACAACTATCAGGAGAGCATCGACGCGGTTGGCGATTTTGCCGACGCCCGCTTCGTGCCCATGGAATGGGTGGGCGTCGACGCCCCGGACGAGGATGCGGATGCCTTCGCTCGGATTGTCGATGACTTCATCCGTGCCACGCCGGTGTAGGGGCGGTGCCTGCCGCTTTGCCCGGACAGCCTTGGATTTTTGTTTGTTCCAACTGTGACAAGGTGATAAAAGCCGCCCCTCGCAAGGCTTTGACCCCATCGTCTAGCGGTTAGGACACGACCCTTTCAAGGTTGAGACACGGGTTCGATTCCCGTTGGGGTCGCCAGCAAAAATCCTGAATAATCAGTGATTTGAAGCCGCCCGTGGGCCGTGGCCGCTATGCGGGCATGCCACCCGGCAGAATCTCGAGCAAGCCGCGAGCCACCTGCGTGCTGGACACCGGCTTGCGGAACACCGGGCTGCCCGGCCATTGGCGATTGATCTCGCCAGCCTGTGCGTGGCCCGTATTGAAGACAAAGGCGATTCCTCGTCGGGCCAGCTCCTCGGCCAGCGGGAACACCTCGGTGTCGCCCAAAAGGACGTCAAGAACGGCGCCGGCAATCGGCTGCGAATTCAGGATCAGGCGCGCCTTCTCCATATCCGGCGCCCAGCGAATGTCAGAAACGCCGAGGTCACGGAAGGCGAGTTCAATTTCCAGTCCGACCAGAGCTTCGTCTTCAACGATAAGGATGGTGGGGCGATCCGTTGCCATTCGGAGTCAATCTACGTTGCCGCACGCATGACAGTATGGGGACGTGCGGGTGACACCGCAACGTCGGCCTGGTGAGTCAAATTCTGGACGGGCACCGACAGGGTTGCGACAAGTCCGGACGGGCGCCAGTCAAGGTTCATCGTGCCACCGAACTGGTCGAGCACGATCCGGCGGTTGAGCAGTGAGCCGAAGCCCGTGGTGGTTGGCGCGCTGGCAACGGGCGGTCCGCCCTGTTCCTCCCAGGTCAGTGTCAGTTTGGCGCCGTCGGTTTTCCAGCTGAGGTTCACGGTCCCGCCCGGCTGCGACAGGGCGCCGTATTTGGCCGCATTGGCGGCGAATTCGTGGATGACGAGGGCAAGGTTGCTGACCGCACCGCTGGCCACCGTCACATCAGGCCCCTGGAAGCGGATACGTGACGGCGCTTCCTTCGTTTCATAGGGCTGGGCGATGGTATCGACGAGGGCCGCGATGGTCGTCGCCGCCGCCGCGAGATCATCGCCCGCGAGGCCCGGTCGACTCAGCCGCTGGGCGCGCGACAGCGCGTCGAGCCGCTCGCGCACGGCGCGCGACAGATCCCTGGCGGTCGCGGCAAAGGGCGTGCTTAATGCCACAATTGCGTTGGTGATCGCGAAGACGTTGTTCACGCGGTGATTGATCTCACGCATCAGCAACTCCTGCCGCTCCCGCGCGCGATATTGTTCAGTGATGTCGCGGCCGATCTTCGAGGCGCCGACGATGGTTCCGTCAGGGCTACGGATCGGCGACACGGTCAGCGACATGTCGATGGACGTGCCATCCTTGCGCACGCGCACCGTTTCATAATGGTCGATGCTCTCGCCGCGCCGCAGGCGGTCCAGGATCTCTGGCTCTTCGTCAAGGCGACCAGGCGGGATCAGCATCAAGACTGGCCGCCCGATCGCCTCCTCGGCAGTGTAGCCGAAGATGCGTTCCGCGCCGGGGTTCCAGCTTGTGATGACGCCATTCAGATCCTTCGATAGGATGGCATCGTCCGAATTCTGGATGATCGCGGCATGCCGTGCGACCACCACCCGCATGGATGCATCTTCGCCGAGGGAACTTGGACAGCACAGCACGGCCACCGTCCGGTCCGCCTGCGTCCGGATCGGCTGCAGACCGATCATTATCCGGTAGCGCGTGCCGTCAGCGCGCCTCACCTGGATGTGCTGGTTGTGCTGGGGCGCCCCGATGGCCTTGGAGAGAAGGTCTCGGCCGGGTCTGGCGTCGCCGGTGGTTTCGTCCCACAGCAGCTGGTCGAACGGCGACGACCCGTTGGTCAGGCCGAAGGTGCCGAGCATCGACGGCGCCGCACCGTTGAACCCCAGCAGCTTGCCGTCGCGGCGGCAAACAAATGCGGGTACCGGCAGATGGGACAGGCGCCAGTCTGGGATTCTCATTGGCGGCGGGCGGGTTGCCGGAAATGTGACGGGGCGCCCTTTATAGGCGCAGTGCGGCATTCCGCCACGCCGATTCGATCCGCTCCTGCCCAGGCGGGCGGGGCGGACTTATTCACCGATTTGACGTCTTAGTTCGCAGGCGCCGCCGGCGGCCGCGGCGTCTGGATGGTGATGTTGGTGTCGCCGGGACCATCCGGTCCGTTGCCGAGGTGGCCGCCGAAAAACAGGAAGGCCGCGACGGCGACGACAACCAGGCCGCCGACGATGAAATAGAGGGCGTTGTTGCCGCCGCCCTGCTGAACATTGTTATCCGCCATTGGAATCTCCCGTGCTGGCTTGGCATCGGCGCCGGGCGCAGCCGCCCGGCCCTTGCATGCTCAACGCGGTGTGTTGACCGGGGTTCCGTGGGCATGCCCGCAGTTGGACGGGAATACCGCCTTGTGGCCAGAGCGGATTATTCTAAGCTGAGCCGATCAACCGGAGGAACTTCATGCCCGCCACGTTGCCGACCCCTGCTGCCGTCAAAAGCTTTCTCGACAAGGCCCGTGCCGCGCTGCCGGGAGCGGAGATTGGCGATTCGCTGCGCCAGCGCTGCATCGGCTTCGACACGGTGAGCGCGAACCGGATCTGCGACTACGTCATCGAAGGCGAGAAGGTTGGCACCTTCTCGACGCCCTGGCTGCACAAGGCGCATCCCCAGATGAAGCCGGAGATCGGGGAATACGTGCTGCTGCACAACTATGATGGCGAGCCCCGGGCGCTGTTGCACACGCGGGCGCTGGATCTGATGCCGTTCAAGGATGTCAACGGCACCCACACCGCCATCGACGGGCCGAGCGTGCGACCGCTGGAGGCATGGCGCAACGTGCATGTCCCCTACTGGAACGGCTTGCTCGCACCGCTGGGAAAGACGGTCAGCGACGACATGCCCGTTATTGTCGAACGCTTCACCTGCGTCTTTCCGAAGAAGTAGCGGGCGGCCGAAAAAATAGCGGACAGAACTTATGCGAGGAGGCTGCACCGTGCGGATCGCGAGCACCCTGCTGATCACGAGCCTGCTGGCGCTGCCGGCCTGGGCACAGGCACCGACGCCGGTCGCGTTGGTCGAGGATGTCTCGGCGACCAATGCCGGTGTCGGGATCATGGAATATGTCGGCGCGGGTCAGACCATCCGGCTTGGGCCCGGCGAGACCCTGCAGCTTTCCTACCTCAAGTCCTGCCAGCGCGAGGTGATCCGCGGCGGCACCGTCACCGTCGGTGCGGATCAGAGCGAGGTGGCGGGCGGCGATGTGGCGCGCGAGAAGGTGCGCTGCGATGCCGGCAAGCTTCGCCTCACCGGTGCGCAGGCGCAGCAGAGCGGCGCCATGGTCTTCCGCCGGGCCCCGGGCACTGAGGCGCCGGCGCGCCGCACCCTGCCAGCGGCAGAGATCACGCTCTTCGGCACAGCACCCATCCTGCGCGCGCCGGGCGGCAGCATGGTTTCGATTGCCCGGCTTGATGCCGAGGAGGCGAAGCTCGACATCCTCATGGCCGCCGCACCGGCGGGCCGGCCGGCGCTGCATGACCTTGCCAGCGACGGACGCGCGCTGACGCCGGGCGGCCTTTACGAGGCGAGCGCGGGCACGCAGCGCCTGGTGTTTCGCATCGACCTTCAGGCGGCCCCCGGAAAGGCGCCGGCGGTTGGCCGGCTGATCCAGCTTGGCGGCGACTGAGCCGTCGTCCGCCGGAACACCCGCGCGCCCGCGCGCCCGGTGGCGGCGCGACGCTCTCGCGGCTGGGGCTATTGCCGCGTTGGCGACCGTGCTGCTGGCGCTGCCGCCGGTCGAACGGTTGCGCCCGGTGTCTGTCGATGTATTGCATGCATTGCGGGTGTTGCTGGCGCCAGCGGCTCCGGTGACCGCGGCGCCGGTCGCCATTGTCGCCATCGACGAGGAAACCTATCGCTCGCCGCGCTTCGCCGACACGCCCCAGGCGATGTGGACCCGCGATATCGCCCGCGTGGTGTCCGCCCTGGTCGAGGCCGACGCACGGGTGATCGGCTTTGACGTGGTCTACCCCACATCAGTAGATCGCTTTTTGCCAGGGTTCGATCGCGACTTCCTGCTCGCGCTGCGACGCGGCGGTCAGCAGGACAAGATCGTGCTCGGAAAGGTGCAGCACCAGCAGCATCCCATCGCGCCCTTCGCCGGGCAGCGACTGGCCGTGGGCGGCGAGGACAACATCCGGTCGCTGAACCTGGTCACCGACGCTGATGAAATCGTGCGCCGCGCACCCTTGTTCTTCGATGGCGAGGACGGGCGCGAGCCGGGGCTGGCGCTGGAACTCGCGCAGCGCGCTCTCGGCGTCGCTGCGACGGCCGACGGAAATGGCGTGCGCCTTGGCGACTGGCGCCTGCCCGGCGCCGGCGCCAACAGCATCCTGATCGACTTTACCCGGCCCGGCGCGCTGCCGGATCATTCGCTGCAGGACCTGGTGGCCTGCCTCGACACGCCGCGCGCCGCGGCCTTCTTCCGCGAAAACTTCGCCGGCAAGACGGTGCTGCTGGGCGGCATGCTGGACATCGAAGATCGCAAGATCACCTCGCTGCGCTGGGCCACGCAGCCCGAGCGCCCGGCCCAGGCGCCGCGCTGCGCGAGCGAGCCGCGCCATGACCTGTTCGACGCGCAGGTGATGCGCGATTCCATCCCCGGCGTTCTTGTCCATGCAGCGGCGGTGGCCAATCTCATCGGCCGCACGGTGCTGCAGGAGGTGCCGCGTCCTACCGCCCATGCGCTTGACGCGGTGATGGCGGCGATTGCCGCGGGGCTCGTGCTCGTGCTGGTGCCGGCGCTGGCGACAGTGGCGGTCGCTGGCCTGCTGCTGCTCTGGCTGGTGGTTGCGTACCTCGCCTTTGGCGGCGGGCTCGTCCTTCCCGTGGTAACGCCGGCCCTGGCAGCGGCGATGGCGCTCGCCATGGCGCTTGGCTGGCGCTTCGCCGTCACCGACCGCGACAAGCGGGTGCTGCGTCAGAGCTTCGCCCTTTACCTTGCACCGGCGCTGATCGACCGCATGGCCGATAGCAACCGCCCGCCGGCATTGGGCGGCGAGACGCGTGAGGTGACAGTATTCTTCTCTGATCTCGCTGGCTTCAGCAGCATGAGCGAGAAGATGGCACCTGCCGAGACCGTGCGCGTGATGAATGCCTATCTAGGCGCCATGACCGACGAGATCGAAGCGCGCGGCGGCATGGTCGACAAATATATCGGCGACGCCATCGTGGCGCTGTTCGGCGCGCCGCTCGACCAGCCCGACCATGCGGCGCGCGGCGCCGCCGCGGCGCTGGCCTGCCGTGCGCGGCTCAACACGCTGAATGCCGAACTCGGACTCGCGGCGCCGTTGCGCCAGCGCATCGGCCTGAATTCCGGCCCGGCGCTGGTGGGCAATATCGGGTCGTCCCGCCGCTTCAACTACACGGCGATGGGCGATGTGGTGAATCTCGCAGCGCGGCTGGAAGGGGCGAACAAGACCTTCGGCACCGACATCCTGGCCGCCGAGGTGACGGCGACGGGCGCGCCGGGCGCGAGCTGGCTCGAACTCGACGCGGTGCGCGTGGTCGGCCGTGGCACGCCGGTTCGCCTGTTCACGCCGCTCGACAATGCCTTGCCGTGGACACAGGCCTATGCGCAGGCGCTTTCGGCTTTCCGTGCGCGGAACTTTGCCGGCGCGGTGGCCGGACTGGCCCCGTTCCGGGCGGATGCCAAGGCTGCTGCCCGGCTTTATGACCGGGCCGTGTCGCTGACCGCCCAGCCGCCGCCGCCGGGCTGGGAATCCATTTTCGACCTGACGGAGAAATAGGGCCGTTTTGGACAGCCTTGGCGCGACCGGCTACGATGGCGCAAAGGGAGCACCGCCCGGGGGCGGTGGAAACGTCATGCGCCTGGCCGTGGGGCTGCTGGTCGCGTTCGCCGTGGCGGCGGGGTTCATGGTAGACGCCATGGCCCAGGTTGCCGCGGGCCGCCGTGTCGCGCTCGTGGTCGGCAACGCGGCCTATATCGAATCGCCGCTGCCCAACCCGATCAACGATGCGCGCGCCATGGCCGACGCGCTGAAGCAGCGCGGCTTCACGGTGATCCTGCGCGAGAACACCTCGAAGCTCGATCTCGAGCGCGCGGTGGCCGATTTCGGCGAGCAGTTGCAGCAGGGCGCAACGGGCCTATTCTACTATGCCGGACATGGCATGCAGGTGAACGGCCGCAACTTCCTGATTCCCGTCGACGCAAGAATCCCGTCAGAGCAGCGAGTCCGGCTGGAAGCCGTGGATGTCGATGTGGTGCTCGAGCAGATGCAGGCGGCACGCGCGGCGATCAACCTGGTCATCCTTGATGCCTGCCGCAACAACCCGTTCGAGAAGCGTTTCCGCAGTGCCGGCGGCGGCGGGCTCGCGCAGATCAACGCCCCCGAAGGCACGCTGATCGCTTATGCGACCTCGCCCGGCAGCGTGGCGGCGGACGGCCAGGGCAAGCACAGCCTCTATACCGAAGAGCTGCTGAAGGCGATGCAGGCGCCGGGCAACAAGGTGGAGGATGTCTTTAAGACCGTGCGCATCGCGGTGTCGCGGCGCTCGAACGGGGCGCAGACGCCGTGGGAGGCATCGTCGCTCACTGGCGACTTCTACTTCGTGCCGTCAGCGTCAGGCGTCGCGGCCTCCGTTGCGCCGGCACCATCAGACTCGGCGGCGCCGGGACCTTCGGTACAGACGCTCGATCTGGCCTATTGGGATTCGGTCAAGGGCTCGAACAACCCGGCCGAGCTGCAGGCCTATCTGACACAGTTCCCGAACGGGACCTTTGCCGCGCTGGCGCGCGCGCGCATTGCCGCGTTGACCGCACCCGCGCCAGTCGCCGCGCCGGTGCAACCCGCGCCCGTCCAGCAGCAGGCAGCCCTGCCCCCGCCGCAACAGCCGGCGCCACCCGTGCCGCAGCGATCCGGGCCGGCGGCGCCGGCAGAAGGCGGCTATCCGACGCGACCGGTCACGATCGTTGTACCGTTTGCCGCGGGTGGCGCCGCAGATATCACGGCCCGTTCGATTGCCATCGCGATGGGCAAGTCTCTGCGCCAACCGGTCATTGTCGAGAATCGTGCTGGTGCCGGCGGCAATATTGGCGGGCAATATGCTGCCGCCGCGGCCCGCGACGGATACACGCTTCTGCTCGGCACCAGCGCCACGCTTGCCATCAGTCCCGCGCTCGGCGCGCTGCCGTTCGACCCCAACAGCGCCTTCACCGCGATCGGCGGCATCGCCCGCACCGCCCTGGTGCTGGCGGTTTCTCCCGCGGTGCCGGCGCGCAATGCCACGGAACTTGTGGCCTATCTGAAGGCGAACTCGACGCGCGCGATCTTTGCCTCGAACGGGATAGGCTCGCAATCGGGACTGACGGGCGGGCAGTTCAGCCTGGTCGCCGGTGTGGGCGGCGCGACCCATGTTCCCTATATGGGAACCGCGCCGGCCATCGTCGATCTGAGCAGCGACCGGACCACCTTTGCCTTTTTCGATATCCTGTCGGTGGCGCCGCAGGTCAGTGCGGGCAAGCTGCGCGCGCTCGCCATTGCCGCGCCGCAGCGCGATCCGTCCTGGCCGGATCTGCCGACGCTGGCGGAGCAGGGCATCGCCGGTGTCGAATCGGTGACGTGGTATGGCCTGTTCGCCCCGGCGGGACTCGCGCCAGCCACCGTCGATACGCTGTCGCGTGCGCTGGCGGAAGCGCTCCGCGACGGAGAGTTGGTGAGCCGGCTGCAGGGTCTTGGCATGACACCGATGGCCCTCGGCGCCGCCGACATGACTCGCCAGGCGAGCGCCGACCGGCAACGTTGGCGCGACGTCGTTGCCCGCACAGGCCAGCGGCCATGAAGACGCGACACACCCGGTTCTTCGCCAAGGCACGGAAGATGAGAATAATCGGACTGCTGATCGTCGGCTGGATTGTCGCCGGGCTGGCTGGTACGGCCGAAGCCCAGGTGGCAGCGGGGCGTCGCGTCGCGCTCGTCATCGGCAACGCGGCCTATATCGAATCGCCTCTGCCCAATCCGATCAACGATGCGCGGGCGATGGGTGAGGCACTGAAGCAGCGCGGCTTCGACGTGATCCTGCGCGAGAACACCTCGAAGCTCGATCTCGAGCGCGCGGTGGCGGATTTCGGCGAGCAGCTGCAGCAGGGCGCGACGGGGCTCTTCTACTATGCCGGACATGGCATGCAGGTGAACGGCCGCAACTTCCTGATCCCGGTCGACGCGAAAATTCCGTCAGAGCAACGCGTGCGGCTGGAGGCGGTGGATGTCGACCTGGTGCTGGAGCAGATGCAGGCGGCACGTTCGACCGTGAACCTGGTCATCCTCGATGCCTGCCGCAACAACCCGTTCGAGAAGCGTTTCCGCAGCGCCGGCGGCGGCGGGCTCGCTCAGATCAACGCGCCGGAAGGCACGCTGATCGCCTATGCCACCGCGCCCGGCAGCGTGGCGGCCGATGGCACCAGCAAGAACAGCCTTTATACCGAGGAGTTGTTGAAGGCGATGCAGGCGCCGGGCGCCAAGGTGGAAGAGGTCTTCAAGAGCGTGCGCGTCGCGGTGTCGCGGCGCTCCAACGGTGCGCAGACGCCATGGGAGGCGTCGTCCCTCACCGGCGATTTCTACTTCGTTCCACCGCCACCGCCGCCGAAGCCCGAACCGGTCGCGGTGGCGCCGCCGCCACCGCCGCCACCCGTCGCAGCCCCCGCGCCGGTCGAGAGCGGGCCGAACCGCGCGGCAATGGAACTCGCTTTCTGGGACTCGGTGAAGGGATCGAGCAGCCCGTCGGAACTGCAGGCCTATCTGACCCAGTTCCCGGAGGGGACCTTTGCGCCGCTGGCGCGTGCGCGCATTGCCACGCTGACCGCGCCACCGCCGCCTGTGGCGCGCGCGGCGCCGGTGCCTGCCGCGCCCGCCACGACGCCCCAGCCCTCCGTGGCAGCACCGCCTCAGCAGATGGCAGCCCAGCCAGGCCCACAGCAGATGGCGGCCCTACCGCCCGCCACAGGCCCGTTGTCTGCCGCTGCATTTGACGGGACGTACGCCGCTCAGGTTCGCCTCAGCAATCTGGCGGAGGAAACGGCGGTCATCACCATCAAGGATCTGCGCATCAGCGGCCGAGTCGGGTCCGAATGCACGTTAAGCGGTCGGCTGGAAGACAGTGGAGAGATTCGCGACTTCATGGCGAACTGCATGGGTTCGGGTCGGGCGTCCGGGACCGTGCGCTACGCCGGACGCTTCGCCCCTGATCCCGCAAATGGGCAGATCGTTGGCAAGACGGTGATGCAGTCGCCTGGGATGAATTTCCACGGCATGAGCAACACCTGGACGCAGAGCAATCCGCCGTCTGCGGCCGCAGCGCAGCCGGCGACAGCGCCACAACAAATGGCGGCTTTGCCGCAGGCTGGCGCGCCGCTGCCTGCAGAGGCATTTGACGGGAATTACTTCCTGACGGCACCGCTGCGCATTGGGTCCTCCATGCAGCCATCCGCGGTCCTTACCATCAAGGACCTGCGTATCACCGGCCAAGTGGGTTCGGAGTGCACCATTAACGGCCGACTTGAGGCGAGTGGTCAAATTCGCGACCTCAATGTCCTCTGCTCCGGCTCCGGCGCTGGTCCGGGGGGTGGGGCCATGCGATTCAAAGGTAGTTTTGGACTCGACCCGGTCGGTGGGGTGATGGTCGGCCAGACAGTGGTGGAATCGCCGGGGACATTCACCAACGGTAGTCGGGCCACCTGGGCTCGGAGGTAACCGTACTCCCGGCATTGGTTGACGCCGGCGGCAAATGCTGGCACCCGTCATCACACACGTTTCCCGCCACTGATCGGACTTTCCATGCATGCCTATGTGTTGACGGCCGGCTGCCGCAGCGTCGATGACCTGCGCCTGATCGAACGCCCCGTGGTGAATCCCGGACCAGGACAGGTTCGGATTCGCCTGCGCGCGGCGACGCTCAATGCGCGCGACCGGGCCATCCTCAAGGGCAACTACCCGCCTTTTGCGGTGACGCGCGACATCACGCCGCTGTCCGACGGAGCGGGCGAGGTGATCGCGGTCGGCGCGGGCGTCACGCGCTTCAAGGCGGGCGACCGTGTCGTCGCCGGCTTCTTCCAGCCCAAGGACGGCCTGGGTCTGGATGAAGGCCCAGTGCAGCTCGGCGGCCCGCTCGAAGGCGTGCTGGCTGAAGAAATAGTGCTCGACCAGGACGGCATCGAGCCGATCCCGGGAGACCTCTCCTTCGTCGAGGCCGCCTGCCTGCCTTGCGCCGCGATGACGGCGTGGAACGCGCTGATGGAAGCCGGCGGCTCGGTGAAGCCCGGCGACACGGTTCTCGCACTTGGCACCGGCGGCGTGTCCATCATCGGCCTGCAGATCGCGCGCGCAGCCGGCGCGCGGGTGATCGTCACCTCCTCCAGCGATGCGAAGATCGAGCGGGCGAAGACGATCGGCGCCTTTGCCGGCGTGAACTACCGCACCCATGTGGCGTGGGAAAAGGAAGTGCTGCGCCTGACAGGCGGGCGCGGTGCCGACTGCATCCTCGAGGTCGGCGGGTTCGGCACCTTCTCGCATTCGCTTGCCGCACTGGCGCCACGCGGGCGAATCGGCCTGATCGGCGGCTTCGCGGGATCGGTGGAGAATCTCTCGTTCCTGCGTGCGCGGCGCGGCAGTATCCATGGCATCGCCGTCGGTACGCGCGAGATGTTCCAGCGCATGAACCACGCCTTTGCCGTGCAGGGGATCAAGCCGGTGGTTGATCGCGTGTTTCCCTTCGCCCAGGCCGCCGATGCCTTCCGCCTGCAGGAAAGCGGTGACTTTGTCGGCAAGATCGCGGTCGAGATCGGGTAGCCGGCAGCAAACTCCGCTGTCACCAATTCGTCACTGAACTGTCCACGAAGCGAAACCAGACGTCACTAAGGTCGCCGCGTTCCTGAAACGCCTGTTCGCGGTGACCGATGAACGTGCCTGGCCCGGCGGCGGAACGCCGCCCGATTCCCCATGCGTCCAACCTGCGCGACCTGGGTGGCTATGACGCCGCCTATGGCGCCAGCGTGAAATGGCGGACGCTCTACCGCTCGAACGAACTCTCAAGGCTGACCGATGAAGCCGTCGATGCGTTCGGTGCCATTGGCATCCGCTGCATCTGCGACCTGCGCAGCGAGGACGAGCAAAGCCACGCGCCCACGCGCCTGCCAGCGGTGAATCCGCCGCGTGTTGATTCATTGCCGATCCGTGTCAGCGGCAACCTGCGCGCCATGCTGGGCGATGGCACATCGACGGGTGCCGACATGCGCCGTGCCCTGTCTGACACCTACCGCGTATTCGTGCGTGACCACGGCGACGCCTTTCGCGCCTTGTTCGACCGTCTGGTCGATGGTCCACACTATCCGCTCGTCTTCCATTGCAGCGCCGGCAAGGATCGCACGGGCTTCGCGGCAGCGATGATTCTCACCGCCCTCGGCGTGTCCCAGGAAGCGGTGCGCGAGGACTACCTGCTCACCAACCTCTACTGGGACGCGGGCGTGCCCTATGCCAGCAAGATGCCGGAGGACATTCGCGACGCCTTGCTGGGGGCGCATCCCGAATATCTGGACGCTGCCTTCGATGAAATCAGGGTCCAGCACGGCTCGACCGAAGCCTATCTCGCCAACGCACTTCATCTTACGCCCGAACGGCTCGGCCGCTTGCGCGAACACCTGCTCGACTAAGGAGAAACTTATGAAACTCACATTGAAGCGCTTGCTGCGCGCGGCCACCGCCGCCGCAGTACTGGCCGGCGGGGCTGCCCCGTCTCTGGCCGCGGAAATTCCGGCGTTCGACGCCAACAGGAAGGTCACCATCACCTTCTACAACTACAACCTGGCGAGCGCCGGCATCGGCAAGGATGCGACGGAGCAGATGATCGCCGAGTTCCAGGCGAAATACCCGAACATCACGGTCCAGGGCGTTCCGGTGCCCAGCACCGACATGACCACCCGCGTGCAGGCGGACATCGTTGCGGGACGCGTGCCCGACCTGGCCCAGCTCATCTTCAACGATCTTGACCATGCGGTGACGAATTTCGGCCTCCAGCCGCTGCAGGACATCATCCCGACCGGCGAGTGGCGCGAACACACCCAGGGCATGGTGCCCGCGGGCCTCACGCTTGCCGCCATGAAGGGCAAGACCTACGGCATCCCCTATGTCTTCTCGACGCCGATGCTGTTCTACAACGCCGACCTCTTCCGCGCCGCTGGTCTCGACCCGGACAAGCCGCCGCGCACCTGGGCCGAGCTCAAGACCGCCTCGCTCGCCATCAAGCAGAAAACGGGCAAGGAAGGCTTCGGCGCCGGTGCCTATGATCAGTTCGACTGGATGCGCCAGGCGCTGATTCTGTCGAATGGCGGCCGCACGATCTCGGAAGACCGCAAGACGCTGATGTTCGGCGAGGAAGGGGCTGTCGGCACCTACAAGATGCTGCGCGATCTCGTCGAAAGCGGCGCGCACACGCGGTCGTCTGCTGGCGACATGGCCGACGCCATGCGCAGCGGCAATATGGGCATGTATCTTCAGACCAGCGTCTACACGCGCAACCTGCTGTCGGGCGCCCAGGGCAAGTGGGATCTGCGCGCGGCGAAGATGCCGACCTTCGGTGACAAGCCGGCGGCACCGACCAATTCGGGTTCCGGCCTCTTCATCCTGGCCAAGGATCCGCAGAAGCAACGCGCGGCCTGGGAGCTGATGAAGCACCTGACCAACGAACGCGCCTACACGATCATCACCGAGAAGATCGGCTACCTGCCGCTGCGTCTTAACATCGTCGATGATCCGCAGTATCTCGGGCCCTTCGTCAAGGAAACGCCGCTGATCCGCCCGAACCTGGAACAGCTCGCCAGCCTGAAGCCGTGGGAATCGATGCCGGGTCCGAACTACAAGCAGATCCAGCGCATCGAACAGGCGGCGGTGGAGCAGGCCGTGTTCGGCACGGGCGATGTCGCCACCATCATGATGGACGCGCAGAAGCGCGCCCAGGCGCTGATGCCGAAGTAAGACGAAACGTCACCTGCCTGTCCGCAGGACGACACAAAGGGCGGCCATACTGGCCGCCCTTTTTCTTTCCGGGAGATAACTATGGCTCGATTGCGCGCGCTCGCTGGTGTTGTGTTCGGCGCCCTGGCGCTGACCACTGCCGCGGTGGCGAAGGAACTTCCACCGTTCGATCCAAACCAGAAGGTCACCATTACCTTCTACAACTACAACCTTGCAACCGCGGGCACCGGCAAGGAAGCCACTGAGGAGATGCTCGCCACGTTCAGGGCGAAATATCCGAACATCACCCTTCAGGCAGTGCCGGTGCCTGGTGGCGACATGACCACCCGCGTGCAGGCCGATATTGTGGCGGGCCGCACGCCGGACGTGGCGCAGTTGATCTTCAACGATCTTGATCATGCTGTGACCAATTTCGGCATTCAGCCGCTGCAGGACATCATTCCACCGGGCGAATGGCAGCAACATACCCAGGGCATGGTGCCCGCCGGGCTCAAGCTCGCCGCCATGAACGGCAAGACCTATGGCATTCCCTACGTCTTCTCGACGCCGATGCTGTTCTACAATGCCGACCTCTTCCGCGCGGCCGGCCTCGATCCCGACAAACCGCCGCGCACCTGGGCCGAGATCAAGGCTGCTTCGCTGCAGATCAAGCAGAAGACTGGCAAGGAAGGCTTCGGCACGCAGGCCTATGACCAGTTCGACTGGCTGCGCCAGGCGATTGTCCTGTCAAACGGCGGCCGGACCATTTCCGAGGACCGCAAGACGCTGATGTTCGGCGAGGACAGCGCAGTAGGCGCCTACAAGATGCTGCGCGACCTCGTCGACAGTGGCGCCCACACGCGCGCGTCGGCCGGCGACATCGCGGATGCCATGCGCAGCGGCAACCTGGGAATGTATCTCAATACGAGCGTCTATACCCGCCAGCTGCTCGAAAGCGCGAAAGGCAAGTGGGATCTGCGCGCGGCGAAAATGCCGACCTTTGGAGAGAAGCCGGCGCAGCCGACCAACTCGGGCTCGGGCCTCTTCATCCTGTCCAAGGATCCGCAGAAGCAGCGCGCGGCCTGGGAGCTGATGAAGCACATGACCAACGAACGCGCCTACACGATCATCACCGAGAAGATCGGCTACCTGCCGCTGCGTCTCAACATTGTCGATGATCCGCAGTATCTCGGACCCTTCGTCAAGGAGACGCCGCTGATCCGGCCGAACCTGGAGCAGCTCGCCAACCTCAAGCCTTGGGAATCGATGCCGGGTCCCAACTACAAGCAGATCCAGCGCATCGAGCAGGCGGCGGTGGAGCAGGCCGTGTTCGGGAATGGCGACGTTGCCGCGATCATGCAGGACGCCCAGAAGCGCGCTCAGGCGCTGATGCCGAGATAATCACTGGGACGGTCGCACGATTTTCACAAAACCGTCGTGCGACCGTCACGCCTTTTCTCTAATGGGTCGGCCAAGACCCACACAGAATCTGGAGCCAACATGACCAGCACCAGCACAACTTTCCTGCATTTCACCGACCTCCATGTCGGCAATCAGGAAACTGATTCGCATCTTTACTCCGATACCACGGCCAACATCCTCCAGTTCAAGGACATGCTGCGCGGCCTTGACCCGAAGCCGGCCTTCGTTGTCGCCACGGGTGACCTCACCAATCAGGGCGATCTGGAAAGCAACCGGAAGCTCAAGAGCTTGATGGACGACCTCGGCATCCCGGTGCTCTATGCACTCGGCAACCACGATGTGACCAAGAGCCGCGACGGCTTCTACGAAGGCGTGCTCGACCGCACCGACCACGGTGGTGCGTATTATGACCACGATCAGCTTGTGGCCGGCGTCCATGTCGTCGTGCTCGACAGCACCGAGCCGGCCAAGGTTGGCGGGTCACTGACTGAGGCGCAATTCGACTGGCTCAATCAGGCGCTGACGCGCCATCCGCAGGCGCCCAAGATCGTCGCCTTCCACCATCCGCCGGCCTTCGAGAACAACCCGAAGATGGAATGGGAATCGCTCCGCTGGCAGGACAGCGTCAAGCTCGCGGAGATCCTCCGGGGGCGCAACGTGCAGGGCATCCTGTGCGGCCATCTGCACAGCGACCGCGTCACGTCCTGGCATGGCATTCCGGTGATCATGGGCCTTGGCTCCCACGGGGCGCTCGACCCGGTGCTGCCGCGCAGCGAGGGCATCCGCATGCTGAGCTACACCGGCTTCGGCATCTGCATCCTGCGCGACTCCGGGCTCGAGGTGACCTTCGCCCAGGCACCGGGAAATCGCGATGTGCTGATGGATTACTCGGGCGAGAAGTTCAAGGCGGCCATGGCGAAGTGGGAGACCAAGAGCGCCGAAGCGGCGGAGTAGGAGTCTTCCCGCTGTCACCCGCGAGTCCTCGAAGCGAAATGAACGGCGGCCATGATGGCCGCCGTTTCTCGTTTCAACTCGTAAATCTGGGGAATTAGCCATGCTTCGCACCACCGGTCTGGCAGGCCTTGCGCTTGCCGCGTCCGCCCTGCTGCAGCCAGCCGCCGCCGATCAGACCTTTCCCGCCACGCTGGCGGGCCATGTGGTCTTGCCCGCAGCGACCTTTATCGACGTGCCTGCCGACGCGCCATCCGACCTCCGCATGCCGGGCAAGTTCACCGATGGCCGCCGGACCGAAACGCCGGGCGCGGTCATGGGCCTGTCGGCCGGCCGTCCCACGGGCATGGCGGTGCCCTTCAAGGGCCAGCCGATCCAGGGCCATTCCGGCATCAAGCGGATGAACGACGGCACCTTCTGGCTGCTCACCGACAACGGCTTCGGCGCCAAGGCGAATTCGGCCGATTCGGCGCTCTATCTCAATCGCTACCGCATCGACTTCAACGCCGGCACGATGGACCGTCTGGAGACGGTGTTCCTGCACGATCCCGACAAGAAGGTGCCCTTCCGCATCGTCCATGAGGGAACAGAGAAGCGCTATCTCACCGGCGCCGACTTCGACACCGAAGGCTTCCAGATCGGTGGCGGGTCCTTCTGGATTGGCGATGAGTTCGGGCCTTATTTGATCAAGACCGACATGACCGGCCGCGTGCAGGCCGTCTGGGAAACGATGGCCGACGGCAAGGTCGTGCGCTCGCCCGACCATCCGGCCGTAACCACGCCGGGCATGCCCGGCGGCACGGTGGAGTTCACCGCCCGGCGCTCCAAGGGCTATGAAGGGCTTGCGGCTTCACCCGATGGGAAGTTTGTCTATGGCCTGCTGGAAGGCCCGCTGTGGAACAGCGAGAAGAAGGAGTTCGAGAAGACGGCGGAGGGCAAGGAATACCTGCGCATCCTGGAGTTCGACACCGCGGGCGCAAAGTGGACTGGCCGCTTCTGGCAATACGTGTTGGAAGCCTATGGCAACGCGATCGGCGACTTCAACATGATCGACGGCACTACCGGCCTGATTATCGAGCGTGACAACGGGGAAGGCACCGAAGACAAGGCTTGCGCGACGGGCCAGCGCGGCCCGACCTGTTTCCACGACACGGCGAAGTTCAAGCGGGTCTACAAGATCGAGATGACCGAGGCAAATGCCGGCCAGCCGGTGCGCAAGATCGGTCACATCGACCTGATGAAGATCGCCGATCCGAACAAGAAGGCCAAAAAGGACCTCAACAACGGCGTCCTGACCTTCCCCTTCTTCACGATCGAGAATGTCGACATCGTCGATGCCCGCCACATCGTGGTCGGCAACGACAACAATGCGCCATTCTCGTCGAGCCGCGATCCGGCGAAGCAGGATGACAACGAGCTCGTGCTGCTCGAGGTCGAGGATTTCCTGAAGGCGAAGTAACCGCGGCGAGCTTCAGAAAGGAAACGGGGGCGTTCACTGGCGCCCCCGTTTCATTTTGGCCCTTCCGCCGACACCGAGATAGGCTGGCGCTGCAATAAGGGACAGATCATGGTGGATTTCGACGGCAATGCGGCGGTGGTGTCGGGCGCCGGATCAGGCATCGGCACGAGAATCGCGGCGTCTCGCGGCGGACGTTACAGGGGTGGTGCTGGCGTGATGCAACCATGATCGCGTCGCGGCAGTGGCACAGGAGATCGGCGCATCCGCGGAAGCGGTGACGCTCTGGATGTCACGCAGGAAAAGTTCTGGTGCCACGCTGCAGGATTTGATGGCGCGAGCATTTTGTGGTTGACACCGATGGCTTCATTTTTGGCTGCCAGCATGGCATCCGCGCGATGAAGACGACGAGCGGCGGCGCCATCGTCAACATTTCTTCCGCCATCTCTCAGAAGGTCATCACCAGCGCCGCGGCCTATTCCACGGCGAAGGCTGCGGTGCGGACGCTCACGCGCTTCGCCGCGCCGTATTGCAGCCAGAAGAAACTCAACATCGCGTCAACACGGTGCCCTGCCCTGGTCGCGTCCTATCACCCGATCGGCCGCGTCGTCACCACCGACGACATTGTCGATGCCGTGCTCTTTCTGGCGTCGGGCCGCGCAGCGTTCATCACCAGGTCGGCGCTGACAGTGGATCGGGGACTGGCCGCCTAGGCACACGGCGCGACGGATTTGCCGGCGGCGCGCCGTGTAGAGTGAGGGACGACTCATGGGGGACGAAAATGACGACACAAACTGATCCGGCGGATGCGACAGACCCGCGCCTGAACATCACCGCCCGGGCGCTGCACTGGCTCATCGGGCTCGCCATCATTGGCATGATACCGTTCGGCCTCTATTTTCACGAACTGGCGGAATCGCCAGAGAAGATGAGGCTCTTCTACATCCACGCCGGGGTTGGACTTGCCGTCCTCGCGCTTTCGATCTGGCGCGTGGGGCGCCGCCTGCGTGTCGGTCTTCCCACACCGCTTGGCAATCCCTCGGCCCGGGCACAGCGCGCGGCGCGCGTGGGGCATGCGCTGCTGCTTGCTTTCACGCTGTATGCCCCGCTCACCGGTCT
>CANJEJ010000033.1 GCA_947473325.1 Alphaproteobacteria bacterium | reverse complement strand
TCAGCGCCACGGTGGGGCCGAAGCGTTCGCCGCTGGGCCTGTCGGCCGATCCGGGCGGCATCGCGCTCTACAAGAACGGCGTGCCGGTCGGCGCGGTCGGCGTTGAGGCGAACGGCATCTACACGATCGACCCGGTCATCGTCGACACCGACTTCTCGATCGACGAAATCCTGGCCGCGGCTGGCTCGGCACTGTTCCCGCCACCGTCCGACATCCTCGCCAGCAAGATCTTCGTCGATGGCAAATCGCTGCGCTATCTCGACAACGATCCTTCGCAACTGGCCACCAATCCGTCCACGGCGCCCGCCTTTGCGACGATCAACGGCGTCGCCGGCAACCTGGTTGCCGTGCCCGGCTACAACGCCGCCGCGATCGTCGCGGGCCAGGCCTATGGCGCGATCGCCTCGGGCTTCGCCCAGGACAACAGCGGCACCTTCGACTTCGTCGGTCAGCCCGTCTTCATCCTGTATGACGGGGCCGGCAATCCGCGCTTCGCGCCGCGCAACAGCGTCAGCCCGGCGACCGGCGGCGGCGCGGGTGGCCTGACCGCCAACGAGGTCACCACCATCCTGGGGCAGGCGTTGCGCGTTGCGCTCGCCGGCCGCGCCCAGATCCGCCGCCCGCTCACCAGCGCGATCCAGGTCACCGTCTCGGTGGTCGATGCCAACGGCAATATCCTGGGCATCGCCCGCACGGCCGACGGGCCGGTCTTCGGCACCGACGTGTCGTTGCAGAAGGCCCGCAGCGCGACCTTCTTCTCGGCGACGGACGCGGCGACCAATCTCGGCACCTTCAATTCAACGCTGGGCACCGCCGTGGGCAGCAATCTGAACGGCGTAGCGATCAACCGCTATGTCACGCAGACCCGCGCCATCATGGGCCCCTCGGCGCTTGCCGACGGCTTTGCCTATGGGGAGCGCTCGATCGGCAATCTGGCCCGTCCGTTCCTGCCGGACGGACTCGACTATGCCGGCACTGGGCCCCTCAGCGTGCCTATCGCAACATGGAGCCCGTTCAACACCGGCCTGCAGCTAGACCTCGTGATCGACAACCTCGCCGGGCACCTGCTGTTCGCCGACGGCGTGAACGCCAACGACATAAATGCGACGTGTACCGCGCTCCAGGCCACCGGCACGGGCATCACGCGCCTGTCCAACGGGCTGCAGATTTTCCCCGGCGGTGTGCCGATCTTCCGCAATAACCAGCGCATCGGTGGCATCGGCGTGTCGGGCGACGGCATCGACCAGGACGACATGATCGCCTTCTTGGGCCTGCACAATGGCGGGCTTGCGCTCGGCAACGGCGTCGGCAATGCCCCGCCGGGCAACCGCGTTGACCAACTCATCCTTACCAGCGGCCGTCTTCGCTACGTCTCCTGTCCGTTCAAGCCGTTCATCGGCTCGCGCCAACGCAATGTTTGTGACGGCAAGTAACGCCATGCGTCATCTCGCCCTTCTCGCCACAGTCGCACCGCTTGCCTTGGGCGCGCTCGTGAGCGCGTCGCCCGCGCTTGCCGGCAAGGAACAGATCGCCGGCCAGCGGCCGCTGATCCTGGTGCAGGACGTGCCCAACAGCCAGCGCATCCCGCAGCGCGGCCCGCGTGAATCAGACCGGGTCGCGCCGCCGACCCCGGAAGACCTCGAACGCATCGGCCCGCCGTCGCCCAACCTGCCGCGCGAGTTCATTCCCGTGCCCGACCGCTGGCGCCTCGCCGACGCGATCGGCATCCGTTCGCGCTGGTTCGACCCGTATGGCCAGAACACGCTCAAGGGCGACCGCCCGGTGTTCGGCACGCAGGACTGGTTTGTCGTCGTCGCGGCGATCTCGGATTCAGTCTATGAGCCGCGCCGGGTGCCTATCGGTATCGGCGCGGCGGGCCAGCAGAAGCCGGGGCAGAACGACCAGTTCGGCGATGGCGACCAGACCATCTTCAACCAGAACCTGATCCTCAGCCTGTCGGTCATCCAGGGCAACACCGCCTACAAGCCGCAGGACCTCGAGTTCCGCTTTACCCCGGTGATCAACTACAACCGGCTCGATGTGAACGAGACCGGCGTCGTCAACCGTGATACGCGCGAAGGCACGGTGCGCAACGACCAGCATGTCGGCGTGCAGGAAGCCTTTGTCGACTATCACATCCGCAACGTGTCGAACCGCTATGACTTCGACTCGCTGCGCGCCGGCATCCAGCCCTTCTCGAGCGACTTCCGCGGCTTCCTGTTCCAGGACAGCCAGCTCGGCTTCCGCCTGTTCGGAACGCGCGACAACAACCTCCTCCAGTACAATCTGGCCTATTTCCGCCGGCTGGACAAAGACACCAACTCGGGCCTGAACGACGTCAACCAGCGCATCCGCAACGACGACATCTATCTCGCCAACGTCTACCTGCAGGACCTGCCGGTCCTCGGCTACACCTCGCAGTTCACCGTCGTGCACAACCGCAACAACGAGGATCAGCGGTTCTTCTACAACGAGAACAACTTCCTCGAACGTCCGGCCTCGCTCGGCGACGAACGCTTCCGCCGCTACCAGGTCACCTATCTCGGCTACAACGGCGACGGCCGCATCGGCCGCGCGGCGCTGACCGTGTCGGGCTACTACGCCTTCGGCAAGGATTCGCACAACCAGCTGAACAACAGCGCGGCGGGCTTCAACTCGAACATCAGCGCCTATTTCGTCGCTGCCGAGCCGTCGATCGACTTCGACTGGGTCCGCATCCGCGGCTCGTTCCTGCATGCCTCGGGCGACACCGATCCGTTCGATGACGACGAAGAGGGCTTCGCCGCGATCTTCGAGAACCCGCAATTCGCCGGCGGCGACACCAGCTACTGGATCCGCCAGGGCATTCCGCTGATCGGCGGCGGCGGCGTCGCGCTGACACAGCGCAACGGCGTGCTCACCGAGCTGCGCACCAGCAAGGAACACGGCCAGTCGAACTTCAACAACCCGGGCATCACGCTGATCGGCTTCGGCACCGACTTCGACCTGACGCCGGAGTTGCGGTTGTCGACCAACATCAACCAGCTCTATTTCGCCGACACCTCGAACCTCGAGGTGCTGCGCAACCAGGGGCAGATCGACGAAGAGATCGGCCTCGATCTCTCGGCCGCCTTCATCTACCGCCCGCTGTTTATCCAGAACATCGTGCTGCGCCTGTCGGGCGCGGTGCTGAAGCCGGGACCGGGCTTCAAGGACCTCTTCGCGACGCAGCAGAATGGCGACGACGAGTTCCTTTATTCGATCCTGTTCAACGGCATCCTGACCTTCTGATGGCCGTGTCCCGCCTTCCCACCCTGATCGGCGGTGCGCTTCTCGCGCTCGCGATGCTCGTGGCGGCCCCGGCCGCCGCCGCCGAAGGCGAGCATCCGCGCCATATCGACCATGTCACCGCGCCGCCGTCGCCGCGCGCGCAGCTGCCCGAGCAGGCGGCGCTGAAGAGCGAAGGCTGCCTCAGCTGCCACACGCGCACCGATTCGATGAGCATGCATGCCTCGCCGGCGGTGGTGCTCGGCTGCGTCGACTGCCATGGCGGCGACCCGACGGTGAAGGCGACCTCGATCGAGGATCGCGCGGCCATGGACCGGGCGCATGTCCAGCCGCTCTACCCGCAGACCTGGCACTACCCGGGCTCGGCAAACCCGAAGCGCAGCTACGTCCTGCTCAACAAGGAAGCGCCCGAGTATGTCCGCTTCGTGAACCCGAGCGACCTGCGCATCGCGCGGGAAGCCTGCGGCGCCTGCCACATGGAGAAAATCCAGCAGGTCGAGCGCAGCATCATGTCCACGGGCGCCTATCTCTGGGGCGGCGCGTCGTACAACAACGGCATCCTGCCATTCAAGCACTATGTGATGGGCGAGGCCTACACGCGCGAGGGCGAGGCGGCGACGCTCGTCAATCCCGTACCGCCCGACGAGCGCATGACCAAGCGTGGCATCCTGCCGAAGCTGCTGCCGCTGCCGGCCTGGGAGGTTCTGCCGCCCGCCGACGTGTTCCGCGTCTTTGAACGCGGCGGCCGCAACATCGTCACGCAGTTCCCGGAAATCGCCAACCCGAACGCGCTCGGCCAGCTGCAGCGCCTCGAGGAGCCGGGCCGGCCCGACATCCGCCAGTCGAACCGCGGCCCCGCCACCGGCCTGCGCATCGCCGTGCCGGTGATCAACATCACCAAGACGCGCCTCAACGACCCGTTCCTCTGGTTCCTCGGCACCAACGACCAGCCGGGCGACTACCGCAGTTCGGGCTGCGGCGGCTGCCATGTTGTCTATGCCAATGACCGCGACCCGCGCCATTCGGGGCCCTGGGCGAAGTACGGCCATGACGGCAAGACGATGACGGTCGACCCGACGATCAAGCGCGACGAGACCGCACACCCCATCGAGCACGTCTTCACCAACGCCATTCCGACGTCGCAGTGCATGGTCTGCCACATGCACCAGCCGAATCTCTTCATGAACACCTACATGGGTTACACCATGTGGGACTATGAGTCCGACGCGCCGCTGATGTGGCCGGAGAAGCAGAAGTATCCCGGCGACCAGGAGGAATACGACATCCTGATGCGCAACCCGGAAGAGGCGGCGATCCGCGGGTTGTGGGGCGATGTCGAATTCCTGAAGCGCGTGTGGACCGACGTGAATCCGAAGGCAAAGGACACGCAGTTCGCCGACTACCACGGCCACGGCTGGAACTTCCGGGCCGTCTTCAAGCGCGACCGCAAGGGCAACCTGCTCGATGCCGACGGCAAGGTCGTCGCCAACGACGATCCCGACAAGTTCAAGAAGACCGTCCACATGTCGTCGATCCATGTCGATGTCGGCATGCACTGCGTGGACTGCCATTTTTCGCAGGATGCGCACGGCACGGGCTACCTGTATGGCGAGGTGCAGGCCGCCATCGAGGTGCGCTGCAAGGATTGCCACGGCTCGGCCGACGCCTATCCGACGCTGAAAAGTTCGGGCCCCGCGGCGCCGCCGGGCGGCAACGACTTCGGCCTGCAGCGCACGCAGGATGGCCGCCGCCGCTTCGAGTGGGTCGGCGGCGCCAATTGCGGCGGCCCCGGTCATGAGCCCGGCTGCAAGCTGATGCAGCGCTCCTCGCTCTATCCCGACAAGGAATGGGAAATGAGCCTGGTGAAGGACTCGGTCACGCCGGGCAATGCGCATTACAACGCCAAGGCGGCACGCGCAAAGACGGTTTCGGCCGACGTGGCCAGCCAGCAATGGGGCCCCGGCATCGCACCGGAAGATCGCGCCCATAAAGACGACGAGATGGAGTGCTTCACCTGCCATCTGTCCTGGACCACGTCCTGCGGCGGCTGCCACCTGCCGATCCAGGCAAACCGCAAGACGCCGCGCCATCACTATGAGGGCGGCGAGACACGCAACTTCGCGACCTACAACCCGCAGGTTGCGCGCGACGAGATGTTCCAGCTTGGCATCCATGGCTCGGTGAAGGGCAACACCATCGCGCCCGTGGCCTCGCGCTCTGCCCTCGTGCTGTCGTCGCAGAACATCAACCGCGACCGGATCTACATCTCGCAGCCGCCGGTGTCGGCCGCCGGCTTCTCGAGCCAGGCCTTTGCGCCGCATTATCCGCACACCGAGCGCAAGACCGAGACCAAGACCTGCACGGATTGCCACTTGTCGCAGGCCGGCGACAACAACGCCTGGATGGCGCAGTTGCTGCTGCAGGGCACGAACTTCGTCAATTTCGTCGGCCCCTTTGCCTATGTCGGCGCCAAGGGCGGGGTCGAAGGCGTGCGCGTGGCAGAGTATGACGAGCCTCAGGCGGTGATCGGCAGCTACCTGCACAAATACGCCTATCCCGACTGGTATCGACAACATCGGGAGCGCGGACTCAACCTGTACGAAGCGCAGGGCCAGGTCGGCAACGAGACGCGCTGCCTGCAGGCGCGCGGCGAGTATCTGTACGCCGCCGAAGGGCGCGACGGCATGATCGCCTATGATATCGCCTCGATCGCGAACAAGAGCGTGTCCGACAAGATCCTGTCCGGTCCCTTCGGCCC
Source organism: Alphaproteobacteria bacterium (assembly GCA_947473325.1). GTDB lineage: Bacteria > Pseudomonadota > Alphaproteobacteria > SHVP01 > SHVP01 > CANJEJ01. Next base: position 16,974 of record CANJEJ010000033.1, on the reverse strand, counting down.
TCTGGGCCACGACACGCGCGTCAGGTCGAAGAACGCCACCTGCGTGGCGCTGCCGACCAACCAGCCCATCCAGCCGCTGAAGAACACGGGCGACCTGATGCGGGTGGTGAACGAGGAACAGCCGTTCCACCCGATCTGCAACTATGCCTTCGTCTCGGATGCGGAAGAGGGCCTGATCCTCATCAACGTCAACACGATGCAGGACGGTGAGCCGCGCAACAACTTCCTGAAGCGGGCGCTGACCTGGAACGAGGGCGGCGTGCTGACCGGCGCCTCTCACATCACCGTCGCCGGTTACTGGATCTATGTCACCACGCCGCGCGGCGTCGTCGTCCTCAACCTGGACGATCCGATGCAGCCCAAGGTCGCGGCGCAGATTCCGATCCCCGACGCGCGCGCCACGGCGGTGCAGTTCCGCTATCTCTTCGTCGCCGAGAAGAATGGCCTGTCGGTGGTCGATATTACCCATCCCGACAAGCCGCGCATCGTTCCGGGCGCCACCGTGCCGGTCAAGGATGCGCGCCGCGTCTATGTCGCCCGCGGCTTTGCCTATGTCGCGGCGATGAGCGAAGGCGTGATGATCATCGATGTGGAAAAGCCGGAGCAGCCGAAGCTCTACATGAGCTACACGGCGAACGGCCAGATGACCGACGTGCATGACGCGATGGTCGCCTCGACCAACGCCTCCACCTTCATGTATGTCGCCGACGGCGCCAACGGTCTGCGTGTGGTGCAGCTCACCTCGCCCGACCTGCAGCCGAACTATTACGGCTTCAACCCCGATCCGAAGCCCGACCTGATCGCGGGCTGGAAGACTCGCTGGCCGGCGCTGTCGCTGTCCAAGGGCCTCGACCGGGACCGCGCGGTGGACGAAACGGGCGGCCAGATCGCCATCTTCGGCCGCCTCGGCTCGCGTCCCTTCTCCGTCAAGGAGATGCAGAAGCTCTATCTCGACGCAAACGGCAACCCGTGGACGGTGACCGACGAAATTCGCACCCAGGATCTCGTCACCACGCCGCAGCACCGCCGCGCCCCAGACCAGCAGGTGGATGCGCCGCCGGCCCGCCGCGCCAGCCTGGACAACCCGGCACCCTAGGAAGGAAGCCATGGCGTCGGTGTCCCCATCCGGTTCCGGCGTCCTTCGTTTCCTCGCGGTTGCCGCCAGCCTTGCGCTGGCGGGGTGCGAAACCATTTCCCTGCAATCGACCGGTTCGAGCCCCAATTCATCGGCACCGCTGCCGGCGACCAGCGGCTTTCGCTACGCCCTCGTGTCGCCGGCTTCCTCCGAAAATGCCCGCGGCTGGGCCGAGGTGGAGCTCATTCGCCACGGCTACACGGTTATTCCGGGCTATGCCGCCAGCGCCGCGCTGCGCACGACGCCGCTACCGCCGTTGCTGATGATCGAATGCTATGACCTCGGCGTCAGCCGGATCGTCCTCGGCACGACCCGCAAGGTGCGCTGCATTGGCGTCAATCTGCGCAGCGGCGTGCGTCTGTATGAGGGAAATGGCGAGGCCATCGGCATGACGGTGGTGGACGATTTCGAGGGTGCTGTGAAGGGTGCTCTGGCGCGCCTTCCCGACGCAGCGGAACCCCGCGGCCGCATGCTGACCCTGGGCGAGGTGCCGGCAGCCCTGGCCGACGCCGCGCGTTCTGCCGTCGGTCCGTCGGGCGCCTCCGGTGGAAGCCCGCGCGCAGCCCCGCCGCCAGGCACGTCGATGATGAGCTCCGGCAGCGGCTTCATCGTTACGGGCACTGGTCACGTCGTGACCAACGCGCATGTCGTTGACAACTGCAAGACCATCACCGGCCGCGTCGGCAGCGTGGATCACCCCCTCAAGGTGCAGGTGGCGGACGAGACGAACGACCTCGCACTGCTGACCTTGCCGGCCGGCAGCTATGCCGCCGCGCGGCTGCGCCAGCCGGGCACGCCGCGTCTCGGCGAACGTGTCACCGTGATCGGCTTTCCGCTGCAGGACCAGCTCGCCTCATCCACCAACGTCACCACCGGCAACATCAGTGCGCTCGCGGGACTGCGCAACGACATCAGCCATTTCCAGCTGACCGCGCCGATCCAGCCGGGCAACAGCGGCGGCCCGGTGGTGGATGAGCAGGGCGCGCTGATCGGCGTCGTTGTGTCGAAGATCAGCGACCGCGCGATGGCGCGCGAGGGGTTGGTGGCGCAGAACGTCAATTTCGCCATCAAGGGCAGCGTCGCCGCGCTATTCCTCGACACCCATGGCGTGGCCTACAAGGCAGCGGAAACGCGCTCGACGCCGAGTGCCACCGCGCTGGCGGAAGAGGCTGCGGCCTATACGGTGCGGATCGTCTGCACGCTGTAGGGGGGTGATTCCCTCTCCCACAAGGGGAGAGGGAAATTTTGGGAATCAGCGCGCGGCGGTCTGGAAGTCGCGCAACGCCGCGGCGAAGGTTTCCGGCGCGTATTTCTCGTCGTTGTCGACGGCCGAGAACACCTTGTCGAGCGCGCGGTTCATCGCCTGGAACTTGGCCTGATCCACCGCGCCGGTCTGGCGCATGCTGTTCAGGATGGTTCCCAGCGCCATGGTCGCCTGCTCGGCGCCGGCATAGTCAACATAGTTGCCGGCCATGCCGTCGGTCAGCACGCCTTCGACCAGCGCGATCAGGTCGGCGGCGGCGAAGCTGTGGCCGGCGAACTTCTGGATCAGTTGCTGCAGGACCGGGCGCAGCGCCTTGGCCTCGTTCTGCATCGCGTCATGGCTTTGCACCGTGGCGCGATGCAGCGCCAGCATGCGTTCCCGGAACTGCGTGCCCAGTGCCGGATCGACGCGGGCGGCGATGATACCGAGCATCAGCGAGTTCGAGTCGTTGAACTTCGGAATGCCCGGCCCGAGGCCGGTCGAGGCGCGCGGCGCCCAGTTCAGCTGGCTCATCGGGCTGTGGCAGCTGTGGCAGTCGAACAGCACAAGTTCGGGGAAGATGCCGTCGCGGCTTTTCTGCGGGTCGGTCGCCACCGCGAGCATGCTGTCGAGAGCGATGGCCTGGCCGATGGCCCAGGTCTGCACGCCGGAATAGCTGCGCTTGCGGGCACGGTAGTCGGCGTCCACTTCGAAGTGCGCGGGCTGCAGGGCGGTGAAGGTGTCGAGCTCGAAGCTCATGCGTGGGTGGCCGGCGCCCATGATGCGGTGGGTGACAAGGCGGGTCTGGTCGCCGAAGTGGCAGGAGATGCACAGCCGCGCGCGGGCCACCGGGTCGTCGGTCGGATACATGCCGTTCTGGATGTTGGCGGCATGGGTGGCGCCGGCGGTGATGTGGCTGCCGATCCAGCGGCCGGCACCGCCGTGGCAGGCTTCGCAGGTCACGCCGTCGCTGATCTGGAAGGTGGTGTGCCGGCGGTTCGAAGCCACGTTGTCGGCATGGCAGTCGAGGCACATCGCGGCGGTGTGGGCGCTCTCGAGCCCGAGGTTGCGGGCGATGCGTTTCGAGCGCTCGTTGAGCAGGACCTTGTAGGCCTCGGCATGCTTGTCGCGGCGCTGCCAGGTGACGAATTCGTTCTGCATGATGCCGATACCCGGCATCGCGGCAACGGCGCCATGGCACGTGCTGCCCGAACAGGTGGCCACACCCATATGGGCGTCGCGGTCACTGATTGGCAGGGCGGGCTGCGCGCCCGCGCTGGCCGACAGCCACAGGCTGACGGCTGCAACCGCTGCCACCGCAAGCGAACGGAGAAGGTTCGTGGCCCGGCCCGACATGGCGTCTCCCTCAGAGTTCTGGCTGTTCTGGCGAACAGGCCCCATTTCACGGACGGGCAGGGGTCCCCGGCTGACCGTCCACGTGGCTGGCATTGCACCCGCCAATGAGGTGCAGATTAGAGCAGGGCGCGATCAAAGGGAATCGCCAAAGGCGGTCCGGCCCGATCCCGGATCGCGGGCCTAACGTCTTGATAATCGGGCGCAACTTCGCCCGGACGTGCCGCCGCCGAGCCAGCGTAATCCACCGCTGTTGCGCTGGTATGACGGCCCGTGTCAGCGGGTAGGGCCAGGATTGGGGATGGTGTGGACCCGGCGTTCCCGCGCCACCCGCTCCAGGTCGGCCAGGGCCGAGGCGGCCTCGGCGTCGCGCGGGCGCAGTTCCTTGATCCAGGTCCAGGCTTCGACGGCGGGAAGATAGCGCCCCGCCGCCATGTGCAGCCGGGCGATCACGCGCCAGGCCTCGACATCCTCGGGCTCCTCGTCGACATGCGCCATCAGCTCGTCGAGCGTCGGCACCCGCGCCGACTGCGGGCCCGCGACGGTACGGTCCGGCGCCGCATCGCCCGGCGCGAAGGCCGCGGCCAGCAGCGCCCCGCCGGCGGCCAGGGCGCCGGCTACGGCCAGCACAATCAATGTCTCGCGATTCATGGGCGGGGCGGGGTAGTTTAGGCGATCCTGTTCGTGTGGCGTCGGCCGTGGCCGGCGCATAGAGCGATGGCACCGATCGACCAGACGTCCATCATGACAGGGACCGCCCTTCTTGTGGCCCCCTTCATCGGCAGCTTTCTCGCGACGGCCGCGCTCCGCCTGCCGGCGGCGCAGCCGATCGTGCGGGCGCGCTCGGCCTGTCCGCAGTGCGGCACGCAGCTCGGCCCGCGAGACCTTGTGCCGCTGCTGAGCTGGGTGGCGCTGCGCGGCCGCTGCCGCCATTGCAGCGGCGCGATCCCGTCCTACTACCCCGGCGTCGAACTCGCCGCGCTTGCCATCGCCGTCTGGGCCGCCACCGTGTTCAGCGGCGGGCCGCTGCTGGTCGCCGCGGGCCTGGGCTGGGGGCTGCTGTTGCTGTCGCTGATCGACCGCCACAGCTTCTGGCTGCCCGATCTTTTCACCATGCCGCTCGCCGCGGCGGGACTCATCTGCGCCGCGTTGCAGGGCGGCGATACACTGATCGCCTCGGCCCTGGGGGCGGCGCTCGGCTATGCCATGCTCGCAGGCGTTGCTTGGTTCTACCGCCGTGTGCGTGGGCGCGAGGGGCTGGGGCTCGGCGATGCCAAGCTGATGGCGGTCGCCGGCGCCTGGGTCGGCTGGCAGGGCCTGCCGATGGTGCTGCTCGCAGGCAGCGTCGCCGCGCTCGCCGTCGTTGCTGTGATGGCGCTGCGGCGCGGCCGCCTCGACTGGCAGGCGCCGCTGCCCTTCGGCCCCTTCCTCGCCGTCGGCTTGTGGCTTGTATTCCTCTATGGCCAGCCGGTGGCGCTGTGAGTGGTGACATCGTTACCATTCTCCGCGCCTGGGGAAAGCTTGATGACCGCGACGCGCAGCGCGCGCAGGGGCTGGTCATCAGCAGCGGCGAACCGCTGCACCGCGTGCTCTGCCGCCTAGGCCTGGTCGCGGAAGCCGATGTGGCCCGCGCGCTGGCGGAAATGCTGAACCTGCCGCTCGCCACCCGCGCCGACTATCCGCCGTCGCCGGTGCTGGCCGACCGGCTGACGCCCGCCTTCCTGCAGACCTATCGCGTGCTGCCGCTCGCCGATGCCGCCGACCATGCGGTCATCGCCATGGCTGATCCGCTCGACCGCGAGACCATGCGCGCGCTGGAAATCCGGCTGGGCAAGGCGCTGCACGCACGCGTCGCCGTCCCGGCGGAACTGCAGCAGCAGATCGCGCGCCTCTATGGCCAGGCGGTCGAAGCCGCGGTGGACACCGGCCAAGCCACCGGTGGCGCCGACCTCGAACGGCTGCGCGAGCTTGCGAGCGAAGCGCCGGTTATCCGCCTCGTCAACCGCCTGATCGAACAGGCGGTGGCGGCACGCGCGTCCGACATCCATGTCGAACCAGAAGCCTCCGACGTGCGCATCCGGCTGCGCATCGACGGCGTGCTGCGCGAGGCCGAGGTGATCGCCACCGGGCGCCACCTCGCGCTGGTCAGCCGGGTGAAAATCCTTTCGGGCCTCGACGTGGTGGAACGCCGCCTGCCGCAGGATGGCCGCTTCCAGACCAGCGTCGAAGGCCGCGCTATCGACATCCGCGTTTCCTGCCTGCCAACGGTGCATGGCGAAAGCCTGGTGCTGCGCCTGCTCGACAAGGCCTCGGCGCCGCTCGATCTCGCGCGGCTCGGCTTCACCGATGCAGTGCGGGCGAAGCTTGAAACCGTGCTCGCCGAACCGCACGGCATCCTGCTCGTCACCGGCCCCACGGGATCGGGCAAGACGACGACGCTGCACGCGGCGCTGCAGCGCCTCAACACCGGCGAACGCAAGCTCATCACCGTGGAAGACCCGGTCGAATACCAGGCACCCGGCGTGCGCCAGATCCAGGTGCGGCCGCAAATCGGGCTCGAATTCGCCACCGCGTTGCGCTCCATCCTGCGCCATGACCCGGATGTGATCATGGTCGGCGAGATCCGCGACACCGAGACGGCGCGCGTCGCCGTGCAGGCGGCGCTGACCGGCCATTTCGTCATGGCGACGCTGCACACCAACGATGCGGCGGGCGCGGTGACGCGGCTTGGCGACATGGGCATCGAGCCCTACCTGATGACATCGAGCCTGAAGGCGGTACTGGCGCAGCGGCTGGTGCGCACGCTGTGTCCGGCCTGCCGCGAGCCCTATCGCGAACCGGCGCCAGCGGTGCGCGCGCTGGGCCTCGACAGGCTGTCGGGCGAGGCCAATCCGCGGCTCTATCGTGCCCGGGGCTGCGCGGCCTGCGGCGGCACCGGCTATGCCGGCCGTCTCTGCGTTGCTGAACTGCTGCCGCTGAGCGATGCGGTGCGCGAGGCGGTGCTCGCCCGTGCCGACACCACGGCCATCGAGCGCATCGCGCTGGCCGAGGGCATGCAGACGATGCGCGTCGACGGCCTGCTGAAGGCGCTGGCGGGCGTCACGTCCATCGCCGACGTGCTGCGCGCGACCCAAGGCGACTGATGGCCCGCTTCCGCGCCCGCGCCATCGCCGCCGACGGCACCGTCACCGACGAGGTGATGGAGGCACCCGACCGCGACGCCGTGGTCGAACGTATCCGCGCCACCGACCGCCTGCCGGTCGATATCGCGATGGACGACTCACCGGCCCCGACGGCTGCCGCGCCGGTGGTGCGGCGGAGCGTCAGGCCCCGCGTCGCGCAGGTGCCGCAATTCACGCGCGAGCTGCAGACCATGCTGGGCGCCGGCGTCCTGCTCGACCGCGCGCTCGAGGTGCAGGCCGCGACCGATTCCGGCCTTGCCGCGGTGGCGGGCGACCTGCGCCGCCGCGTGCGCCAGGGCGAGCCGCTCAGCCAGGCGCTGGCAGCGCATCCCGCGCTGTTCGACGGGCTCTACCGCGCCATGGTGCGGGCGGGGGAGGCGGGCGGCGAGCTGCCCGCCGCGCTCGGCCGCCTCGCCGGCTACCTGCAGCGCCGCGCCGCCATGGTGGCGGCGGTGCGGGCGAGCCTGACCTATCCGGCGATCCTGACGGCGGGCGCGCTTCTCTCTGTCATCATCCTCATTACCGTGGTGGTGCCGCAGTTCGAATCGCTGTTCCGCGAGGCCGCCGCCCAGGTGCCCTTCTTCACCCGCATGATCATCGGGCTCTCGCATCTCTTCCGCGACTATGGCTGGGCGATCCTGCTTGGCCTGGTTGCGCTGGTGCTGCTGGTTCGCGCGCGCTGGCACGATCCGGCCCTGCGGGCGCGCATCGACGGCGCACTGCTCAGGATGCCGCTGATCGGGCGCCTTGTGTTGCTGATCGAGACCGAGCGCTTTGCCCGGACGCTCGATGCGCTGCTCGCGAACCGCGTTGCGCTCCCCGACGCGCTGGCGCTGGCGGGGGAGGCGATCGGCAACCAGGTGCTGGCCCAGGCCGTGCGCGAGGCGGTGGTGCAGGTGCGCCAGGGTGCGTCGCTCTCCGCCGCACTCGAGCGCAGCCGGCGCTTCCCGCGTTTCGCCCTGGAACTGATCAAGGTGGGCGAGGAAAGCGGCCGCCTGCCCGTCATGCTCGGCACGCTCGCCGACGGCTATGCCACCGCGGCCGAGGCCGACCTGCGCCGCGCCGTCACGCTCCTCGAACCCGCGCTCATCGTGATCATCGGCGGTATCGTCGGGCTGATCGTGGTATCGCTTCTGTCCGCCATTGTGGGGATCAATGCCCTCGCTGTCTGAACGCCTGAAGAAACGCCGCCGCGACGCCGGCTTCACGCTGGTCGAACTGCTGGTCGTGCTCGTCATCCTGGGACTATTGCTGGGCATCGTCGGCCCGCGCGCCATCGACTTCCTGTCGCGCGCCAAGGGCGATGTGGCGAAGATCCAGATCCAGAATTTCGGTGCCGCGCTCGATCTCTACCGCCTCGATGTCGGCGTTTATCCGACGACGGAGCAGGGCCTCACCGCGCTCATGCGCGCGCCGGGCGGTGCCGCGCGCTGGAACGGTCCCTATCTCAAGGGCGAGGCGGCGCCGCTCGACCCCTGGAGCAAGCCCTATGTCTATGAACGCCCCGGCCCGGGCGGCAAGCCCTACCTGATCCTGTCGCTCGGTGCCGACGGGCAGAAGGGCGGGTCGGGCGACGATGCCGACGTCAGCAACTAGGGCGCGCCCAACCCGTGCGTCTGGGGCCGGCTTCACGCTGGTCGAACTGCTGGTGGTGCTGGCTATACTCGCCATCGCCTTCGCCATCGTGACGCCCTCGGTCACCCGCGCCATCGGCGCGACGGGGCCGGCGTCCGTCACCGAAGAACTGGCCGTCGCCCTGCGCGAGGCGCGTTCCAATTCCATCGTTTCGACGACGCCGGTCCGCTTCACGCTGGAGGCCGGAGCGCGCCGCTGGAAGGCGGGAACGCGCGAAGGCACATGGCCCGATGGTGTCGCCGTGGAACTGGTGCCCGCGCCGCAGGGCGGCGAGGCGATCGTCTTCTATCCCGACGGCACGGCAAGCGGCGGGCGGCTGTTCGTCGGCAGCGGGTCGTCGCGCCGCATCCTTGCCGTCGACTGGCTGACCGGCCGTGTCACCACACCCGCCTCCTAGGGAAGCCGGCTTCACCCTGCTCGAGGTCGTCGTCGCCTTCACGGTGGCGGCGCTGGTGGTGGCGGCGGCGTTCCAGGTGTTCGGCACCGCCTTCGGCGGCAGCGCGCGCGCCGAACGCCAGACGCTCGCCCTGCTGACCGCCGAATCGAAGCTGGCCGAGGTCGGCCACACGCTGCCCCTGGTGCCGGGCACGCGCAACGGTGATGCCGCAGGCGATCTGCGCTGGACCGTTCGCATCGTCGGGGAAGGCGATGCGCGCGAGGCCAATGCCCCGCGCGGGCCGCTGCGGTCCTACAGCGTCAGCGTCACGGTGCGCTGGGGTGCGCGCGACGCGGAGGCGGTGACGCTCAACAGCGTGCGGATCGGGCCGCGCAGTCCCAATGCGTAAGGCGTCTGGTTTCACCCTGATCGAATTGCTCGCAGCGCTGGCGATCCTTGCCGTGCTGACGGCCGTGCTGGCGGCGGCGCTGTCGACCGGCTTCACCGGCCGCAGCCGCATCACCGCCCGCGCCGACGCGCTGGACGAACTCCGCGCCGCGCAGGCGCTGATCCGGCGCGAACTGACGGAAGCACGGCCCGTTGCCTGGACGGCACAGGGCCGTTTCACCGTCGCGGCCTTCGAGGGCACGCCGAACCGCGTCAGCTTCATCGGCACCCTGCCGGGCTTCGACGGGCCGGGCGGACTGCACCAGATCCGCTTCCTGGTCGAGGACGGCGCGCTGGTGATGGAGCGGGCACCGACATCGGGCGAGGAACAGGTATTCCGCACCGGCGATCCCGTTGTGCTGCTGCGCGACGTCGCCGCGCTGCGCATTGCCTATTTCGGCAAGCGCGAGCGCAGCGCGCAAGGCGCCTGGCATCCGGAGTGGAAGGATGAGACGCGCCTGCCGGACCTTGTCCGCATCGAGCTCGACTCCGCCGTGGCGGGCAGGCCGCTGTGGCCTGCGCTGATCGTCGCGCCGCAGCTGGGGCCGCAGCCGCGATGACCCGTGCCCCTGACCGCCAGCGTGGCATTGCCCTCATCGCGGTGCTCTGGCTGCTCGTGCTGCTTGCCGGGCTGGCGCTCGCCATCGCCAGCCGCACGCGGTCGGAAACACAAGCTGTCGCGGCGCTGGGCGGCGAGGCGGAAGCCCGCGCGATCGCACAGGGCGCCGTCTTCCGCGCGATCGAACGGCTGATGGAGCCGAGCGCTAGCGCGGGCGCCGCCATCACCGGCTATGAACGCCGCGTCGAGGAGAAGGACGGTGTCCGCATCGATATCGAGATTCGCGATGAATGCGGCAAGGTCGATCTCAACACCGGCCGCGCCCGGCTGATCGAAGGCCTGCTGGCCCAGCACGTACCGTCCGAGGACGCCTTCGCCATCACGCAAGCCGTCCTCGACTGGCGTGACCCCGACAGCCAGCGCCGGCCGCAGGGCGCCGAGGACAACGACTACCGCGCGCTTGGCCGCCGCACCGGCGCGCGTGACGGTCCCTTCGAAACCGTCGCGGAACTGGCGCAGGTAAAGGGTATGACCCCGGCGCTGCTCGACCATGTTGCGTCAGACCTGACGGTTGAATGCCTGAAGGCCGGGATCGAGCCACTGGCGGCCTCGCCCGCCGTGCTGGCGGCGGTTCCGGGCCTGTCGCCGCCGGGCATCGCAGTATTCCTTGACCGCCGCGCGGCCTGGCAGGCCAACCCGCAAGCCGCCCAGCCGCCGTTGCTGGCCGAAGCGGGCGATTATGCCGAGGAATCGGAGGCGGATGCCTTTGGCCTGCGCGCCACCGTCACCCTGCCGGGCGGCCGCAGCCTGGTCTGGGAGGCGGTCGCCTGGACCACGCCTGTGGGCGAAAAACCCTATGTTTTGCGCCGCTGGGGCCGGGCTTGGGCGAACCCCGCGGAGACGCGGTCGGATGCGGCCCGCCCGCAGAAATAAGCGAGTGCTGACAGGCCTTTGAACCTGTCAAACGCGACGATTCTTTCTATAATCCGCATGGGGCAAAGGGTCTGTCCCAGCCGTTTCGGGGGAGTGGGGACGTGAACGCTATCAACATGCGCCTGGGGCTGGCGACCTCCGCCATCGCCCTTTCGCTGGGCGGCTGCTCATTCATGAGCGAGCTGCCGGGCGCGGGCATCGTTTCGTCCGGCTACAAGAGCGTTACCAGCATCATTCCGGGCATGGGGCCAAAGGCCGACGCGCCGAAGGGCACTGTCCGCCCGGCCGTCGCCAGCGCGACGGCAGCGCCCGCCATGCCACGCGTGCCGCCGTCGAGCGGTGATTCGCCGCTCGCCGTCGCTGGCGCACAGGCCGGCGTGATCGTCGATGCGGTCAGCCGCTGCGCCACCAGCAATCCCTTTGCCAACGAAGACGAAACCATCCGCTGGTACGGCGCCTGCCGCGACGGCAAGCTCGAAGGCAAGGGTACGCTGATCTGGTACGTGAAGAACGTTGAGACCGAACGCAACGTCGGCGTGTTCCGCGGCGGCGAGTTCGACGGCGAGGTCGTCACCACCTATCCCGATGGCCAGGTCGTCGTCGGCACCTATCGCAACGGCACGCGCGACGGCGAATTCACCGTCGTGAAGGCCGATGGTGGCCATGTGCGCGCAAACTACAGCGCCGGCACCCTGATGGCCCAGCGCGACATGAGCATGGGCGAGGTCGATGGCTGGCGCCGCCAGCGTGCGACATCGGGTGGCGCCCTTCTGGCGCAGGCGGCCGCCACGCCGCCGCAGGCCACGGCCACCACCAGCGCCGCCAACCAGCGCCTGGTGTCCGGCGCGACGGCGACCGCCAGCGGGATTGATAGAGTTTCCGCGGCCACGCCTTCTGCTCCCGTCGAGCCTGTATTGCAGCCGGCCAGTATGTCCGGCATGGCGCCGGTACAGCTGCCCGCGCCGCGCCCGGCACCCGCGACGACCGTCGCGATGATGGCGCCGTCGCAACCGGCGATGACGCAAACACTGTCAGCCCCGGTGGTGCCGGCAGCGATGACGGTCCCTGCTGTGCGTCCGATGCCAACAGCAGAACCCGCCGTCCTGCGCGCGCCGCGCGGTCCGGGCCAGATGGCTTCGCTGGCCGATCAATATGCGGGGCGCGATGGTCCCTGGGTGGTCAGCAGCGGCAGCGCTGCGCCCGCCGCGCAGCCGATAGCAATGACCGCTTCGACCTCCTCGTCCGCACCCGTGCTGCGCCCGCCCGCGAGCGCGGCTTCGTCGCGCAATGCCCCTGTCAGCGTGGCTCCGGCGCGCAATGCCCCCGCGTCGCGCAACGCGGCGCTCGTGCTCCGCCCGCCAGCGGGCGGCGATGTCCGCGATCTTGCCGCCGACTATGCCGGCCAGGACGGACCCTGGGTGATCACTGCCTCCGCGGCGTCGGCGCAGCAGGCGCAGGTGCTGCGGGCGCCAAGCAGCGTGCCGGCCTATGTCGCGCCGGCACCGGTTTATGTTGCCCCCGCGCCCGCTTTTGTCGCGCCCGTGCAGCCCGTCACGCAGATGGCGGCGGCGCCCGTCGTTGCCGTACCGCAGGTGCAGGGTGCGGCGGTGGCTGACACGCTGTTCGCGCAAGGATACCAGCTCGAAATGGCGGGCCGCTTCTTCGAAGCCGAGAAGGCTTATGAAAGCGTGCTGGTGACCTATCCCTCGGCCCCATCGGCGGTGCTGGCCAATACACGACTCAACGCCCTGCGGCAGGTGTCGCGCGGTGGCGCGACCATCGTCGCCGCCCCGGCCGGCTATGCCCCGGCGTCGGCCGATGCGCCGGTGGTGTCGGTGAACAACCCGATGCCGGCGACGTCCGCCGCGTTGCAGGCGGGCCGAGGTTCGTCGAACAACCCGACCCTCGCCCTGCAGTCCGACCTGATCAACCGCGAGGTCTGCACGCAGGAAGGCATCTATGGCAACGCGGCGCGCTGGTGCGGCCTGGTGCGCTTCGACGAAGGCGATTTCCTGCGCGTCGAAATTCGCGACGTGACGCTGCCGTCCTTCGGCCAGATCGGCATCACCCGGTCGGCCTGCACGGGCAACACGCTGGTCACCTGGTTCTCGCGCGGCACAAGCCTGCGCGTGCCGAAACGCTGCATGACGGTGGTGGGTTGAGCATGAAGCTGGTTCGTTTTCTCGCGGTTTCCGCGCTGGCACTGGGCTTCTCCTCTGCCGCCCAGGCCGCCGACACGGTGAAGGTGCGCGGCGGGGCCGATTTCCGCGCCGTTGTCGACCGCATCACCGGCGAGATCGCAAGCAATGCCGGGGCGGCCCCGACGGCGGGCAAGACCGGCACGCTTTATGTCGATTTCAACAAGCCGGTGCAGGCGACCGCCGGATTCGGCAACCTGTCGGCCGGCGATCAATCCCTGATCCGTGCCGTGCGCCGCACCTATGACCTTTATCGCGCGCTCGGCGGCGCGCCCAATGACGGCATGGGCGTGGTCGAACGCGATGGCGCCCGCGTCTATGTAGGCCTCGACGGCGAGGGCGGGCGCTGGTTCGCCTCGGCGACGCAGGCGGTCGGCTTCCTCTATGAGCAGATGGCGGCGAAGGCGCCGGAATCCGCCGCCGCGCCGCCGGCTGGCACCGCGCCCAGCTGCAAGCAGAACCTGTTCTGCCTGGTCAAGGCGACCTATGACGGCGCGGTCGAGACCAAGGCCTATGTGCCACGCGGCACCACGGTGACGCTCGACCTGACCGGCAATGGTTTTCTTGCCGTCGGCGGCTTCGCGCCCACGGTCTATGGCCGCGATGGCCTGACGGTGATCGAATCGAGCCTTGCCAGCGCCAGCGCGATGACGGCCCAGGTCGCGATCGCCGCCGATGCGAAGCCGGGCAAGCATGTGCTCTATGTCTACAACCCGGGGTCGGCCTTCCGCGCCGTGGCGCGCTATGGCGTCGAAATTGTCGGCAGCGCGGGCGAACTGGAAGCGCTGGCCAAAGCCAGCGACGGTGCAGGTGCGCAGAACCTGCCCGGCACGGGCGAGGTCGCCAGCATCGCCGACGACCATGGCGATACGATCGCCACCGCCAGCGCGCTGACAGCCCAGGCTTCGGGCCGCATCGGCAGCAGGACGGATGTCGATGTCTTCCGTATCGACGTGACCACGCCGGGCGTGCTGCGGCTCGACTCCGCCGGACCGATCGATGTCATCGCCGTGCTGAGCCGCGCCGACGGCACGGTCGTCGCGCGCGATGACGATGCGGGCAGCCGCTACAATTTCCGCATTGAGAGTGCGGTGACGCCAGGCGTTTATTTTCTGCGCGTATCCAGTTGCTGTGGCGGCAGCGGCCTCTACACCGTCACGTCGGCGCTGGGCGCCAACTGACGCGTCGCCGCGCGCCGCGGCGCGCATGGCCAACGATAGCCATTCGGCGATAGCACCGCACGGCGGTGTGAGCCTGAACATGGGCTCGATCGGTGGCATGGCGGGCGGCACCGGCAATGTCGACTTTAGCGCCGCCAAGGCGATGATCACTTATGTCAGCAAGTTGGCGGCGGCTACCGCCTAGCCCTATCGGTCGGCGGTAATCACCCGTCGCGGCTGGCGGATGCCTTCCTGTTCCTGGCGGACGAGGCCCAGGAACTTGTTGCGCAGGGTCGTCGTTACGGCGGCGGCTTCCTCGGCGCTGCCAATGATGACGGGGCGGATCAGCGCCACGAGTTCGGTGCGGTTGGCGGTGCGCTGGTTGAAGCCGAACAGCGGCCCCAGCAGCGGCAGGTCGTTGAGCAGCGGAATGCCGGACTTGGTCGTGCTCGCCTGTTCGCGGATCAACCCGCCCAGCATGATCGTCTCGCCACTGCGCACCGTCACGGTCGACAGCAGGCTGCGGTTCTGGATGGTCGGCGAATCGATGGTCGACGAAGTCGTCACCCGCACGTCGCTCACCGTCTGCGACAGCTGCAGCGTCACCATGCCGCTCGCATTGGCCTGCGGCGTCACCTCCAGGCTCACGCCGGTCTGGCGGTATTGCACCGTGTTGACGATCAGCGGGTTGTCGGTGACGGCGCTGGTGGTCGACTGGGTGATGATCGGCACCTCGTCGCCCACGTTCAGCGCGGCCGTGTTGTTGTTGAGCACGATCACGTTGGGCGACGACAGCATGTTGACCTCGGTGAGGTCCGACAGCGCGTCGATGACAAGCTTTGTCGCGGCGGCGCCTTCCAGCGTGAAGTTGAAGCCCGGGGTGATCGGCGAGATGACCTGGCGGATGATGCTGCCGGGGCCGTTTGATGTTGCCGTGCCGCGGCCGAGTCCGATGATGCCGCGATCAGCGCCGCCGATGCCACCGGTGTTGAGCGCATATTGCAGGCCGAAGCGCAGCGTGTCGCCGAGTGTCACCTCGAAGATGCTCGCCTCGATCAGCACCTGCAGCGGCTGGATGTCGAGCCGCGTCAGTACCTCTTCGACGATGCGGAAGTTGGCGGGCGAGGTGGCGATCAGCAGCGCGTTGCGCTCGCCATCAATGGCGATGCGGATGTCGTCGCCGATCAGCCGGGCAGCGGCCTGCGCCGCCGTCTGAGCACCCGCCGCAGTAGCCGAGACAGGCGTGGGTTCGGGGGTGGCGCCTGCGGCCGGCGCGCGGTTGCCGACGATTTCCTTCAGCGCGTCGGCGAGGCGCTGGGCGCCGCCGTGCTGCACGTAATAGACATAGACGCGCTTCTCGGTCGGGTCGGAGCGGCGGTCCAGGCGGTAGATCCATTCGCGCGCCTGTTCCACGAGCGCGCGCTGGCGCGACAGGATCAGCACGCCGTTCATGCGTTCGATCGGCAGAAGCTGCAGCGGGCCTTGTTCGCCCACCCGCGTGCCGCCAGCGCCGAAGATGCTGGCGAGTTCCGCCACCACGGTGCGTGCGTCACCCGATTCCAGGGTGACGAGGGCCGAGGTCTGGCCGGCCATCTGGTCGACGTCGAAGATGTCCACCGTGCCGGCGGCAAGCCGCAGCACCGCGGCGCTGCCCGAGGCGATGATGATGCCGCGCGCCTCGTTGGCGCCGGAAATCGAACCCTGCGGCAGCATGGGTTCGAGGATGTTGCGCATGTCGGCGACCGACATGTGGTCGAGCGTGAAGACGCGGAAGCTGCCGCCCGCGCCGGTCGAGATGCCGCCCTGGGCCAGCGCCTCGGCGTCCGGGTTGCGCGTCACGCGCAGCGTCTGGCCATAGTTCAGGATGCGCACGCCCTGGCTCGCCAGCACGCCTTCCAGCACCGGCAGCAGGTCCTCGCGGCGCAGGGGGCGGTTGGTCGTCAGGCTGACGGTGCCGGTGACGTTGGGGTCGACGACATAGTTGGCGCCGAGCAGGTCGCCGAGGACGACGCGCAGAACCTCGCGGATGTCGGCGCCCTCGAAGGTGAGGTCGATGTCGCCGGGCGCGGTCTGGCGCGGCGTGCTGCCGCCGGGGCGCAGCGTGTCGCCGCGGCCGGGATAGACCTCGTCGATGCGGGCGGCACGCGGGGCGGCCGAGGTGTTGCTCGGCCGCGCGACGATCATCGGCGCCGGGGCAGATTGCGGGGCGGCCATGCCGGGCGCGGCGGCGGGCGAGCGGTTGCCGATGCGGTCGGGAATCTCGGACAGGGTGCGGACGGGCTGCGCCGTGCAGGCGGCCAGCACGAGGGCCAGGCCGAGCACAGGCCCGAGCAGGGCGCCGATCCGCGCGAATGAAAACGTCGAGACCTGCAACTGTTCCCCCACCGGTGACGCGGCCCCCCGGCCGCTTCCTGGCCGGCCCACCCTAAGGATGGGGCCGGTTTGAATCAACGTCCGCTGCGCCCTGTTTCAGGCTTTCCGACGGGCACAACCTCTTGTTTTCCACCGTTTTCCAGCACGATGCGGTCGCGTTCGACGCTGCGCAGCGTCCAGCCGTCGATGGCCTCGCCCTGGACCACGGTCTGGGTGCGGTTGTTGGCGCTGGCGAGCAGGATCGACCGCTTGCGCGGGGTCACGATCACGCCGGTCAGGCGGTAGCGGCCGAGGATCAGGCCGGCGGTGCGCTCGGCGGGCGCCATGCCGGCGGGTGCCGCCCGGCGCGTCGCGGTAAAGAGCGGCCGTTCGACCGTCGC
>CANJEJ010000032.1 GCA_947473325.1 Alphaproteobacteria bacterium | reverse complement strand
ACGGCATCAACAAGCGCCTGGTCGGCTACACCAACTGGAACCGCCGCATCATGATGGAGAACTTCGAGATCAAAGGCTGAGCGGTTTCGTCTATGATCAGGGGCGGCCAGTCGGCCGCCCCTTTTTTTGTCCGGAGACTCCCATGCAGCACCGCACCATCCGCGGCTATGTCCGCTACCTGGGCGACACCGTCGGCGAGCGCGGCCGCGAATGGTTCACCGTCACCGTACATGGCAACGGCCACCGCACGATGCGGGCGCAATGCGAGATGGAAGATTCCGGTGTGCTGCGCGACGTCACCTTCGCGGTGAACGAACGCTTCCAGCCGCTCGACGCCTTCATCCGGCTGAGCGTGAAGGACCAGTTCATGGGCAGCGGCTGGTTCCGCTTCGCCGACACCCTTGCCGAATGCGAGGTCATCACGGCGGACGCGGGACGCATCTCGCAGCGCTTCGATCTTGGCGGACGCGCGCCTTCATTCGGCGCCCATCCGGTCGCCTGCGACATCTGGCACCTGCCGCAATTCGACCGCAGCCGCGGCCCGCGCAAGGAAGTTATCCCCGGCGTGCTGATGAGCTCCAACCTGCCGAACGGCGCCTCAGGGCCGCTCCTCGCCTTCTATCCTGACGGGTTGCCGATCCGCTATGTCGGGCCGGAAACCATCACGGTGCCGGCCGGCACCTTCCAGACCGAGCATTTCATCTTCGAAAAGGACGGCCGGCCGCCACAGCATTGCTGGTGCATGGTACCGGACTTCACCATCGTAAAGATCCGCTCCGACCTTCTGCAGACAACCTATGAGCTGATGGAGTTCAGCGACACGCCGGGCCGATCCGGTCGTGTTTGAGACAAATTACCGCGCGCAGTATACCGGCCTTTGAAGAAGCGCCGCTTTTCCGCCCGATGTGTACGCGGAAAGGTTGACTTGGAATCCCAGTATCCACACCATCCGCCACGGCAAATTTGTTGGTGCGGCCCCGTTGCCACGACATCTGGCGGCGCGGGCATAAGGAGGTGGTAATGGTCCCCAGGACTCTGGTTCTGGCGGCGTTTCTCGCGACTGCAACGCTTACCGGCGCGGCGGCGAAGGATTTTCGCTTTGCCTTCCAGAGCGATGTCAGTTCGATGGATCCCTACAATCTGAACGAGGCCTTTTCGCTCGGCATCCAGGGCAATGTATACGAGGGTCTGACGCGGCGGGATTCGAACCTCCTGATGCAGCCGGCACTCGCCACCGGCTGGCAGATGATGGAGCCGACGCGCTGGCGCTTCACGCTCCGCCCCAATGTCGTCTTTCACGACGGCCGCCCCTTCACCGCCGACGATGTCGTGTTTTCCGCCACGCGCGTGCGCGCCGACGGCTCCGACCTGAAGAGCCGCCTGTCGAGCGTCGCCGACGTGGTTAAGGTGGATGAGCGCACGGTCGATTTCGTGTTGCGCGCGCCAAACCCGCTGCTGCCCAATGAATGGGACACCTGGTACATCCTGTCGAAGGGCTGGGCCGAGGACCGCAATGCCACCCGCCCGCACTCGGCACAATCGAAGGACGAGAATTTCGCGACACGCAACGCCAACGGCACTGGCCCCTTCCAGCTGGCCAGCCGCGAGCCGGACGTGCGCAGCATCTTCACCGCCAACGGCACGTGGTGGGACACGAAGACCCACAACCTGACCCGCGTGACCATGACGCCGGTCGCGGTCGATGCGACGCGCGTGGCCGCGTTGCTGTCCGGCCAGATCGACATGGCCTTTCCGATTCCCGCGCAGGATGTGGCGCGGCTGAAGGCCAACCCCAACACCAAGGTGCTGACGAAGCCCGAGGTGCGCGCCATCTTCCTCGGCCTCGACCAGTCGCGCGACGAACTTCTCTATTCCAACGTCAAGGGCAAGAACCCGTTCAAGGATCGCCGCGTGCGCCTCGCCATTTACCAGGCGATCGACATCCAGGCGATCCGCGACAAGGTGATGCGCGGCCTCGCCACGCCGACGGCGATGATGGTCGGGCCGGGCGTCGCCGGCTTTGACCCTGACCAGCAGCGCTATCCCTTCGATCCCCTCGCGGCAAGGAAGCTGATGGACGAAGCCGGCTATGCCAACGGCTTCCGCATCACGCTCGACTGCCCGAACGACCGCTACAACAATGACGAGGCGATCTGCCAGGCGCTGGTGCCGATGCTGGCGCGCATTGGCATCACGGTGGACCTGAAGGCGATCCCCAAGGTGCAGTATTTCGCCAAGATCCCGCCGCCGAAGCGCGACACCAGTTTTTATCTTCTGGGCTGGACCGCCGCCGGGTACGATTCACTCAATACCCTGGGCGCGCTCGTCATGTGCCCGTCCGACCGCGGGGCCGGCCCCTTCAACGTGGGCGGCTATTGCAACCCCGAGGTCGACCGGCTGACGGTGGCGCTGTCCCAGGAAGCGGACCAACTGAAGCGGGCCGCGCTGACGCGCGAGGCCTGGCGGATCGTGCGCGAGGATGTCGCCTATCTACCGCTCCACAATCAGATCCTGGCCTGGGGCGTGCGGTCGAATGTCGATCTCGCCCAGCGCGCGGACGACATTCTCGACTGGCGCCACATCACCGTCCGCTGACGCGACCCGGCTGCGCTGATGGCGGCCGGCTCCCTTCTCCGCACCTTCGCCCTGCGCCTTGTCCAGGCACTGCTGGTCCTGCTCGCGGTGGCGGCGGTGGCCTTCCTGCTGTTCCGCTTCGTCGGCGACCCCGTCGCGCAGATGGTGGGACAGGACACGCCGCCGGCGGAGCGCGAGCGGCTGCGTGGCGCGCTCGGACTGAACGAGCCGGTCATTGCGCAGTACGCCGCCTTCCTTGGCCGCGCCGTGCAAGGCGACTTCGGCGTGTCGCTGCGCGCCGGGCGTCCGGTGCTCGACCTGATCGGCGAACGCTTGCCCGCCTCCATCGAACTGGCGCTCGCCGCCCTGGCCCTCGCGCTGCTGCTTGGCGTGCCGATGGGGCTGTTTTCCGCCATGCGGCCGCGCCACGCACTTGCGCGGATCTTCGACATGATCAGCCTCGCCGGCGTGTCGGTACCGACCTTCGTCATCGGCGTTCTGCTGATTGCGCTGTTCAGCGTCGGGCTTGGCTGGTTGCCCGCCTTTGGCCGCGGGACCGTGGTCGATCTGGGCGGCTGGACGACGGGTTTGCTGACAGGCAGCGGCTGGATGGCACTGGTCCTTCCGGCCCTCACCCTCGCCATCTTCCAGCTTGCGCTGGTGCAACGGCTGGTGCGGGCCGAGATGCAGCCGGTGCTGCAGAGCGACTTCATCCGCAGTGCGCGTTCGCGCGGCTTCAGCGAGCGGCGCATCGCCTGGCGCCATGCGTTGCCCAACGCACTGGTGCCGCTGTTGACAGTTTCGGGCCTGCAGCTTGGCTCCACCATCGCCTTTGCCATGGTGACCGAGGCGATCTTCCAGTGGCCGGGCTTCGGGCTGCTGCTGCTGCAATCGCTGCAATCCGCCGATATTCCGGTCCTGGCGGCAGGTTTGATGTTGATCGCGCTGTTCTTCGTCGTCATCAACCTGGCGGTCGATCTTCTCTATCTCGCGGCCGACCCGCGCCTGCGGCAGGAACGCCCCCATGCTGGCTAGCATCGACCGCCTGACACCCTGGCGGCCGGCCTTCTGGCTGGTCACGCTTGTTGCCCTGGTCGTGGTCCTGCCCGGCCTCTCCCCGCAGGACCCGATGGACAGCGCCGCGATCCAGCTCGCCGATGCCTTCACGCCACCGTCCTGGATCGCCAGCTTTCCCTTCGGCAGCGACGACCAGGGGCGCGACATCCTCTCGCTGCTGCTGCACGGGCTGCGCCTGTCGCTCGGCATCGCCGCGCTGTCGGTCGGGCTGTCGCTGCTGATCGGCGTGCCGCTTGGCCTCATCGCGGGCTGGCGGCGCGGCGCGCTCGACAGCCTGATCACGCGGCTTGCCGACATCCAGCTCACCTTCCCCGCCGTGCTGCTCGCCATGCTGATCGACGGCGTGCTGCGCATCGTGCTGCCGGCGGCGCAATCGGGGCCGCTAGCCATCGCCGTGCTGGTGGTCGCCATCGGGCTCGCGAACTGGGTGGCTTTTGCGCGCGTGGTGCGCGGCTCGACGCGGGTGGAGATGGCGAAGACCTATGTCCTCGCCGCACGCTCGCTCGGCACGGGGCGCGGCGGCATCCTGTTCCGCCATGTTATGCCCAACATCGCCGGTCCGGTGATCGTGCTGGGCACCATCACCCTGGGCACCGCGATCATGACCGAGGCGACCCTTTCATTTCTCGGTATCGGCCTGCCGCCGACGCAACCATCGCTCGGCGCGCTGATTGCGCGCGGACAAAACTTCCTGTTCTCGGGGGAATGGTGGATCGCCGTGCTGCCCGGCGTGACGCTGGCGCTGCTGATCGGGCTTGCCAACCTGGCCGGGGATCGCCTGCGCCGCCAACTGGGTGGCGGCGCAGGATCCGGCGTCTAGATAAGCGGAACGACCTCAGCCGGAGCGGTGGCCAAGATGCGTCGCCTTGGTGGGATCGCGCAGCGCCACGCGCACATCGACGACGGCTGGCTTGCCTCCCTTCACCATGGCGACGGCGTCCTTGATCGCCTTCTGCAGCGAGGCATAGTCCTCGATCGGGCCCAAGCCCCTGACACCCTGCGCTTCGGCGAGCTTGGCGATGTCCACGTCGGGATCGGAGATGCGCTGGCCGATCCAGCGGTTGGCCGGCTCGCGGTTGCGCATGCGCGCGACACGGTCCTGGTGCATCTCGTCGTTGAAGTAGGAGCGGTTGTTCGAGATCACGAACAGCACCGGGATCTCGTAATGCGCCGCCGTCCACATCGCGTTGGCGCTCATCAGGAAGTCGCCGTCGCCGCCGACCATCACGACCATGCGGTCGCTGCCCTTGAGCGCCAGCCCGGTGCCGATGGCGATGCCGGGGCCGGACCCGATGCCGCCGCCGCCGTCGATGCCGAGATAGTCGAGCGGGTGGCGCATCGGCCAGATGTCCGACCAGTCGTTCGGCATGCGCGAGAAGGTGACGAGCTGGTCCTGGCTGACCGCATCGCGCAGCGCCTGGCCGATATGGGCATTGGTGAGCGGGCCTTCGACCGGCTTGGCGGCTGCTTTTGCTGCTGGCTTCGGCGGCAGGGCGGGGGCGCTGCCCGCCGGCAGTTCGGCGAGCAGGTCGGCGACGGCGGTGTCGGGATCGGACAGGAGCTGGATATCGACGGGCACCAGGCCCTGGTAGTCCATGCTCCAGCCGTTATGGGCATACTGATCGACCGAGGCCTGGATGATCGTGGCCGTCGGCTGGCCGTCCTTCCAGACATGGCGGATGACGCCAGCGAAATCGTTCCAGTCGAGGTTGAGGATGACGTCGGCCTCGCGGATGACCGCCGCGTCCTCGTCCTGCGGGAAGGTCATCGGCGGCCGCACGCTCAGCGGGTGGTCGGTCGGGAAGGACGCGCCGCCCTTGTGGTCGGAGATGACGCCGGCGCCGAGCCGTTCGGCGAGCTGCACGCGGCGGTCCCAGTCTTCCTTTCTTACCGAGGAGCGGCCGCAAAGGATGAGCGGCTTGCGCGCGCGCTTCAGCGCCGCCACCGCTTCCTTGATCGAGGCCGCGCTCGGCCGCGCCGGGGCGGCCGGCTTGTAGCGGGCGATGTCGGGCGGGATCACCGGCTTGGCCAGGGCCTCTTCCTGCAAGGTCACATCGAGGTTGATATAGACCGGGCCGCAGGGCGCGGTGCGCGTCAGCAGGTTGGCGCGGTAGACCGATTCAACGGCGGCCTGGGGCGAGGCCGGCTGATCGTCCCACTTGGTGTAGTTGCGTATCAGCGCGCCCTGATCGCGCGCGGTGTGGATCCAGTCGATCCAGGGCCGGCGCTTTGCCGCATCCACCGGTCCGGTGGCGCCGAAGATCATCATCGGCATGCGGTCGCAGAAGGCGTTGAAGATGCCCATCGTGCCATGCATCAGGCCGACGTTGCTGTGCAGCGCCACCGCCATGGGCTTGCCGGTCACCTTGGCATAGCCATGGGCAATCGCCACGGCATTGCCTTCGTGCAGGCAGAGAATCATCTTCGGCGTTTCGTTGCCCAGGAAATTCACCAGGCTGTCGTGGAAGCCGCGGTAGCTGGCGCCCGGATTGAGGGCGATATACGGGATATCGAGATTGCGCAGGGCCAGAGCGACCGTGTCACTCCCCCAACCGGGCAACTGGTTGCCCGGCACGCCCACCGGCTTTTCTGATGTCATTGCAAAGGATCTCGGAAACGGAACTGCATCATCTTCTCACCGACCTGGCAGTCGGTGGCTTCGAAGATCTGCGGCGATGCCTGCGCAGGAATGAAGCGAGGTTCAGGCGTATCGCCGGCAATTTCAAGAATCATTTTCCGGCGCACGGCCTTGGCGAAATCCTCGAACCCGTTCGCCGCGATCATGAAGGCATCCGGGCCCCCGATGACGCAATGCTCGAAATAGACGTCGAGGTCCTTGAGGTTCATGCCGCCAAAACCGCCGAACTGCGGCCGGTCGTTGATGATGGGCAGGCCGTTGATGGTGATCTGGCGGCTGAGCGCCAGTTCGCGCGCCACGTTGACCCAGGGGCCTGCGTTGTTGGGCCCATCGCCCGAAATGTCGATCACCTTGCGGCGGGCCTGGTAGTCGTTGGCCTCGAACATCGGAATGGCGAAGACGATGGCGCCGCTGATCGAGGTGAAACGGCCGCGTGAGATGGGCGCGTCTTCCAGCTGGCGCGCGAAGGCATCGGCTGTCGCCGCGTCATGGATGATCGTCCACTTGGTCGTCATCTGCTGCTGTTCGCTGCCCGACCATTCGAAATAGGTCACGGCGATCCGGCCATGCGGCCCCGACTGGATCGCCTCGAGCACGAACTTGTCGCGGAAGGCATCGATATAGCCCTGCCGCTGCAGCTTTGCCTCGTCATAGTCGATGCTGCCCGAGACATCGATGGCGAGGACGAGCTCAAGGTCGACCTGCTCGGCCGCCTGCGCGGGCGCCAGCGGCGCGGCGGCGGCGAGCAACAGGGTCACGAAACCGGCACAGGCTTGCTTGATGGCCCTCACCCCGCCCTCCCCTTCATGCGGGAATGCCCGCATGGGCGTAATAGTGCCAGAGAAAACGGGCCGCCGCACTGCGATATGGCCGCCACGATTCCGCGATTTTCCGCAGTTTCTTCGGGTCGGGGCGCTGGCGCAGACGCTTCATCCGCTGCAGCGCCGACGCCAGCGCAAGATCGCCCGCGGGCATGATGTCGGGCCTGTTCAACGCAAAGAGAAGGTAGATCTCGGCAGTCCACGGACCAACGCCATCGATCGCCGTCAACATGGTCATCGCAGTGTCATCGTCCGCGGCGTGCAAACGGTCGAAATCGAGATGGCCTTCGACGACATGCCGGGCAATCGCCTGGGTGTAACGCACCTTGGCGCTGCTCAGGCCGAAGCCGCGCAGCTCTGCGACAGGGCGCGCCAGCAACATCTCCGGCGTGAAGGGATCGAGCGCGGCCTCGAGGCGACCGCTGATGGTGCGCGCCGCATGGATCGACAGCTGCTGGGCAACGATGATGCGGACAAGGCCGGCAAAGCCCGGCTGCTGCTTGCGCTCGCGCGGCAGGCCGACTTCTTTTAGCGCGGTAGCGAAATCGGCATCGCGCGCCGCCAGTTCGGCAAGCGGCTTGCGCAGACGGCGGTCGCGGGGCGGCAGGGCCATGGGCTCATCATGGCAGAAGCCGGTGAATTTTCCGCTGTCTTCCCCACACCGTCCCACGGTGCGGACGCCCTCGCCCTTCGAGACGCGGCCCTGACGGGCCGCTCCTCAGGGTGAGGGCTTCCGAGAATCCGCTAAGACAAACCTCATGCTGAGGAGCGGGCGCAGCCCGCGTCTCGAAGCATGGGCCGCAAGCCTATGCTTCCAGATCCTTGAACTTGCGGCGCAGTTCAAATTCGGAGGAGGTCACCTGGGCCTCCAGCGCGCGCAGGCGTTTCTCGCTGTCGCCGAACTTGTAGTGCAGGTCGTGCACCGTGTCCTTCGGCTCCTTGCGCACGTTGCGCCAGAAGCGTTCCTCGTCCTTCGATTCGAACAGGTTCGCCGGCGCCGGCTTGATCAGCCAGGCGGCGAAGACATAGGCAATCACCGTGGGGATGAAGAACATCACCAGGCCGACCACGGTGACGACGCGCACCGGCACCGTGCTGACGCCGAAATAGTCGGCGATGCCGGCGCAGACGCCCGCAATCCAGCCGTTGCGGCGGTTGCGGTAGAGACGGACGGGACTCGGACGTTCCTTAGTCATTGACCTTGCTCCGCCATCCCGGCGCTTCGGCGTCCAGGATGCGTTCGAGGGTGGCGATGCGCGTTTCCATGCGGTCTGCCGTCTGCCACAGGTCGCGGAGAATCTTCTCGTCCTCCCGCGTCATGGTTTTCGACATGCGCCAGCGCGTCAGGTAGTGGAAGACGATCCACAGCGGCGCGACAATGGTGAGCGCCAGGATGAGGCCAACGTGAAAGGTCGCAAACATCTGGGTCAGCCCCCGCGGCGCTGAGGTTTCCGGTCTCTTCTCTTACGACGCCTGGCCGCGCTTCGTCACGCGTTCGCGCAGCGCCCGGAGTTCGGCCTCCACCGCGTCTTCCGTGGCCAGCGCCGAGATTTCCTCGGCGAGCGTCGGCTTGCGGCCAAGGTCATAGGCATCCGATTCGCCCTCGACGCGGTCGATCTTCTTCTCGATCTGCTCGAAACGGGCGAGCGCGTCGTCGATCTTGGCGTCATAGAGCTGGCGGCGGACCTTGAGCCGGTTGCTCGCCGTCTCGTGGCGGGCGCGGATCGTCTTCTGCTTCGCCTTGGCCTCGACGAGCTTGGCCTCAAGCTTGACGATGTCCTCGTCATTGCGCGACAGCGCCTCGTCCAGGCGTTCGAGTTCGTCCGACAGCGCCTTGGCGGCCTCGGCGAGCTTCGCCTTTTCGATCAGCGCGCCCTTGGCCAGGTCGTCGCGGCCCTTGGCAATGGCGAGTTCCGCCTTGCGCTCCCAGTCGTCCATCGCCTCGCCGAGGCGATCCAGGCGGCGGTTGATGCCCTTCTTCTCGGCAATGGTGCGCGCGGCCGAGGAGCGGACCTCGACCAGCGTGTCTTCCATTTCCTGGATGATCAGGCGGATCAGCTTTTCCGGGTCCTCGGCGCGATCGAGGATGGCGCTGAGGTTCGAATTGATGATGTCGGCAAGGCGCGAAAAGATACCCATGGAACTCTCCTTGAAGCTGGAAGCCGGCGTCAGCCGATGATCAGGCCGATGACAAGGCCGGCGAAAAACATGACCCAGTGCTCGTTGCGCCGGGTGCGGAGGAAGTCGCGCGCGCGGTCGGACCAGAGGCGCAGCGTGTCGCCGAGGTTGCGGCCATCGAAGTTGCGGCCGGTGCGGCTGTAGTCGTCGTCCTGGTGCATCACTCATCCCCTTCGTGGCGGGCGGCGTCTGGCGCCTCGTCTTCGTCCCGGCGGCGGCCGGTGGCCAGTTCGACGACGACCCAGAACCAGTCGAAGTCTTCGAGGCCGAATTGCATGACGCGATCAATCTCGCGGTCGGACACAGCCATCGTCTCATTCCCTTCCGCCACCCCACGTGGCGCATCCTGTTAAGAGCACGGAGCGTGCCAAGTGATACCGCGCCGTTAAGTAATTGATTTTTCTATATAAATGAATCTGCCGTCGATCAGCATGTGGCGCCATGCACCATGTAGTATTGCAATTTAATACTTCCTGTATAACTCTACACCACATGGCCGACACCGCCCTCCTCCCGCCCCTGCTCGGCCGGGCCCCCGCCTTTCTGGAACTGCTGGAGCGCGTGTCGCGGGCCGCTGCGCTTGACCGGCCGATCCTGGTGATCGGCGAGCGCGGCACCGGCAAGGAGCTGATCGCGGCACGCCTGCACTTCCTGTCGCCGCGTTGGGACCGTACGCTCGTCAAGCTCAACTGCGCCGCGCTGCCGGAGAGCGTGCTGGAAAGCGAGCTGTTCGGGCATGAGGCCGGCGCCTTCACCGGCGCGACGCGGCGGCGCGCGGGGCGCTTCGAACTCGCCGACCGCGGCACCCTGTTCCTCGACGAGATCGCCAACGCGAGCCTGTCCGTGCAGGAGAAGATTCTGCGCGCGGTGGAATATGGCGAGTTCGAGCGCGTCGGCGGCAATGCGACGATCAATGTCGATGTCCGCCTGGTCGCCGCCACCAACATCGACCTGCCCGCCGCCGCCGATGCCGGCGACTTCCGCCACGACCTGCTCGACCGGCTGAGCTTCGACGTGCTGACGGTGCCGCCACTGCGCGCGCGGCGCGACGACATCATGCTGCTGGCCGATCACTTCGCCCATGGCATGGCGATCGAACTCGGCTGGGACGAATTCCCCGGCTTCACGCCGGCGGT
Source organism: Alphaproteobacteria bacterium (assembly GCA_947473325.1). Taxonomy (GTDB): domain Bacteria; phylum Pseudomonadota; class Alphaproteobacteria; order SHVP01; family SHVP01; genus CANJEJ01. The sequence goes on along the minus strand of CANJEJ010000032.1, from coordinate 13,232 downwards.
GCGCGACCGGCTTTGCGACCATGACTGGCCGGGCAATGTGCGCGAGCTGAAGAACACGGTGGAGCGAACGGTCTATCGCGCCGAAGCCGGGCGGGCGATCGAGTCGGTGGAATTCGATCCCTTCGCCTCGCCCTTTCGCCCTGTGGTGGCGGCGGCGGCAGCGACGCCCCCCTCGCCTTCACCAGCGACCGCACCGTCGGCCCCTTTCGACCTGCGCGCGGAACTCGCCGCCCATGAGATCATGCTGCTGCGCCGCGCGCTGGACGCGAACCGGCAGAACCAGCGCGCCACCGCGCGCTGGCTCGGCCTCACCTACAACCAGCTCCGCCATTCGCTGCGCAAGCACGGACTCCTGGATCACGCCGCCAGCCGGGCGGATTCCACGGTCGCGGACGCAAGCACCCGTTCCGCGCGGTAGATCGTCCGCAGCATCGCGCTGTCGATTCCGAGCCGGCAGCGCAGCAGGCCGATCGTCCTGTCCATGTGCCGCTCGAACGGAAAGCGCGACAGCGGCCTCGCCCCCATCGCCTTTGCGGCCGCGCGGCCAAGATCAAAGACGCGCAGGTCTGCCTCGCGAAACTGGTTCGCGCCGGAATAAAGCCGCCGCGCCACGGTGCGGAAGGACTCGATCTGGGCGAGCGGCACCCCCGTCTCCGCGCCCATGGTGAAGCCGAGCACGAAGGCTTCGTCCTGGCCGAGCAGGCCGCGGCCGAGCAACACATGCACGCAGTCGTGCCGTTCCAGCGTGATGGCGCCGCGAAAGGCGATCGGGCTCGCCGGGTTCTCGAACAGGCGCACGAGCGGATCGATCGCCGCCGGCAAATCGCCGGGCAGCGTCCGGTAAACCTGTCCCAATGTCAGATGGTCGGTAGCAAGGCCGGGATTCCACCGGGCCTGCTTCGTGCCAATCGGGGTGAGCAGCATGGCCACCTCCCAAACAGCGCGTCAGCGCCAGGATCAGGCGCCAGTGCGAAAATGGGCATGGCCGATGGCTTTTTAAGGGCACGGCCTGACAAGAAAATGATTCGCCATTTTCGCCATCAGACGCTTTAGTTCTCACAACAAAAAATCAACGCGTGGGGATGCCTTGAAATTTTCAGACGTGTGGCGCGGCGGCCTGGCCGCCGCAGCGGTGGTCGTTGGTCTGGTGTTCACGACACAGGCGGGTGCCCAGGTCCAGCCGACCGAGCGCAAGCTCGACGGCGGCATCACCCATATCACCCTGAGCGTGCCGATCAGCGAAGGGAAATTCGTTCGGTCGGAATGTACCTGCCAACGGCATCGGCACCGGTTCCCGGCGTGCTGGTGATCCCGACCTACTACATGATTATCAACGGCAGCGCTGAGGACTTTGACAGGAACTACGCCATCGCGCTCGCCAAGCAGGGCTATGCCGCACTGGTGCCAACGCTGAACCAGTATGGCGGGCGCGGAACCTATGAGCTGCGCCATGCCGTCGACCTGCCCCTGATCTCGAAATGGCTGCGCGACCGGCCGGAGGTGATGGACGACCGCATTGCTGCCGTCGGCTTTTCGATCGGCGGCAACATGGCCGCCGTGCTGGCCGCCAACGATCCGACCACCCGGGCATCCATCGGCTACTACGGCGTCTATGACCTGGAAAGCCGTGAGCTACCGTTCTCGCGGCTGGTCGAACGCTTCTGGTCTGGCTCGCCGGTGCGGACCGCCCCAAAGGTCAGCGGCGCCGTGCTTCTCCTGCACGGGGAAAGCGACAACGAAATCCCACTGCCCCAGGCAACGGCCTATCGCGACAGCCTGACCGCGGCAGGCAAGACGGTGGAACTTGTCAGCTATCCCCGCGCCTATCATCGCTTCGATCGCGGCAAGACCAGCCTGATGCAGAACGACACGACCCAGCAGGGTCAGATTTACCGTCTCGATGCCAAGGCGCGTGACGATGCCTGGCAGCGCAGCGTTGCCTGGCTGGAGAAATACCTGAAGGCCGATTGAGCCGGGCGCGAAGCTGGGCTAAGCACGGCGCATGACTTTGAAACTCAGCGTGCTCGACCAGTCGCCCGTGCGCAGCGGCGCGACGCCGGCGGATGCCGTCAACGAAACCGTGCAACTGGCCCAGGCCGCCGACCGGCTGGGCTTCGAGCGCTATTGGCTCGCCGAGCACCATGCCTCCGACGGTCTCGCGGGCGCCTCGCCGGAAATCCTGATCGGCCGCGTCGCGGGGGCGACCAAGCACATCCGCGTCGGCTCGGGTGGTGTGATGCTGAGCCATTACAGCCCGCTCAAGGTGGCCGAGAACTTCAAGCTGCTGGAGACGATGTATCCCGGCCGCATCGATTGCGGCATCGGCCGCGCGCCAGGCAGTGACGGGTTGACCGCAGCGGCGCTGGCCTATGGCTCGCAGATCGGCATCGAATATTTCCCCGCCAAGGTCGCCGACCTGCGCGCCTTCCTGACCGACACGAAGCCGGTGACCGAAGCCTTCGCGCGCATCAAGGCAACGCCGAAGATCGATCACGCACCGGACCTCTGGCTGCTCGGCTCGAGCGATTCGAGCGCGGCACTGGCGGCGCGGCTGGGCACCGCCTTTTCCTTCGCGCATTTCATCAACGGCGAGGGCGGCGTCGAGATCGTCAACTATTACCGCCACGCCTATGAGCCGTCGGAATTCGCTCCCGAACCGCGTGCCAACATCTGCCTGTTCGCGATCTGCGCCGAGACGATGGAGAAGGCGCACTATTATGCGAAGAGCCGCAACCTGTGGCGTGTGCAGCTGGAGCGCGGCCGGCTCGGCCAGTATCCCTCGCCCGAGGAAGCGGACGCCTATGACTACACGCCGGCCGAACGGCAGCGCATGGCCGAGCGGTCGACGAGCCATGTCATCGGCACGCCCGATGTGGTGAAGGCGGGAATTCAGGAAACCGCGGACCGCTATGGCGTCGACGAGGTGATGGTGCTGACCATCTGCCACGACTTTTCCGCGCGGGTGCGCTCGTATGAACTGATTGCGGAAGCGTTCGGCCTGAAGCCTCGGAGCTAGCGGCCATGCTTCGAGACGCGCCTGGCGGCGCCCCTCAGCATGAGGCGGAGTTTTTATGAACTTTCAGTAGCCCTCACCCTGAGGAGGCGCGCAGCGCCGTCTCGAAGGGCGAGGGTGTGGAACATGAACTAGCCCCGGTAATACGGATTGCTGCCGCTGGCGTGGTCGGTGGTGTCGAGGACGCGGGCGATGGTCGGCACCGCCTTCTTGATCTGCACCTCGACGCCCTGCTTCAGCGTCACGTTGGCCATGCCGCAACCCTGGCAACCGCCTTCGAGGCGGATATAGGCCGTGTCGCCGATCACGTCGATCAGGCTGATATGGCCGCCATGGCTCGCCACGCTCGGGTTGACCTCGTCCTGCAGCACCTGGCGAATGGCCTGGCCTTCCGGCGTGTCGAGGCCGGGCTTCGACACCGTGTCGAGATAGTCGACGACATTGACGACTTCCGGCACGTAGTGGCGCAGCAGGTTCTCGATGCCGCCAACCAGGCGATAGGCCGAGCCCTGGAATTCAAGCACGACGTCGCCGTCCTTGAAGTCGTGGAACACCACGGCGCCGCCGTCCTTGGCGACGACCGGCTTGATGCGCGTCTCGATCAGCTCGCGGATCTTCACCACGATTGGATCGTCGCTCGCGGCCTGGGCGGGCGCTGGCGCAGCATCGTCAAGGATGACGGGTTCGCCCGCCGTGAAGTGATTCATGATCGCCACCAGCAGCGCGGGCTTGAGGTCGGCCCAGTCGGCGCCTTGCGCCTTGCGGACCAGGATTGATTCGGTCCCGAGAGTGACGAGCTCGACATCGCCCTGCTCCAGCAGCCGGCGCGCCAGCGGTGCACGCGCGGCCTCGCCCGCGGTCGCGAAACTGACGCGGCCCGACGTTAGAATCTCGCGGCCCGGCAGGAAGGTGAGTTCGTGCGGGGAGCCGGTTTCCTGGGTCTTGATAAACATGAGCGATTTCCTCGGGTATCAGCGAAATCTACGCATTTGTGCCGACAATTCAAGGGATTGCGGTGCCATGTTCCCCTCGGGGGCGGACAAAAGGTCGTGCCGGACAACCCCGGCGGGCAATACCCGTTGTTCCTGTGGGGACCCTTTCGGGTTGATCCCCGTTTCCCCGGCAGGCTAGGGTGGCGAACGGCGTGTGTGAAGCGAATGAACCGCAGTTTTCCTAAGATTGTTGACAATTCGCATCATAAGTTTCGGAATCACCACATAGGAGCCGATTCCATGTCGCCCGTGGATGTTGCCAGCCTGCGGCCGGAAATCCCCGAACGCCGGCGCCTTCTGCAGCGCTTCGCGGCCGTGCGTGGCCAGACCGCGGCGCTTGTCCGCGACCTCGCGCCGGAGGACATGGTGCCGCAATCCATGCCAGATGCGAGCCCGGCAAAGTGGCATATCGCGCACGTGACCTGGTTCTTCGAGACCTTTCTGCTGATCCCGCATGCGCCGGGCTACCGGCCCATCGATCCGATCTACGGCTTCCTGTTCAATTCCTATTACGAGGCGGTCGGCGCGCGGCATCCACGGCCGCAGCGCGGGCTGCTGACGCGGCCGACGGTGGCCGAGGTCTTTGCCTATCGCGCCCATGTCGATGCGGCGATGACGCGCTTTCTCGAGACGGCGGACGATGCGCTGCTCGCCGACCTCGTGCCGCTGATCGAACTCGGCTTCGCGCATGAGGAGCAGCACCAGGAGCTGATCCTGATGGACCTGCTGCACCTGTTCGCGCAGAACGCCATGGCGCCGGCCTATCGCCCCTTCCGCCCGGCGCCGGCGCGCACCGCGGCGCCGGCGACATGGCATCGCTTCGACGGCGGCATCGACGAGATCGGCGCTGATACGGGACGCGGCTTCGTCTTCGACTGCGAGGGGCCACGCCACGACATTCTGCTGCGCCCCTTCAAACTGGCCTCGCGCTGCGTCACCAATGGCGAGTGGAAGGCCTTCATCGCCGATGGCGGCTATACCCGGCCGGAATTCTGGCTGTCGGACGGCTGGGCCACGGTGCAGCGCGAGGGCTGGCAGGCGCCGCTCTACTGGACGCAGAACGACGGCGCCTGGCAGGCGATGACGCTCGCCGGATTGCAGCCGGTCGATGACCACGCGCCAGTCTGCCATGTCAGCTTTTTCGAGGCCGATGCCTTTGCGCGCTGGGCCGGCAAGCGGCTGCCCACGGAAGGCGAATGGGAACGCGCGGCGCGCGGCCTGACGCCATCGGGCAACACGCTCGGCACCGGCTTCCTGCGTCCGGTCGCGGCGGAAGTGGGCCCCGGCCTGCAGCAGATGTTCGGCGACGTGTGGGAATGGACGCAGTCGCCCTTCTCGCCCTATCCCGGCTTCCGCCCCGCGCAAGGTGCAGTCGGCGAATACAACGGCAAGTTCATGTCGAGCCAGATGGTGCTGCGCGGCGGGTGCTGCACGACGCCGGACGGGCATGTGCGCGCCAGCTACAGGAATTTCTTTTACCCAGCCATGCGGTGGATGTTTGCCGGCGTGCGGCTCGCAGAGGATGCAGCATGACCATCACCGTCCACACGCCCGCGGCCGGGCGCCATCGCCGCGCCGGCTTTGTCGACCTTGGCCATGCGCGCGACGATTTCCGCGCCGATGTGCTGGCGGGCCTTGCCCGCGCCGAGAAGCAATTGTCGGCCAAGTATTTCTACGACGCGCGCGGGTCGAAACTCTTCGACCGCATCACCGAGCTGCCAGAGTATTACCCGACGCGCACGGAACTCGGCATCCTGCGCGACCATGCCGACGACATCGCCGAACTGGCCGGCCCGCAGACGACGGTGGTCGAATTCGGCGCCGGCTCGTCGATCAAGATCCGCCTGCTGCTCGACGCCGTCGATGCCCAGACCTTCGTGCCGATCGATATTTCCGGAGAACACCTGCGCGAGGCCGCCGACGGGATTGCTGTCGATTATCCCGGAACCGACGTGGTCGCGGTCTGCGCCGACTTCACCCGGTCGATCGAACTGCCCGACGACGTGCCAGCGGACAATCGGCTCGGCTTCTTTCCCGGCTCGACCATCGGCAACTTCACGCCAGCGGAAGCCGCCAAGTTCCTGCGCCAGTGCGCCGCACTGCTTGGCCCCGGCAGCGGGCTTGTCATCGGCGTCGATCTGAAGAAGGACGTGCAGGTGCTGCACGACGCCTACAATGACGCGGCCGGCGTGACCGCCGCCTTCAACCTGAACCTGCTGGCGCGCATCAACCGCGAGCTGCACGGAAATTTCGATCTCAGGGCCTTCCGCCACAAGGCCTTCTACAACGAAGCGGAAGGCCGCATCGAAATGCACATCGAGAGCCTGCGCGACCAGACCGTGCACGTCGCCGGCGCCCAGGTGCCCTTCCGCAAGGGCGAGACGATCCACACCGAGTATTCCTGCAAATACACGGTCGCCGAGTTCCAGGCGCTCGCCGCCGAAGCGGGCTACGAGCCGCTGGCCGCGTGGACCGATCCCGACACGCTGTTCAGCCTGCACTACCTGCGCGCAGCCGCGTAGTCAGCGCTTCGCCGCCTTCGTCACCTCGTCGCGCAGCGCGGCGAGCATGCGCGGGGTGTCGTTCGCCTGCACCACGGCGGCGCGCACCAGGTCGTCGAAGTGGCGCGTCAGCACGCGGATGTGCTCCTTGGTGTTGAAGACGAAATACATCTGGCCGACATAGACAGCCGCGCGCACCGGCCCGAACACGGTGTAGGGCACCGAGTAATGGGTGCGGCCGTCGTAGAAGAACATGCGCAGCGACGGGTAGAGTTCGTCATGCAGCGCGATGAGGCGGCTGAGCTGCTGCACGCGCGCATCAAGGCTGAGGCCTTGCCAGATGCCCTCGCCGAAGGCGAAGCCGCGCATGTCCTGGATGCGCAGGCAGATCTCCATGTCGGTCTCGGGCTGACGCGTGTAGGCGAGTTTCTCCTGCGCCGAGGTCAGCGCCTCTTCCGTCTCGCGGCTGACATAGTCCTGGTATTCATGCGCCATCACCGCGCGCGTCTTGGCGAGATCGGGCAGCGTGGCGGGCACGTAACGGATCTTGTAGCCGCGCGCTTCGTCGCACCAGCGCTGCAAACCTTCATCCACCGGCGTGTTCGGACTCGGCCGGAATTGCAAAGATTCGAGCAGAATTGACGCTCCCCGGCGCTGTTCCTGGCTCAATCCGAGCAACCAGTCGAGGCTGATCTGCAACTCTGACGCGAGGGCGGCGACCGTATCCGCCCGCGGCAGGCGATCGTTGGCCGGGGACAGGATTTGCGACAGGGTCGAGCGGTCGATGCCGATGCGCGCGGCAAGCTCGCCGCGACCAACACCGGCCGCCTCAAGCGCCTGCGCCATGCGTTCACGGAAAATGCGCGCAGTTTCGCCCTTGGGCGGCGTTGATGTCGAATCCACCATGATTGTTGCAGATTATCACAAGCCGGGCGGCTACGCGCGGCCTTGTCGCCGGAAAGGCCAGCCCGCAGGATGGCCCCCTCCCGCACCGTGAAAGCCCCCATGCCCCGCGCCATCACCGGCATCGATCATGTCGGCCTCGTCAGCCATGACATGGCGGAGACCGAGGCCGTGTTCCGGCGACTGGGCTTCGCCGTCACCGCGCCGGTGCCGCTGATGGGCACGGGGCCGGACGGCAAGCCCCGTCCGCTCGGCCAGGACAGCCAGCACATTGTCTTCCGCGACAGCTATGTGGAGCTGACGGCGATCAGCGATCCGGCGGCCGGCAATCACCTCGCCCCGTTCATCGCGCGCTATGCCGGGCTGCACATCGTGGCTTTGGCGACCGCCAACGCGGCCGCCGCCGCAGAGGATCTCGGCCGTCGCGGCATCGCCGCCGGACCGGTGATGGAGGCATCGCGTCATGTCGCCTATGGCACGCCCGGCCTTGCGCGGTTCCGCTGGCTGATGGTGCCGCCGGCGACCGCGCCCGAGGGCCTGTTCTGCGTCGTCGAACATGTCACACCGGAGACGGTCTACCAGGATGTGGTCACCGCGCATCCCAACAGCGCACTTGGCGTCAGCGAGGTCATGGTCTGTGTCGAGGATGTCGGCGTCACCACCGCACGCTACCAGCAGATGCTGGCGGCGCCCGGCACGCCGGTGCGCGGCGGTCGCGCCTTCGACTTCGGCGAGGCCCGGCTGGTCGTGCTGGACGCAGACGGCATCGCCGGCCGTTACACCGATGTGCGCCCGCCCTGCCTGCCCTGGCTCGCGGGCTTCGTCGTCGCCGTCGCCGATATCGGCCACGCCGATGCGCTGCTGCGCGGCAATGGCGTCGGCGCCATCCAGACGGGTCCTGACCGCCTGTGGGTGCATCCCGAGGAAGCCGCCGGTACAATCATCGAGTTTCGCGCCACCGAATAAGAAAGACCCTTCGCATGTCCCGTCCCCATTGCGTCTTCATCCAGGCCCAGGACCTACCGTTCAAACGCGGGCTGCAGGGCGGCGGGCGGCCCGGCGTGCAGGTGAAGATCCTGGGCATCGACGCGAAGAACGGCGACTGCACCACCATCATCCGCTATCCGGCGGGCTTCACGCGCAAGGGGCCAGAGCACCTGCGTGCGCACGAGGAATTCTTCGTGCTGGAGGGCAGCCTGACCATCAACGGCCTGACCTATGGCCAGCACGCCTATGCGTTCCTGCCCGCTGGCCATGTGCGCAAGTCCTATGCCTCGAAATCCGGCGCGGTGCTGCTGACGACTTTTTCGGCCACGCCCAAAGTGCAGACCGGGGCGCCGGAACGCGGCCTGTTCGACAAGGCGCTGCTGGTCGAGCAGATCAACACGCTCGACATGCCGTGGGACGAAAGCCTGGTCGACCCGAAGCTCGCCCGCGGCACGATGATCAAGCCGTTGCGCACCGATCCCTATACAGGCGAAAGCTCGTTCCTCTACGCCACCGCGCCGCACCGGGTGCCGAAGGACGGCGCCAAGCCGAAATGGACCCATTCGATGATCGAAGAGATCTTCGCCATCGACGGCGAATATGTCTGGGGCGATTGCGGCGTGATGGGCCCCGGCGGCTATGTCTGGTGGCGCGAGCAGCAGTGGCATGGCCCGTCGGGCTCGATCACCGGCTTCAACCTGTGGGTTCGCACGGTCGGCGGCCCGATGCACAATATTTTCGCCGACAAGAAGTCGCCCATGCGCTGGAACCCGCCCTACCGGCCGCGCATTCCCGCCGGCCTGAAGCCCTTTGCCAAGGGATATGTCCGCGGTCCGAATTACTGAGCGCCAGGCGCGAATCCCGCCGCGCGGGCTGCCGGGGGCAGTATAATCGCGCGCCAGACGGGCAAGGCCAATCAACACACCGAAATCGCGGTGAATCGCCTTGCGCGGGCGAAAGCCCCCGCCTAAGGATTCCGTCACACAAGAAATTTGTCCGAGGAGGTTCTACCCCAATGATCCGAGTTTCCCTTTCCCGCGTCCTGCGCCATGGCGCCAGCGCGCTGACAGTCGGCCTGGTGGCCGCACCGCTGCTGGTGATGGGCGCCGCCGCGCAGGCCGAGACGCTGAAGGTTGGCGCCACCAACCTGCCGACCGCCTTCGGCAACCCCTATACCGGCCGCGGCATCCCGCACGTCTTCACCTGGGGCGCCATCTTCAACTACCCCACCTTCGTGAACGAAAAGGGCGGCCTTGACCCGCAGCTCTTCGCCAGTTGGACCAACAAGGACCCGTTGACCTGGGAATTCAAGATTCAGCCGGGCGTCACCTTCACCAATGGCGAAGTGTTCGATGCCGCCGCCGCCGCGGCGACCTTTGACTGGCTGCGGAGCGATATCGGCAAGCTGACCATCCTTGGCAAGGACATCCAGCCGCTTCTCTCCGACGTCATCGTGACCGACGCGATGACGCTCACCCTCAAGACCAACAAGCCGGCGCCGATTCTGCCGCGCCAGCTGGTCGCCACCGCCATCGTCGCCCCGAAGGCCTGGAAGGACATGGGTCCCGAGGATTTCGCCAAGAAGCCGTCGGGCACGGGTTCTTACCGGATCACGGAGTTCAAGGCAGGTGAGGCACTGGCCGAGGCCTACCCGAACGCCTGGCGCAAGGTGACGGGCGACTTCGACAAGCTGCAGATCATCGCCATGCCGGAAGGCGCCGCGCGCATCGCGGCGCTGCGGTCGGGCCAGGTGCATCTCGATGTGGCGACGAACATCGATGGCATCGACGAGCTGAAGAAAGCCGGCTTCATGATCGACACGGTGCCGGGCCCCCGCACGCTCGGCATCTCGCTCGTCAGCATGAAGAAGGCCGATCCTGATCCGGCGAAGAAGTCGGAACCGGTGAAGGGCCCGCTCGGTGACGTGCGTGTCCGTCAGGCGCTGAACTACGCCGTCAACAAGGACTCGATCGTCGAGAACATCTACAAGGGCCAGGCGAAGCCGGTGAGCCAGCTGTCGACCTCCACCGCCTTCGGCTACAACCCGAACATCAAGCCGTATCCCTACGATCCGGCGATGGCGAAGAAGCTGCTGGCCGAAGCCGGCTTTGCCAATGGTTTCCCGATGGAGATCCGGGCGAGCCAGGGCAATGCCACCTTCGACCTCGTCTACCAGTCGGCGGTGCAGGACCTGGAAAAGGTCGGCATCAAGGCGAAGTTCGTCAGCCAGCCCTTCCCGGAATGGCTGAAATACTGGACCGGCGGCGACTGGCCGTATGAAGGCTTCGGCTTCGGCACCGACCTGACCGGCATCCTGGACGCCGGCCGCGGCTTCGAGTTCGCCTCCTGCTTCAAGAATCCGCCGTACTATTGCAACGACGACGAGATGAAGCTGTTCAACGCGACACAGGTCGAATTCGACTCGGCAAAGCGCGAAAAGCTGCTGCAGGAGTTGCTGACGGTCAACGCCAAGAATGCCCCGATCCTCTTCCTGGTCGAGGGCACGGAAAGCATGGCGTACGACCCGAAGATCACCGGCTTCAAGCAGGTCAACCTCGTGATCAACTATCACGAGCTGAAGCTCAAGAAGTAACGGAGCACCATAGGCTCACGTAGCAAAGGCCCGGCAGCGATGCCGGGCCTTTGTCGTTTCGGACCGATTGCAACAGGGAGTGCAGGAAATGAACGGGCATCACCTCAGTCATCTTCGCCGCGCGACACTGGCCGCACAGCTGGGGGCCGCGCTGCTGGGCAGCACCGTATTCGCCACACAGGCACAGGCGGAAACCTTGCGCGTCGGTATCCGCGAACTTGCGGGCGCGCAGGGCAACCCCTATTCCGGCGGCATCCAGTCGCCCGGCTCCTTCACCTGGACCGCGATCTATGAACAGCTGACCCAGAACGGTGCGGGCGGCGTGTCGCAGCCGCTGCTGGCGACCGGCTGGAAGAACATCGATCCCACGACCTGGGAGTTCAAGCTGCGGCCGAATGTGAAATTCTCGAACGGCGAGGTCTTCGACGCGAGGGCGGTGAAGGCGTCCTACGACTTCGTGCTCAAGACCGACACCGGAAAGGCATCCTCGACCGGCAAGAATGTCGGCGTCTACCTGTCGGACGTCATCGTCGTTGATCCCGTGACCATCCACATCAAGACGATCCGGCCGGCCCCGCTGACGCCGAAGCTGGTGCAGCCTGTCACCATCCTGCCGCCCAAGGCGTTGGCCGACGATGGCCTGACGAGCTTCGTGAGCAATGCGCGCGGCACCGGCCCCTTTGTCGGTGAGTACCGCCAGGAACGCGTGATCGGCACTGCCAATCCCAACTGGCGCGGCCAGAAGACCAATGTGGACCGCATTGAGTGGTCGGTGCTGGCCGAGGGCGCGGCGCGCGCCCAAGCGCTGCTGTCGAACCAAATCGACATCGACGTTTTGCTGTCGCGCGATTCAATCCCTGAGGCGACCAAGGCCGGCATCAAGATCGTTTCGAAGCGTGCCACGCGCACGCTCGGCCTGACCTTCGTGACCCAGCGGCGTTCGGCGCCCGACAGGCCTTCGGAGCCGGTGACCGGCCCGCTCGCCGACGTGCGTGTCCGCCAGGCGCTCAACCACGCCGTCGACAAGGACAGCATCGTCCAGAACATCTTTGGTGGTGGCGGCGCGCCCGCGACACAATCCGCGCCCTCTGTCGTGAACGGCTACAACAAGAACCTGAAGGCCTATGAATACGACCCGGCCAAGGCGAAGAAGTTGCTGGCTGACGCCGGCTATCCGAACGGCTTCGACATGGAGATCCGCGCCATCATGACCGATACCGCGATCTCCCAGGTGTACCAGGCCGCGGTGCAGGACATGACCCGTATCGGCATTCGCGTGAAGCTGATTCCGCAGCAGTTCCCGGAATGGATCGACTTTTACCTGAAGGGCACCTGGCCCTATGAAGCCTTTGCCTTCGGTCACGACCTGACGACGACGCTCGATGCCTCGCAGGCATTCCTGCAATACACGAGCTGCAAGAAGAACCCGCCCTACTACTGCAACGCGGACGAAATGAAGCTGGTCGAGCAGCTTGAGGTCGAGTTCGACGAGCCGAAGCGCCTCGCGCTGCTCGGCCAGGCGCTTGAGATGAACCGCAACAATGCGCCCATCGTCTACCTTGTGGAGTTCGACGAGGTGATGGCGCACAGCCCGAAGGTCGAAGGCTTCGACCACGTCAACCAGTGGATCGCCTACGAGAAGATCAGCCTGCGGAAGTAGTCCCTCTGCACATCCCCGGGGCCGCCCGCCGTCCGGCGTGGCGGCCCTTTTTTTGGTCGCGGGGTGCGTTTTCGGGTAAGAATCGTTTCAAGACATAAGCACAGGGAGTGACCAGAATGAGGAAATCCGTGAAATCCGCCGTCTTGTCGGCCGCGCTGCTGGCCGGCACCGCGATGGTCGCGCTGCCCGCGGCGGCCGAAACGCTCAAGGTCGGCGTGCGCGAATACACCGGCGGCAAGGGCAACCCGTTTTCCGGCGCCGTCGGCACGCCCGGCATTTTCACCTGGTCGGCGGTCTACGAGCAGCTCACCCAGAACGCACCGCAGGGCAAGCTGAACCCGCTGCTGGGCACGAGCTGGAAGAACGTCGATCCCACGACCTGGGAATTCAAGATCGTCCAGACCAAGTTCGCCAACGGCGAGGCGCTGAACGGCGCGGCCGTGAAGGCGTCCTATGACTGGCTGCTGAAGACCGATGCCGGCAAGGCCACCTCGACCGGCAAGAACATCGTTCCCTTCATCGCCGACATCATCGTGGTCGACGATGCCACCATCCACGTCAAGACCACGCGCCCCAACCCGGT